>JANMKG010000241.1:0-13205 GCA_031371915.1 Chitinophagaceae bacterium | reverse complement strand
CGCGGTATCTTTTTTTACCGGGGGCTTGTTATAAATGACCGGGGTGGTCTTATCCTTATTCCGGAGGAAAGGCTCAACATAAAAATCGGAAGTGCTCACTTTTCTTAGGAAGACCCTTCCGCCGCCGCAATCACCCCAGCTGGGAGGGGGATTGGTCGTATATTTCGATTCATATTTACCAAGATAAGTTCCTTCGAGGAATTCTTCTTTCCCGGATCTTGAATACTTGAAATTGTAATTCATGATACAGGTAGCGCCACCGAGGGAACTTTTTACTTCAACTGTTTTTATTTCCCTGATCTTAAAGGAAGAAGATGTTTTTACAAAACTTCCTGTCATGGTTGCTTTGCCATAGAAGCGAATGTCGAGATAGGAGTAGGAAACACCGGTAACACCGTAGGAATTGCTTTGCGAGACCTGGAACTCCAGTTTATATTGCTCGCCTTCATCGGAAATAAAATAACCCTTCCAGATACCCGTAAGATTTTGCGCGGTAACAGGAGCGGGTGCAAACGGCAATAGCAACGCAAACAACAGCAAGTACCTGGATAAAGTCCGTTTCATCAGGTTCAAAACTAGTAAATATGTACATACCGGGATAATGGACCCCGGGCAATAGTTTGTTAATATTGACCTTGGTCCTCACGGGCGACTTGCCATGAAGATAAGGATCCATGGTTCATTGCGTCCGCTTAATACCTTAAAATCTTTAGCCGTATTTCGCTAAATTTGCACCCTATTAAAAAAGGGATTTACTGCATGATCAAGATCACACTCCCGGACGGATCCGTCAGGGAATATCAAAAAGGAACAACTGCACTGGAGATAGCAAGATCCATTTCAGAAGGATTGGCAAGAAAAGTACTGGCCGCCAATATCAATGGCCAGGTCTGGGATGCCAGCAGGCCGATCAACGAAGACGTTTCCTTAAAACTACTAACCTGGAATGATGCTGATGGAAAAAACACTTTCTGGCATTCTTCCGCTCACCTTATGGCTGAAGCGGTGGAGTCGATGTTCCCGGGTGTAAAATTCTGGGTGGGCCCTCCCGTTGACAATGGTTTTTATTATGATATGGACCTGGGAGATAAAAAAATGAGCGAGGAAGACCTGGCGGCACTGGAAAAAAAGATGAATGAACTGGCCCGGAAGAACAGCGATTACCTCCGGAAAGAAATTTCCAAAGATGAAGCCGTAAAATATTTTAGTGATAAAGGTGATGAATACAAACTCGACCTGCTCAGTAACCTGAATGATGGCGAGATCACTTTCTATACACAGGGAGGCTTTACGGATCTCTGCCGGGGGCCGCATATTCCAAACACCTCTTTTATCAAGGCGATCAAACTGACCAGTATTGCAGGAGCTTACTGGAAAGGGAATGAGAAAAATAAAATGCTGACCCGGGTCTATGGGGTCACCTACCCTTCTCAGAAAGAACTGGAAGAATATTTACAAATGCTGGAGGAAGCGAAGAAAAGAGATCATCGCAAACTCGGGAAAGAATTGAGTATTTATACCATGGATGATGACGTGGGGCAGGGACTGATCCTGTGGATGCCTAACGGTACCGTGATAATTGAAGAACTGGAAAAACTGGCCAAGGAAACAGAAAAAGCTGCAGGATATAAAAGAGTGGTGACCCCGCATATCGCTAAAGAAAGCATGTACCTCACAAGCGGGCACTTGCCCTATTATGCGGACAGTATGTACCCACCGATGGAAATGGACGGGGAGAAATATTACCTGAGGTCCATGAATTGTCCCCATCACCATAAAATATTCGCAGCCGAGCCAAAAAGTTACCGTGATCTGCCTTACCGGATCGCTGAATACGGAACCGTGTACCGTTATGAACAGAGCGGTGAATTATTCGGGCTGATGCGGGTCCGTTGCCTGCACATGAATGATGCACATATTTATTGTACCAAGGAGCAGTTCAATGACGAGTTCCGGGCAGTAAATGAGATGTACTTGAAATATTTTAAAATATTCGGTATTGATAAATACGTCATGCGGCTTTCCCTCCACTCACCTGATAAACTTGGAATCAAGTATGTGAATGAGCCGGAGTTATGGAAAGAGACAGAGACAATGGTAAGGAATGTGCTGACCGAATCCAATATCCCCTTCGTGGAAGTGCAGGATGAAGCTGCCTTTTACGGGCCCAAAATTGATGTACAGATATACAGCGCCATTGGCCGCGAATTCACCCTTGCCACTAACCAGGTTGACTTTTCCCAGGGCAGGAGTTTCAAACTTGAATACACCGATCAATCCAATAAAGCAGAGACGCCACTGATCATTCACCGGGCACCCCTGGGAACCCATGAACGTTTTATCGGCTTCCTGCTGGAACAATATGCCGGTAAATTCCCGCTCTGGCTGGCACCCATACAGGTGAAGGTCCTGCCCATCAGCGATAAATTCATGGACTATGCCAGGACTGTTTCTGATAAACTTAAAAAAGCGGATATTCGCAGCGAGGTGGATGACCGGAATGAAAAGATTGGTAAGAAGATCCGGGATACCGAGTTACTGAAGATACCTTACATGCTGGTGGTAGGAGAGAAGGAGATGAATGAGGATAAAGTGGCTGTAAGAAGACAAGGCAAGGGCGATACCGGTGTGATGGGGGTGGATGAGTTTATAAAGAATGCGGTAAGTGAGATTACGGAGAGAAGAACAGAATTGTGAGAAAAAGATTGAATAGTTAATACAGGAGTTTTAATGAAAAATATTCAATGTAGTATTACCCCGTCAGGGGTAAAATATCGGTAGGTTGAATAGGTTGAAATTTTCAGAACCCCGTAGGGGTTCAACAATAAAACCGGAACCTTCCGGAATCAGTTTTTATTGTTGCATGAAATTTGGTATTTTTAATTGCCCCCGGGTCCCTGGCCGGAGGTTTTTAACTATAAAAGAGATGCTCCTTCCAGGGCAGGAGTTAACTAAAAACAATAAATGGCAGTACCACAAAAACCCGGAGGCGGGTTCAGCAGGCCACCAGGCGGAGGTTTTAAACCCGGCGGTGGCGGATTCAACAAAGGCGGATTCAGGGGAAGATTTGTTCCCCGCAAAGAAGCAGAACACCGGATCAATCATCATATCCGCGTACCCCAGGTACGGCTGGTAGGTGAAAATGTAGAAGTAGGCGTATATGATACGTCGGTTGCCATGAAAATGGCACAGGAGCAGGGACTCGACCTGGTGGAAATATCCCCGACCGTCGATCCGCCGGTATGTAAGATCATCGATTATAACAAATTCCTCTACGATCAGAAGAAGAAAGCAAAAGAGATGAAGGCCAAGAGCAAGGTCTCTGAAGTGAAAGAGATCCGTTTTACTCCCAACACTGATGATCATGATTTTGACTTCAAAGCCAAACATGCAGTTGAGTTCCTGAAAGATGGCAATAAAGTAAAAGCTTATGTACAGTTCAAAGGAAGAGCCATCCAGTTCCAGGACAGGGGACAGTTGCTATTGCTGAAATTCGCGGAAAGACTGGCTGATGTAGGCGTACTGGAAAACCTGCCCAAGATGGAAGGTCGCCGCATGCTGGCGATGTTTGCTCCCAAAGGGAAAAAGAAGGCCTGATCACAGGATTCATTATAGTACAAACCCGTCTCGTAATTAACGTGACGGGTTTATTATTTACTCCCGTCTGGCAAATGGTTGCCGTTGGTACAAAACAATCTTTCATCAAGCAACCAAAACCCTTCCTTTCCGTATCTTGAGCACTTATACTTAATAAAACCATACACATATGCAATCCCGTTTTTCCAGGAGCTTAGTTTTTTTTATATCTGTATTCTTTTCATCGATCGCCATGGCTCAACCAACGACAGGTGGCCCGAGGACCGATAGCACACGCAGACCTGCCAGTACCGGTCTGAAGCCTTACCGCGAAGTGATCACTTCTAAAGCTATTTCTGATGCGGGTTTATTCTGGGTCCATAGAGTAGAAGACAAATATTATTTTGAAATACCTGATTCCCTTTTTGGCAGAGAGATACTTACGGTCAACCGTATTTCCAAAGCCTCTGCAGGGATGAGAGCACCAGGAAGTTTTTTTGGCTATGGCGGCGACCAGATCGGCCAGAATGTTATCCGCTTTGAAAAAGGACCCAACTATAAAGTTTTCATTCGAACCATTTCTTTTGCTGAGTATGCGAAGGATTCAACTTCACCGATGTTTACTTCGGTCACCAATTCCAATATCCAGCCCATAACGGCTGCTTTCGATATCAAATCATTGGGGAGAGATTCCAGCGGTGTCGTTATCGAGATCACAGATTTTATAAATAGTGACAATGAAGTGCTCAATTTCAACAGCGGTTTAAAACCTATGCTCCGGCTGGCTTCTCTTCAAAGTGATAAATCGTATATCGTCAGTGTCAAATCCTACCCGATCAATGTGGAAATTAAAACGGTGAAAACCTATACCCGCTCTCCCGCACCGACAACGGCTGGTGGTTTTGGAGGTGGAGGAACTGGTGGTGGTAACATGACCATGGAATTGAATAGCTCTATGGTTTTATTACCCAAAGTGCCTATGCAATCCCGTTACTTTGATTCGAGAGTTGGTTATTTTACCGTGGGGTATACCGATTTTGATGTTAACCCGCAAGGTGTAAAAGCTATCAGTCTTGTAAAAAGATGGAAGCTCGAACCAAAGGACGAAGATTGGGATAAATATAAAAGAGGGGAGCTGGTAGAGCCCAAAAAACAGATCATATTTTATATAGATCCTGCTACGCCAAAGAAATGGATCCCTTACCTGGTACAGGGTGTCAACGACTGGCAGGGCGCTTTTGAAAAAGCGGGTTTTAAAAATGCCATCGTTGCTAAAATGGCTCCCACAAAAGAGGAAGACAGTTCATGGAGCCTTGATGATGCCCGCAATTCGGCGATCGTATACAAGCCATCCGATATTGCCAACGCAAGCGGACCCAGTATTTCGGATCCCCGCAGTGGGGAGATCATGGAAAGTCATATCAACTGGTATCATAACGTGATGGAATTGGTCCGCAACTGGTATATGATCCAGGCTGCCCCCAATGATCCCCGTGCCCGGCAGATGCTCTTCCCTGATGAGCTGATGGGACGGCTTGTTCGCTTTGTTTCTTCGCATGAAGTAGGTCATACGCTGGGCCTTCGTCATAATTTTGGATCAAGCAGTTCAGTACCTGTTGAAAATTTAAGAAATAAAGCCTGGGTTGACGCCAATGGTCACACTCCTTCGATCATGGATTATGCACGGTTTAATTATGTGGCTCAACCGGAAGATGGACTGAGCGGTGAAGAATTGCAGGCAAGGATTGGTGATTATGACAGGTGGGCTATTGAATGGGGATACAGGCTGTTTCCTGAATACACGGGCCCGGATGCAGAAAAAACAAAGCTCAACAAATGGGTAATGGAAAAACTGAAAAATCACCGCTTATGGTGGGGTGATGGCGAATCTAACCAGGATGATCCACGCTCACAATCGGAAGACCTTGGTGATGATGCCGTAAAAGCCAGTTTATATGGTATTAAGAACCTCCAGCGTATTATACCAGAATTGATGCAATGGACCAAAGAGGAAAATGCTGATTATGAAAACCTGGGTGATGTTTATAACCAGGTTACCGGTCAGTTTAACCGTTATATGGGGCATGTTTCAAGAAATGTAAGCGGCATTTATAAAACACCACGTGTAATTGAAGATACTGAGCCCGTGTATGTGTACGAACCAAAGGCGAAACAAGTGGAAGCCGTGGCATTCCTGAACCAGCAATTATTCAGCACCCCGACCTGGCTGCTCAGGAATGAAATTCTTGAAAGAACGGGTGGAAATCCGCTTACCATCATTGGCACGATGCAGGATGGGGTATTGAACCGTTTGTTTGGCTCTTATACATTGGGTAAAATGATACAGGCAGAGACTTCGATCGGTAATAATGCCTACAGGATGGTAGATCTTTTTAGTGATCTCAAAAAAGGAATCTGGACAGAGTTGAGTACCAGGAAACCAATCGATATATATCGCCGCAACCTGCAGAAATCCTATATCAATATCCTCAGCAGTATGCTGAACCCGCCGGCTGTATCAGCGGGAGGTATAACGGTAAGTGGGGCCATGGATAAATCCGATATCAGCAGTGTGATCAGGGCTCACCTTACAGCACTGAGAGCGGAGATAAATGCCGCGGTGGCAGGTACGAGCGACCCCATGAGCAAATATCATCTCCAGGATGTATTGAAAAGAATAGATAATGCCCTGAATCCTAAGAATTAAGGGATTTTATATAGAATTGATTGAAAAGAGGGTACTTCCAGTAGGATTTACCCTCTTTTCTTTTCTAAACTCTTTGCCAGCCGGCTTCACAGCCTTATCTTTGCAATCCGTTTGAAAAAGCGGTAGTTCTTCTACAGTCCTGCTAAACAGGACAACCATTACCTGAAGAGGTTCGACAAAGGTCCCCCTGTGGGGAATGCCTCAAGGGTGTAATAATTTAATACTGGGTAACATGCCTAAAGTAAAAACGAATTCCAGTGCCAAAAAACGCTTCAAAGTGACCGGCACAGGAAAGATCATGCATCAGAAAGCATTCAAACGTCACATCCTGACGAAAAAATCAAAAAAACGTAAGCGTAACATGCGCAAAGACGGAACGGTTGCAGATTCGCACCTCCACTTTGTAAAACGCCTGTTGAGATTGAAATAAGCTAACAGCTATGAGCTAATAGCTATTAGCTTTTAGTAATTCTACAACTTCAAAAAAATTAAAATATGCCTCGTTCAAAGAATGCAGTGGCCTCCAAAGCCCGCCGCAAAAAAATATTAAAACAAGCCAAAGGTTTCTATGGCAAACGTAAAAATGTACTGACCGTTGCCAAGAACGTAGTAGAGAAAGGAATGACCTACATGTTCGTAGGACGTAAACTGAAGAAAAGAGAATACCGTTCACTCTGGATCGCCCGTATCAATGCGGCTGTACGTGCAGAGGGAATGACCTATTCCCAGTTCATCAATAAGCTCCAGACCAAGGGTATTGAGCTTGACCGTAAGGTACTGGCCGATCTCGCGATGAACAACCCTGAAACTTTCAAGAGCCTGGTTGATTCCGTAAAATAATTTCCGCTTTATCCGGAATGAAGTCCCTCAAAAGAGGGACTTTTTTATTTCAAAGTGGTTTTGATCAATCCCCTGTTTGTATCCTTTTAAAAGCAGTCCCGTTCCAGTATAGGACAAAGGAAGCTGTTTCAAAATATTCTACATTGATGCCATCGGCCTTCAGGCTGATCTTCTTTGTTTTTTCGCCGTCCATTCCTTCGACGACTCCTTTGGGCTCCACAGATATAGCAGCATCCTCCGCTATATCTTCTTTCCAGGTCATTATCCGCGGAGTTTTTTCATCCGCATTCCTGATGATGACAAGCTGGAAATTTATTTTTTTGTCATCTGTTACGATCGCGGCAATATCGGTGGACCCGTCACCGTCAAAATCTGCCGTTGCGATATAAGGATAGTCAGGATGCTCCTTTCTTTTTGGGGCGATAAAATAATCGAACTGCCCCTTGATCCATTTTGCTTCGTGGTCGTTCAGCACATGCCATTTGTTCCCTGGCTGTGTTTCCAGGATATCATTCACCCGTAAAGCTAGTGGAGACACAACAGGAGCAGAACTGTCCGTGGCATTTACCTGCGCTTTCTGTGTCGTCGTGTCCCCGGCCGTTACTGTAGAATCTTTAGCCGCTTTTGTATCTTTTTGCCCAGGAGAATTCTGTCCACAGGATAATAGGAGTAAGCCCGTGATAAAAATAAGCAGCCGCATAATGATGGTTTTAGGTGATGAATTATTCCTGCCGAATGTACATTTTCCCCAGATAAAATCATATATGACGGGCATAAAAAATCTACCCTGCCTTTGAGAAAAGCAAGGTAGAAAGAAGCATTATTATATGAAAAGCTTTAAATTTTATTAATCTCCCAGCACCACGATAAGCGCATAAATAACTCCCGGTACAAAAAAGAGCAGTGTAAGGATCAGGTCAATCCAAAAACGCTTGTTGATAACGCCTTCATGCAGGTAAACGGCCAGTGGTGGCAATAATATCGCCAGTATGACCAGCAACAAAGTATTGGTACTGGGTTCGCTTCCTGATTTTTGCGCGGCTTTAAATGCCTTGATCTCTGACCTGACCTCTCTTACCTTTTCTCTTTTCTCTTTTTTTGACAGGTTTGTAAAGGCGGACATGGCGGCTTTTACAGCAACCGGATCAGGGTTTCCTGAAGACGGAAGGACTACAGTTGCAGCAGGTAAAGAATTAAAAGAAGCGCCGATGACCAGGAAGGCCAGGGCAGAGAGTAATAGTTTTCTCATGATGATCTGTTTAGATGATTGCGAAATGATTTACAGTTTTTAACTTCAATTTATATGCCGGAACAGAAAAGCCCCGCGGTCGCAGGGCTTTAAATACTATTATCAGGAAGAAAACAGTTACATGATGTTCATTGCCTTTACAAAGGCAGTCGTTTGGAAAGGAAGGATAAGCGTAAGCCAGGGCCAATGGGAGTAAATAGCAAAGATCAACGCTGCGGTAGCAGCAAAAAACAGCAACCACCACATGCCCCTGAATTTCTTGGTTTGTTCCATTTGTAGAATTTTGGGTTTAGCCCCCGGATACCGGGAAAGGCCCGGCAAAAATAAGGTGGCAAAATTGAATCAAAAAAAGTGTTTTGACCCCGGCTGCTTTTTTCGTCGCACATTGAACAGGATGCCCAGCAAGGCCCCTGTCAATGCAATCAGCCATTTTGTATACACTACAAAATGATAGATCCCGAACTCCTTTCCGATCACCGGATCCCTGGTCCATTTTAATAAAAAAGTATTTTCTGCTATATCGCATCCCCAGGCAATCGTTTGCAGCAGGGCCAGACCAAAAAGGAATTTTCGTAGTGCCGGTTTGCTTGTTTTTTGTCTTCCCATCATACATAAGGCCGCAATACCCGGGTAAATACCGGCCATAAAAGCAAAATCGAAGGAAAGATGATACCGCAAGATCGTTTTTACATGATCATCCAGCCCTGAAAGGATCGCAGCCAGTTTTTCTTTAGGATAGCTAATTTCCAGCCCGATAATGGTAAATTTTTCCCCGTTTTGCCAAAAATCGCCTTCCATCCATTTCATACAAAAAGCTGTCCCTGCTACCAGCCCTAAGCATACCCAAAACAGTGATTTCCATGGTTTATTCTCAGCAATCATATGTTTTTTTTCTATTTTCGTCCTAATGGGTCTAAAATACACAATTGTTTGACAGTAAAATACTCAACCGCGAGATCATGAAGTTGCAGTTCTATTTACGTTTTCATACCCGTTTTGGGCAAGGGCTCTGGATCAGCGGCGATACAGATGAACTGGGTAAGGGAGATCATGCCAAGGCCATTGCCATGGAATACCTGAACGAAGAGTTCTGGTCCTGCCACCTCGAAGTAAAAAGAAAAGACCTGCCCAAAACCATATCCTATAAATACTTCCTGAAAGACAAGGAAGGTGGGATCATGGCAGAGTGGGGGAATGACCGCGTGATCGATATAATTGAACGGGGTACCGATGAGATCCATATCGTAGATGCATGGAATTATCCCGGCGAATATGAGAATACTTTTTTTACAACTCCTTTCAGTAAAGTATTATTAAAACATACAAAGCCTAAAGCAAAATCGCATGCTGACAAGAAGTTTACCCATGTATTTAAAGTAAAAGCACCGCTGCTGAAAAAAAATGAACTGGTTTGTCTTCTTGGCAGCGGGGATAGGCTGGGTGAATGGGCAACCGACCAACCCGTTCTGCTTAAAAGAGAAGACAACTGGTGGGGCGTGAAACTGGATCTCTCAGGATGCAATTTCCCCCTGGGCTATAAATATGGGATCTACAATAGCAAAGAAAAAAGTTTTACCGCTTTTGAAGGAGGTGACAACCGGCTTTTATACAGCGAGCCGGCAAAAAGAAAAATAACCATACTCCATGACGGGTTTTTGCATGTACCTAATAATACCTGGAAAGGCGCCGGTGTAGCTATCCCGGTCTTTGGTTTAAGAAGTAATAATGGTTTTGGAACGGGTGAATTCTCCGATATTAAATTACTGGTGGATTGGGCGAAAGCAGCAGGGCTGAAATTGATCCAGCTGCTTCCTGTGAATGATACGATGGCGACATTTTCCCGGGCAGATTCCTATCCCTATGCGGCCATTTCTGCCTTCGCGCTGCATCCATTATATATTAACCTGAGAAAAGTTGCGGGGAAGGAGTATGCGGGACAGCTCGACGCACTGGACAAGAAGCAGCAGGAACTGAATGAACTGGCGGTCGTGGATTACGAGGAAGTGATGCGGTATAAAATTTCTGTATTGAAAGAACTATATGATGTGATGGGGGACGAAGTTTTGGGGTCCCCGGAGTACAGTGATTTCTTTGAAAAGAATAAAGACTGGCTGGAGCCTTATGCAGCGTTCTGTTTTTTCCGGGATAAATATAGTACGGCGAATTTTGACGAATGGCCGGCGAATATCTTTTATGAAAAGGCGGAGATCAAAAAACTTTGTGCGGTGGGATCTCCATCTTCCAGGGAGATCGGGTTTTATTACTTTGTTCAATATCATTTGCACGGGCAATTGCAGGAAGCAGCCAGTTATGCCCATAAAAAAGGGATTGTACTGAAAGGGGATATCCCGATCGGTATTTCCCGCCACAGCTGTGATGCCTGGATGTCGCCTGAATTATATAATATGTGCTGGCAGGCCGGTGCCCCACCTGATAATTTTACACCTGTCGGTCAAAACTGGGGCTTCCCCACGTACAACTGGCAACGTATGCAGGAAGATGGTTTTTCCTGGTGGGGGAAACGCTTTGAGCAAATGAGTCATTATTTCGATGCTTTCCGGATCGATCATATCCTTGGGTTTTTCCGGATATGGAGTATACCCGCCAATGCCGTGCAGGGAATACTGGGTCGTTTTATACCAGCTCTTCCTGTTCACATCAATGAATTGGGAGAGAAAGCGATCGGGTTCGATTACCAGCGGTTTTGCCGTCCTTTTATCAATGATGAAGTGCTTGAAGAAATATTCGGTGAGCAGGCGGAGCACGTAAAAGAAAAATTCGTGATCACCAATGATTTTGGCGGGTACGACCTGGAGATGGAATACGAAACACAGCAACAGGTAGAAGAATATTTTCAATCCCTGGAAAAATTGCCGGAGAATGAACAATTAAAACTGGGACTGTTCGATCTTATCTCGAATGTAATTTTCTTTGAACAGGAAGGCTCGCAGGGCGAGGAATTCCATTTCCGGATATCAATGGAGAATACAAGTTCATTCAGGTACCTTGACCAGCACATACAGGGTAAGCTAAGAGACCTGTACATTGATTATTTCTATCGCCGGCAGGAAGGAACCTGGTATAAAGAAGGCATGAGCAAATTACCTGCCCTTAAAGCGGCTACTGACATGCTGGTCTGCGGTGAAGACCTGGGAATGGTTCCCCATTGTGTACCGGATGTGATGCGCCAGACGGGTATACTCAGCCTGGAGATCCAACGTATGCCGAAAGACCCTGCCAAAGAATTCTCACATCCCGATCATGCTCCTTATTTATCCGTGATCATGCCTTCCACCCATGATATGAGTACGGTAAGAAGCTGGTGGGAAGAGAATCGTGAACGAACCAATCATTTTTACAACCAGGTATTGGGACAATGGGGAGATGCACCGCAATACTGCGAACCATGGATCAGCCGTGCTATCGTTTTCCAACACCTGTATTCTCCCGCCATGTGGAGTATTTTCCAGTTACAGGATATTTTGGGAATGAGTGAAACCCTGCGCCGGGCAGACCCCGATGAAGAGAGAATAAATAACCCGGCAAATCCTGATAATTACTGGCAATACCGGATGCATGTTAAGCTTGAGGACCTTATTAAAGAAAATGGGTTCAATGAAGAGCTCAGGGAATATATTGAGCACAGTGGGAGAAGCTGAGAGAAATGAAAAATAAGAAATAAATAATTAGGAATTAGAAAGTTCGAGCAACGACGTTCATTCATTTTGAGTTTTAACAGGATTTCGATTTCATCATTATAATTATCCTCCATTATTCTACACTATGAATATCCGGTATTGGCCATACAGTCTTAAATTCCGGCATCCTTTTACTATTTCGAAAGGAACGAAGACGCATCAGCCGACCCTTGTCGTTGAACTGGAGCATTTCGGAATTAAAGGCTACGGCGAGGCGCCGGCGATCGCCTATTACAATATCCCGGTTGAGAAGATGATCGAAGACCTCGAAGCGAAAAAGAACATGATCGAAAAATTCGCTTTCACCGATCCTGAACGCTACTGGCATTACCTGCATCATTTATTGCCCAATAATTCCTTTCTTGTTTGCGCATTGGATATCGCTGCCTGGGACATCTATGGCAAAATGAAGAAAAAGAAACTCTACGAACTCTGGAACGGGGATATTTCGAAAAATCCCGTTTGTGATTATACCATCGGTATTGACACAATCGAAAAGATGGTGGCCAAGATGAAAGAGAAGCCCTGGCCGATCTATAAAATAAAAGTGGGAACAGCCGATGATATCGCGATTGTAAAAGCCTTGCGGGAGAATACCGATGCTGTATTACGGGTAGATGCCAATGCTGCGTGGGATCTTGAAACGGCCCTGCAACTTATCCCTCAATTAAAGGAGCTGGGAGTGGAGCTGGTAGAACAACCGCTGGCAAAGGAAAACTGGGAAGGGATGAAAATTCTTTACCAGGAATCCTCCTTACCGCTCTATGCCGATGAATCCTGTGTTGTTGAAAAAGACGTGGAAAGGTGCAAAGATCATTTTCATGGTATCAATATCAAGCTCACCAAATGCAGCGGTATCACACCTGCGCGCCGGATGATCGATAAGGCAAAAGAGGGGGGCATGAAAGTGATGATCGGGTGTATGAATGAATCCACCATCGGTTCCGCCGCCATTGCACATTTATTACCCTTTATTGATGAAGTGGATATGGATGGACCCTTGTTATTAGAAGAAGACCTCGCAACGGGCTTGCAATATGATTTTGGGAAAGTGAGTTGCTCCAATGAACCGGGTTTAGGAATAACCTATACTGGACTATTCACAAAGAAATAATAAGGAATAAGGAAGTGAATG
>JANMKG010000217.1:0-8357 GCA_031371915.1 Chitinophagaceae bacterium | reverse complement strand
GATGTGAATTTTGACCTGCGCCAGCATATCAAAATTCACATCCGAACCCAGTTCTAACTTCCAGGGGAGCATGACACCCGCTTCCACACGACCACCATAGGTAAAGAAGTTGTTGTCGACACTGGCAGGCAGGGAGGAGCGGGAAGAATTATAACCCAAACTTGGATTGATTCGGAATTCATATTTATCCTCAGCTTCAATTCCTAAACTCAGGTTCATGGTAAGCGTGAATGAATTGGTCTCGGCTTTTGTACCATTCACAAAATTGAAATACCGGCCGCCATATCCATTCATGCCAAACCCATAGTTCGGCTTCGGTTTCTTGTTAGTACCACCAGAGCCGCTGAACATTCCGCCACCCTTATTATAATTCGCCCAGAGGTTCCAGTTATGGTTACCATTTACGTTCACTGGGTAGTAAGTGCGTTTGCCCGTGTTGATATCAATGGTATTGTACTGGGTGATCGCATTCTCCTGGATATTATAGGACATATTGATCCCTAACCAGGATTGTGAAAGAACTTTATATTGGTTGAAGAACAGGGATATACCATGGTTAAACCCCACTTTGAGATCAGGATTTCCTTTATACTCATTCAAAGGATCTGAATTATCACGAAGCGGCTGCAATTGGTTGATAGTTGGTTGCCTTGTTGTCCCCCTGTAATTGATCCCCAGGTTGGTTTGCGGCTTGGGCATATAATTGAACTGCGCCTGGGGAGTGATGTTCAGGAAATTAAAATGAGTAATGCTGCTATTGGTTATGTCCAGGTCTTTCAATCCCAGTTTCACGGTTGAAATGCCGGAGCCAACGCCCAGCCTGAATTTTTTATCAGTAAAACGGAAAATTGCATTCCCGCTATGGGAGAAAGCGTCGAGCTCAAAATTATTACTGAAGTCCTTGATCCGTACTTCGTATTTCCCGTCAAAACCCTTTTCATAGGTATTGCGCAGGGAGCGGGAATGATTCTTATTATAACTATAATCTACCATGAGCATCCATTTGGCCGACAAGGGCTCGAGGAAATTACTTTTAATCCCCATAGTGGTCGAGCGGCCTTCAAAGAGTTTTTGCTGATCGGTCGTATCGCTGTTATCATAGATGCCACCGTCAAAGTATCTCACCTTGGTATTGGTAAGACCATTGTTCTGATCGTCGGTCACACCGTAACGAAGAACGGTCAGCCACTGCCTGTTCTTTTTCTTAAAGAGTTGTTTGTAGGTTAACTGGTTATCAGTCTGGTTTCGGCGGGTGTCATTTTCATATTCATTAAAACTCTGGTTGATCGTATCCCGGTTACTGTTCAGGAATTCACCACGATTGGTGCCTGTGGTATGACTGTTCTTGTAAGTATTGTTGCTTACGATCTTGAAAGAAGTAAGAGAGTCGAGCTTCCATTCGTATTTCCCGTAGAGGGTATGCTGCTGGTTCAACGCATCCTTGGTAGTATACCGGTTACTATATGTTAAACCTGTAGGAAGTATATTCTGTGAAAGAGTGCTGCCAATATTCGTTGTGCCGAGACTATTAAAACGGTAAGAGAAGTTAACATTATACTTGTCGGAGTTCCACTTATTACTAAACAAAGCACCGGCTGTATAAGCATCCGGTAATCCCCGGAGGTTCCAGTCATTAAAATCATCACCACCGCCGAAACTGAAATAATAACCACTTAACTCATCATACTCACCATCATTTTCAATACCCAGCTTTTGTTTGTCTTCCCAGTTCAGGCTGCCTGTATTGACATTCGTTCGGGTACCGTAAATAGAGAATTTCTTTTTCCCGATGAATTTATTATAAAGGAGTTTACTGTCGATATATTTGGTAAAATCTGTTCCTGCATAAGCTTTTCCGAAAGCTCCCTTCTTCGAATCCTCCTTAAGTTTTATATTGACCGTTTTTCCTTCATTGCCGGTACTCATTCCGGTTAGTTGCTGCTGTTCGGTTTTTGTCTCAAAGACCTGAACACGGTCTACGGCTTTAGCAGAAATATTCTGCGTTGCCATGGTAGGATCATCGCCAAAGAACTCTTCTCCATCCACCAATACCTTATCCACTCTTTTCCCTTGTGCCACGATCTCTCCCTTGCTATTCACCGTAAAACCCGGAAGTTTTTTCAGCAGGTCCTCGACGGTGGCCCCTGTCTTTGTTTTAAAACTATCGGCCACGAACTCGGTTGTGTCTCCTTTGATCCGGATAGCAGAACCCGTTCGGATTACCACCTCTTCAAGCATCTTACTTTTTAAAGTCATATTCACGTTTCCCAGGTCGGTATTTCCATTGATCTCTACCAGTTCCATATAATCAGCAAAACGGGGATAGGTGACGAGGATAACATATTTCCCGGTGTCTACTTTTGGAAGACTGAATTTGCCATTCTCATCACTCCGGGTATAGGTAACAAGAGTGGTATCTGATTTTCTTAAAAGGGAGATCGCTGCCAGGTGAAGATCGCGTTTTTCAGATGAGTCGGCCACTCTTCCGCTGATCACAGCTTTTTGTGCCTGCAAAGAAATTACAGCCAGTAATAATATACAGGTGAATACAGCAGGTTTTAGCATGATTGGTGGGTTGATTTGTTCTGAAAAATATCAATTTAGCTACTGATCAGAGTTGACATTTACTCGAACGATACAAAATTGATGATTTCCGGTAAGCCCGGCGTATGGTCCTGCTTATACAAATGTTAATTTTCCAGTAAAAAGATGTAAGTTGAGTATGATACCCAGATCATTCAATTCCATAAAATGCCCTCAAAAAAAAAGGATATTGGAGATAACCCCGCTGATCAGCCTGTACCTGCCAGTAACGGCAAACTGAAAACAAAATCGCAAAAGCCAGCCATTAAGAAAGAAACCGTTTCCAAAAAGTATGAAGAACTGAATTTTATTGAAATCTCTAACCCTGTCTGGAACTATTCACTCCTGACAGATGATGATGTCATCAATTACCAGAACGGTACTCATTACCAGTTATACAAAAAATTTGGTTCTCATTCTATCCAGGTAAAGGATACCTGGGGCATGTACTTCTGCGTCTGGGCACCCAATGCCACTTCGATTTCAGTGATCGGCAATTTTAATGATTGGAAAAAACATGAATACGAACTGTATCCCCGCTGGGACAAAAGTGGCATTTGGGAGGGGTTCATTCCTCATTTCAAACTCGGAGAAGCGTATAAATATCACATCATTGGCTACTCTAAAAGAAAACTCGATAAAGGAGATCCCTTTGCTAATTTCTGGGAAAAAAGACCCGACACGGCGAGTATCACCTGGGATTTGTATTACGAATGGAACGATAAGGACTGGATGAAGAACCGGAAGAAGAAAAATGCGTTGGATGCTCCCTGGTCCGTTTATGAAATGCACCTTGCCAGCTGGCAACGCCCGGATAAAAATGATGAAGAGAGCTATAATACATATGACCAGATCCGGGAAAGACTGGTGCCTTATGTAAAAGAGATGGGTTTTACCCATGTCGAATTCATGCCCGTAACCGAGCATCCGTTCGATGGGAGCTGGGGCTACCAGTGTACGGGTTTCTTTGCCTCCACTTCCCGGTTTGGGAGCCCGCAGGGTTTGATGCGGTTGATCGATGCCTTTCACCAGGAGGGGATCGGTGTGATCATGGACTGGGTGCCTTCCCATTTTCCTTATGATGCTCATGGTTTATTCATGTTTGACGGAGCACATACCTATGAGTATGCCGATATGCGCAAAGGATTTCATCCCGACTGGAACAGTTACATCTTTAATTATAAAATAGGGGAGGTTAAATCCTTCCTGATCAGCAGCGCCAGGTATTGGTTTGATCTTTTTCATATTGACGGGATCAGGGTGGATGCTGTATCTTCTATGCTCAAGCTGAATTATTCAAGAGAGGAAGGAGAGTGGGAGCCTAATGAATTCGGTGGCAATGGAAACCTGGAAGCTATTGCTTTTATCAAAGACCTTAACGAAACCATTTTCCGGGATTTTCCCGATGTACAGACCATCGCCGAAGAAGCAACTGACTGGCCGGGTGTTTCCAAACCAACCTGGCAGGATGGACTTGGCTTTGGCATGAAATGGATGATGGGATGGATGCATGACACGCTTGATTATTTCAAACTCGATCCCTTGCTCCGCCAGTTCCACCAGGATAAGTTCACTTTCAGCATGATGTATTATTATGATGAGAATTTCATGTTGCCGCTCAGTCATGATGAAGTGGTGCATGGCAAAAGCCCGATGATCCACAAATTACCGGGTGATGAATGGCAGAAGTTTGCTAACCTGCGTTTATTGTATACGTATATGTGGACACACCCGGGTGCCAAATTGTTATTCATGGGAAACGAGTTCGGGCAAACCACGGAATGGAATTACAAATCGGAATTAAACTGGGGTTTGTTACAATTCGACGCACATCGTTTACTTAAAGATTGTGTAAAGGACCTGAATGAATTATTAAAGGCAGAACCAGCGCTTCACCAGCAACAATTTGACCCGGCTGGTTTTGAATGGGTGAACCTGGATCACCGTGATGAAAGCATTGTGGTCTTTAAACGAAAAGGAAAGAAAAAGACCGATGACCTGTTGATCATACTGAACATGACACCGGTTGTCAGGAATGACTGGATGATCGAAGTAAGCGGGAAGCTTTATAAGAAAGAAATATTCAATAGTGACAGTGCAATATACTGGGGTACCGGTGACGTTTTTAATCCCGAGATAAGGTCAGTTTTGCTTGATAAGGGTCAAAAAAAGTACAGTCTGTTGGTAAATTTACCCGCCTTGGGGGGGATAATTCTGAAATAATACTATTTTGGAACGAAATTAGCTGAGTAGCCGCCGGTTAAGTTTTGATTAGTCAATAGCAAAATCTACTTTAGTGATGAGAATCCTATTAAGTACCAATCCAAAATTCACCCTATGATCCGCCTCAAACTAATTATCTGCCTTGTGCTGACGAGTACGTTAGCCTGGTCCCAAACTTCTGTTACAGCTATAAATGTCGGTACCGACAGCGCTGATTATTTTCTTCAAAAAGGCTTAGTGGAAAAACAGAATGGCCGTCGCCTTGAATCCCTGAAAAATTTTGAAAAAGCGCTGAAATATGACGGCAACAGCAAAACGATCGTATCGGAGCTTGCTTCTGCCTATTACGACCTGCGTCGTTATGGCCAGGCAAGGGAAACTTATAAAAAACTGGTAGAACTGGGAGACCAGTCGGCTGCTACGTTCAAGCAACTGATGCTGCTTTCTTTCCAGTTAAAGCAGAATGAAGATGTACTTTTTTATGCGGATAAATTAAAGACCGCGGACCCCGCTGAAAAAGTGCTTTATTATGTTGGAAAGGTCCATTACGACATGGATAATTACGGGGAAGCCATCAAATACCTGAACCTGGCTTCCAAAGAAGATCCGGCGAACGCTGAGATCCCCTACATGATCGCCCACAGCTATTCCGATATGATGAACTATAAGCTGGCCATTCCTTTTTTCCAGAAAGCGATCGCCCTCAAGCCTGAGCAGAACTACTGGATTTATGAATTGGGATTGATCTGCTACGCGATGAATGACGATAAGAATGCACTGAAATATATTCTTGAAGCAGGGGATAAAGGTCTCAAAAAGGATAATGATTATTTTGAAAACCTTGGTATTGCTTACCTGAATGTCGGGGAGCTTGATAAAGGAGTAGAAATGCTGAACGAGATCCTGAAAAGAAAGCCCAGTGATATGAATATCCTTAACATGGTGGCCGAAGCTTATTATTATAAAGGGAAATACGACGCGGCTACGGAATATTGGGATAAGATCCTTGAATATGACAAGACAAGCGCTACTTCCTTATATATGATCGGGATGTGCTACCAGAAGAAAGGCGGGAAAGAGAACAATGAAAAGGGTATAGCACTTTGCGACAAAGCCATTGAAATGGATCCGAGCCTGTCTTCGTATAAGCAAAAGAAGATGATGGCAGGGTTATAAAATATTAAGCTAAGAGAAAAGGAGATAAAGAGACTGTACAAACTCTTTTTCTCCTTTTTCTCTTTTAAACTCTTAGCTCACATTCTCTCCGGCACCCTGATCCCTAACAATCTCATCCCCGAAGCAATCACGTTCGCTGTCATTTCAGCTAACTGCAACCGCAATAGTTTCTTTTCTCCTGATTCAGCATTCATCACTGAATGTTCCGTATAAAAAGTATTAAAGGATTTAGCGAGGTTGAATACATAAATAGCGATCACGGAAGGATTATGCTCCTTGCAGGCTTGTTCAATGATCGTAGGATATTGTTCCAATGAAATGATCAGGTCTTTCTCCAGTTTTAGCAGGCTTCCTTTTCCTGGCTCCTGGCTCTGGGCTATTGGCTCCTGGCCCTTGGCTCCCGGCTGTTTTCTCAGTATAGATTTGATCCTCGCATGTGTGTATTGTATGAACGGCCCGGTGAAACCGTGGAAATCGATCGACTCTTCAGGGTTAAAGATCATTTTCTTTTTAGGATCAACTCTTAGCAGGAAGAATTTCAACGCACCCAGTGCGATCGTATCATAGAGTTCTTTTAGTTCTTCCCCGGTGAAATCTTTTACTTTACCGAGCTCTTCCGTTTTGTTCCTGGCCACCTTCACCATTTCCTCCACCATATCATCGGCATCCACCACAGTGCCTTCCCGGCTTTTCATCCTGCCGGTAGGAAGTTCCACCATCCCGTAACTCAAATGGTAAACACCATCTGCGTAGGGCTTATTCATTTTCTTCAGGATCAGTTTCAGGGCCTTCATATGATAATTTTGTTCGTCGCCGATCACATAAATACTCTGGTCGTAATGGAACTGTTCGTATTTCTGCTGCGCCAGCCCCAGGTCCTGCGTCATATAAACAGAAGTGCCGTCTTTTCGTAAAACAAGTTTTTGATCTAGTCCTTCATCGGTCAGATCGGCCCATACACTCCCGTCTTCCCGTTTTACAAATACGCCTTTTGCAAGCCCTTCTTCCACGGATTTTTTTCCCAGCAGGTAAGTATCGCTTTCATAATACATGATATTGAAATCGCTGCCGATACGCTTGTAGGTCACATCAAATCCTTCATAGACCCAGCTATTCATCATTTTCCAGAGGTCGATCACTTCCGGTTTCCCGGCTTCCCAGTCGAGCAGCATTTGCTGGGTTCCTTTCATGATCGGGGCTTCTTTCTCGGCCTCTTCTCTTTTCATGCCACCTGTTACCAGCTCTTCCACCTGTTTTTTATACTCATCATTGAATTTGACATAATATTCTCCTACAAAATGATCTCCCTTGGTATGGGTGGATTGTGGAGTGGCGCCGTTGGCAAATAATTGCCAGGCGATCATACTTTTGCAGATATGGATACCGCGGTCATTGACAATACAACTCTTGATGATCTCGTACCCGCACTGTTTTAATATCTCGGCCACACTCCAGCCCAGGAAATTATTTCGCAAATGACCAAGGTGTAAGGGCTTATTAGTGTTAGGGGAGGAGTATTCCACCATTACTTTCTGCCCGTTCACGGGTTGGGAACCAAAACCAGGATAAGCAAAATTCGATTGGAGAAAATTGATCCAGTAATCATCGGCTATGACCAGGTTCAGGAAACCCTTGATGACATTGTAGCCCGTAAAGATTTCCGGGTTTGCTTGTACCATCGCGTCACCGATATCTTTTCCCAATTGCTCTGGCGACTTCTTCAATTGCTTTACAAAGGAGAAAAGTACCACTGTATAATCCCCCTCGAATTCCGGGTTGGTGCCGTTAATGGTTACCCCGGATTCCGGGAAGTCTTGTTTATATAATTCTTTCAATGCCTTTACTACCAATGGTTTTACCTGGCTGACAATGCTCATCCTTCCTGTATTTTAACTACGAATTTACGAAGCGGTGAAGGGAATTTGGAATTTCTTTCATTTACCTTTGCGGCCATTCATGCGAAGACATATACATAGCATCAGGGACCTGTTGTTGCCGGTGATTGATTTCTTTTACCCGCCGTTCCGCAAACTGATGGGTGTGCAAACCTTCCGGTATGCTGCATCGGGTGGTATCAATACCGGACTGGGATTTATTATTTTCTATATTGGGTTCAAATTTATCTTCCGGGAAAAACCATTTGATATTGGCTTTTATGCTTTTGAAGCACACAGCGCGGCCCTCTTCCTTTCTTTTTGTATCTGTTTTCCTTTTGGGTTCTTCCTGATGAAATACGTGGTGTTCAGTGATTCCAAAATGAAGGGGAGGGTACAGTTATTCCGGTATCTTATGATCTATGTCTTTAACCTGGGGATCAACTATGTGTTATTGCGGCTGTTCGTAGAGAACCTGAAGATCTACCCGGTATTTGCCCA
>JANMKG010000128.1:0-2930 GCA_031371915.1 Chitinophagaceae bacterium | reverse complement strand
CCTTTTTCGCCATTCTTTCAAAAAAAGCGGATACGACAGCTTTGGGGTCATTCGCCACGGTACTGTCCTTTCCTTTGCACCCGGTGAGGAGGGCCAGGAGCATACCTGTGATCATCAAATAAGCAGTTAGTTTTTTCATTTTTTCAGTTTTGAAAGACAAATGTAAGATTACCGGCTAAAATTTCACCGATTGAATTTCTGGAGCATGATCATCCTGCAATGCTCGTTCAGGAAAATATCGTCAGTAGTTACCCCATATGGCAATGTATCCAGGCGTACATATTTATTATAAGCACCGTTTACTGACCTGTCCAAAGATTTAAAAACAAATTCAGAGCAATACATTACGTCATCGGAAAAGTAATTGAAATACATATCGAATCTCAGGCCTGCTTTAAAAAAACTGTCCACTATCGTTTTCAGTTTCTTTAATTGCTTTTCTTCAAGGTCATAGCGATAGAGACCGAATGCATTGTTTTCAGCCGGGTTACAGAAACTATCCAGGGGGTCTCTCCGCAGTTTTTGCCCGGGATTATAACTTCCTCCTAGTGCATGATAAACAAATACGGAGTCGTGTTCGATAAATAAAAGCCCGCAATGAGAGAAGGAAGTGTCTTTCCTGTTCATACTCCTGGCAGCCTGGCTCACTTCATCCGTCCCGTTACGGAAGATGATATCCCCGTTATGAATAAAAGTTTTTGCACGGTCGATGGACTGAAAGGCAGCTGCCTGTATAGATGGCGACAAAGTGCTGATGCGTTTTACGCCGGCTGGTTTGCATTGCCAGCCAAAAAAAAGCAGGAATAAAAAGATAAGGTCAGTTCTTTTCATTCCTGCAAAATAATAAATCTTTATAACTGCTATGTCGCGGGCTTGTCTTTCTTGGTGATCAATGGGGTTTGCCGGTTAGCATGGTCCTCAGCTTCTTTTTCACTTTCCTTGTTATATGCTTTGATGATGGCTTTTACCAGGCGGTGACGCACCACGTCCTCTTCATCGAGTTCAATATGAGCGATGCCATCAATATTCTTTAAGATTCGGGTGGCCATCAGCAGCCCGCTACGCTGGTTTCTTGGCAGGTCGACTTGAGTCAGGTCACCGGTAATGATCGCTTTGGCATTGGCACCGATCCTTGTCAGGAACATTTTCAACTGGAGCTCGGTCGCATTCTGTGCTTCATCCAGGATGATATAGGCATTATCTAGTGTACGACCCCTCATATACGCCAGGGGTGCGATCTCGATGGTGCGGGTGGTCATATAATAACCCAGTTTATCGGCCGGGATCATATCATCCAGCGCATCATACAAAGGCCGCAGGTAGGGATCGATCTTTTCTTTCAGGTCACCCGGAAGAAAACCCAGGCTTTCGCCTGCTTCCACCGCCGGGCGGGTAAGGATGATCTTCTTTACCTGTTTATTCTTCAATGCCCGCACGGCCAGCGCCACCGCGGTAAAGGTCTTACCCGTACCCGCCGGCCCGATGGCAAAAACAACATCGTTTTTTTCAGATTCCTGGACAAGTCTTTTCTGGTTAGCAGTTCTTGCCCGTACAGATTTACCGTTAGGGCCAAAGACCAGCACTTCGTTGGGATTTTTTTCCTGGAAATGATCGATCACTTCCGCGTCGTCTCCTCCCAGTACCTGTTCAAAATAGTTCTGGCTCATATGGCCGTTTCGTTCCAGGTAGGTTACGATCAGGGATATCTTTTCCCTCGCAGTTTCTATCTGCTCGGGTGCACCGCTAGTTTCAGCTGGGTGCCGCGGGAGAGGATCTTTAGCAGGGGAAATTTCTTTTTGAGAATGTCGAGCTTACCGTTGTTTACACCAAAAAATTCAATAGGGTTTACGGTTTCAAGGTTGATGATTGTGTCTGTCAAATCACTTTAGTTTAATGGCTGCTTCTTTTTTTCATTGGGTGGGAAGCGGACCATGTTCACAAAACCGGCGAAGAGTGGTACCGGATTGGTTAGCGTCTCCTGACCATTCTCAGAAGCTTACCCTTCTTTTCCAAATATAACTTAGTACTCTTATTCTATCCTAAAGTTACTTATTAACATGTGTGAATACAAATAACAGGTCTCAATCTTTAGTTAAGTATTTTTTACATAGTTTTCATAATGTTATAACCGCTAAAAAATCAAATTATGGAATACACTATACCTACAGGCCTGATAATCGCCTGGATCCTGATATTTATTTTCCTTACAGCTGCCATGTGGCGTGTCTTTGAAAAAGCTGGTCAACCAGGCTGGGCGGCCATCATCCCGTTCTATAATATCTACATCATGACAAAGATTGGCGGCAAGCCAGGTTATTGGGTATTGCTTTGCCTTGTTCCCGTTGTCAATCTTGTTATTATTATCTGGCTATACAACATGGTTTCTAAAAGTTTTGGTAAGGACGAAGGTTTTACAGCGGGTCTGATACTGCTTGGCTTTATCTTTTGGCCCATCCTTGGATTTGGCAGTGCTAAATACCTGGGCCCTTTTGGTGATCCGGCTGCATTTGCTGCTTACCAGGGAAAAGACAGGTTTGACTTTGAACAGAAATAAGCCAGCTGCGAAATGTCTTTCCTTTTAGATCCGGGAGACAAACAACCTTCTTCTTTTTATATCTATCTGTCTCCAGGCAATACCGGGTTTCCTCTCTTTCTGTTAAAAAAAAGGAAAAGATAATTTTGTACCGGAATAGCGGGCAGAGAATCGCAATTTTACAGTCTAAATAGTTCCCATAAGGATAAATGAAACTGAAGCTTGGAACCTTATTGTCATTTCTATTGCTGGCCGTTTTTGCAAACGGCCAGTTGTATAAGATTTCCGGGGGGCGCGCGAGCGCCCCGGTTTTTTTGTAGCCCGAGTGCATCCTGGACTACCCTGAGCCCCCATGCGCCGCCGCATCGCCGCCACATTCTCCGTTCTGCTCGCACTG
>JANMKG010000069.1:0-4476 GCA_031371915.1 Chitinophagaceae bacterium | reverse complement strand
TAAAGTTAAATGAATTCCCACCCATTACATAAAATAATTCCGGGAGAATATAGTTTCTCTTACAAGTCAAACCACGGGTCCATCACCTAAACCTTTTCCATGCAACCGCTTGAAAAAGCCCCCGTATTACTTTATCATCTTCTTCCGTCGCCGGGTTCGTGTCCCACGAACCACAGCATACTAAATAGCTCAACACGGTCCCGGAGTTACGTATATTTAAGTGTTGCGGCGGCCATCGTACCAAAACTTAACACTAAAAAAAACGCAACGCTGTACTTCCCAATGAATGTTAACTATTTATCTCTCTTCCTCTTCCTGCATATTTCGATAGTTTGCTTTTCACAGGCCAATCGCAGATCGGAAACAACAGATATAACAAAGGCAACTTTTTTTAATCCCGGGATCAGCTATGAAAAAGCGATCGCAAGATCCCAATCACTCTATGCCCAGGCGTTTATGAATACCGCTTTTGGAATAGGCTATTCAAGTTCTTTGGGAAATACCTCCTTTATTTATTTTGATCCTGCCCTCACGGTTCAATACAGGTACTATTATAATTATGCAAAGCGGGAAGCAAGGGAAAAACGAACAGCAATGAATAGTTTGAATTATGTATGTTCCATTTTACAAACAGTTTTTTCTAAAGAAAGCATTGCTGATTCCTATTACCGGGAAACAAAGCGACGTGCTATCCATACTTTTGGCCTTGCGTGGGGATTTCAACGGAACTATAAAAATCGTTTTAGCCTGGACCTGAGTTTGGGTGGTGGTTATCTTTATACGAAAGCGACTACCCTCAATGATATGGGGCAGTTTATTTCAAAAAATGTGGGACGATTTACAACGGCAGGACAGTTCAACTTAGGGTTTTGGTTAAATAAAAAAAAATAAAATTGTTATAACATAGTATATATTTTCAATAGCGGGACATTATGATTTGATTTTTTATCTCCTTCCTGGATTCCAATTCAATCATCGCATTCTTCGCGAAAAGGATTAAAAGATTTTTTTCCTGCCCGGTAAATTGTCTTGGCGCTTTCCCAATAATACAAACAGTTCCGATTGCAAATCCTTCCCTGGTTATCATCGGCGCACCCGCATAGAACCGAAGTCCAAAATCACCAATGACGAGCGGGTTGCTTAGCAGGCAGGGTTCCTTCAACGCATCGTTAAAAATTGTTGGCTCCGGATCAAGGATCGCTAATGAACACAGGCTTTTTCCCCTCTCTACTTTATTTATTCCTTCCATTCCATGGTTACCCTTGAAATAAACATCTTTTTCGCTCACCAGCGAAATGAGGGCGATTTCAGATTTAAAAGCAAGGGCAATGATATGGGCAAGGTTGGAGAAATACCTGTCGGGTAATTCATTCAAAATGTCAAAATATTCAAGCGCTTCTAAACGCAATTTATCGTTCGGGGGTATGATGGGTTTATTAAAAGTATTGATCATTCAAGCCAGGGTATAAAAGCAAATATACCCTTTGCCGTCTTAGCTTTGGATTTAAACATTCTTTAACCCCGCCTCCCTTTGAAACTCTCTTCCCCCTCCCTACTTTCATACCCGGATTTAAACCACCCCAACAACATGGACATTCTTGCTGCTCCCGATGAAAGTGAGCCTGGCGCTGCCAAAACCCTTTTTCAACCTTCTTTCATTTTATTGATCGTTGTTTTCCTGCTGGCTTCCTGCGGACGAAAGGAAAAAACAACGATTTCGTCCCGGCCGGGACTAGCCGGCAACAAGATCAGTAAAAAGGAATTCCGCCTTCCCGTAAAGAAAACAATTCAACGGAAAAAGATCTACCTCACTTTTGACGATGGCCCCAATAAAGGCACGCTCAATGTATTCAACGCGGTTAAGGAAGATAATGTACCTGCCAGTTTTTTTATCGTAGGCAAACATGTGTACGACAGCCCGCAACAGGAAGCCCTGTTTGAACAACTAAAAGCTGATTCGGCGATCGAATTATGTAACCACAGTTATACGCATGCGCTGAACCACTATACCAAATTCTACCAGGACCCCGAAGGAGTTGTAAAGGATATCGAAAAAAACGCGAACGAGGTAGGTTTTAACAGCAACGTGGTAAGGATGCCCGGCCGCAATGCCTGGCGGATCGATACGGTACGCCATACAGATATAAAAGAAAGTGAAGCCGCGATCGATTCTGTTCATCATGCAGGCTTCGCCGTTATGGGATGGGATGTGGAATGGATGTTCGATCACAAAGACCTGTCACTGACAACCGATACTGACCAGCTATTACGACAGATAGAGAATATGCTCGCGGCAAAAAAAACAAAGACAGTGGATCACCTGGTATTACTGGAGCATGACCAGGCATTCCAGACACCCGAATCACTGGAAAAACTGCATTACCTGTTCCATCAATTAAAGAATAACCCCGAGTATGAACTGGAACTGGCAGGAAATTATCCCGGGATAAAGAATAAAGCGCCGCGGTCGTCTGTGAGCCCGTTACCGGTAAATGGAAGATAGTCCGAAAGTCCGCAAGTCGGAAAGACCGAAAGACTATTCAGTAAAGAGAAAAGATTCTTACGGACTTGCGGTCTTTCCGTCTTTCCGTCTTTCGGTCTTTCGGTCTTTCCGTCTTTCCGTCTTTCGGTCTTCCGGTCTTCCCTACATGTGAATCTTATAACTTATTCCAAAAATTGAATAATGATTTCTTGAAGTAAAGTCGTTTACTTGAGTACAATAATCAATTAAACCCCGGTAAATGACAAATATTGCTGCTCCCATCAAAATAAAGGATACCAATTCATCTCCTGTAGACAATCAAAAAAATAATCCTACAATGAAAGCATTGGTTTACGGGGGTCCGGGAAAGAAAGCCTGGGAGGATAAACCTAAGCCGGTACTGCTAGAATCAACCGATGCCATCGTTAAAATTATAAAAACAACTATTTGCGGAACGGATCTGCATATCCTGAAAGGCGATGTTCCCACCGTATCTCCCGGGAGGATCCTGGGTCATGAAGGTGTGGGCATCATAGAAGAAGTGGGAACTGCCGTGACGGTGTTTAAAAAGAACGATCATGTGCTGATCTCCTGTATCACATCCTGTGGCAAATGTGCTAATTGCCGGAAACAAATGTATTCGCATTGCGAAACAGGTGGATGGATATTGGGTAATACCATCGATGGTACGCAGGCGGAATTTGTACGGATACCTTATGCTGATACCAGCTTATACCCGATCCCTGCAGGCTCCGACGAAGAAGCATTGGTAATGCTGAGTGATATTTTACCTACGGGGTTTGAATGCGGTGTTTTGAATGGACGCGTTAAGCCAGGTGATACTATTGCCATAGTCGGGGCCGGCCCGATCGGCCTGGCCACCTTATTGACAGCGCAGCTTTATTCCCCTTCGGAAATAATAATGATAGACCATGATGATAACAGGCTGAATATCTCCCTGGGTTTCGGAGCCACGCATATCATCAACAGCAGCAATGAAAATGTGGCGGAAAAAGTAATGCTTATTACCAAGGCCAGGGGTGTGGATGTGGCGATAGAAGCAGTTGGTATACCTGCCACTTTCGAACTTTGTGAAGCCATTGTAACAGCAGGCGGGGTTATCGCCAATATTGGCGTTCATGGAAAACCTGTAACCCTTCATTTAGAAACTTTGTGGTCAAAGAACATAACCATCACTACCCGGCTGGTAGATACGTCAAGTACGCCCATGCTTTTCAGGAATGTACAATCCCAACAATTAGATGCAAAAAAACTTATTACCCATCACTTTAAATTAGACCAGGTAATAGAAGCCTACGAAACTTTTGGAAACGCGGCGAATGAAAAGGCATTAAAAGTGATACTAACAAGTTAAGACCGGAAGAAGGGAAGTCCGGAAGACTGAAAGAATCATTCTGCTTTATTGACTAATCTTACGGACTTCCCGTCTTGCGGTCTTCCGGACTATCTCTCAATCTCCGGTCGGCTGTATCGCACTCGTCTCCACCATCAGCATCACCGTTTTCTTTGGTGCCCTTGGCCGGTGCATTACGCCTTTGGTAATCGTTACACCCTGCCCGGGATTGAGTTCGATCGTTTGGTCTTCAAGGTCGATCAGTAATTGTCCATCCACTACGTAAAAGAATTCATCATCATTGTCGTGCTTATGCCAGTGGTATTCGCCTTCCACGATCCCCAGCCGCACCACGCTTTCATTCACCTGTGTCAGGGTCTGGTTGAACCATTTATCGGTACAGTCCCTCACCATTTGCGGAATGTCTATTTTTTCCAAATGATCGAATTTCACATCGAGTTTGGTAACGTAGTTGTATTGTTGTTCCATATAGCTTGTTTAGTCGGAAGTCCGGAAGTCGGAAAGACCCGAACAGCCAAAAAAAAAATAATCTTTATTTAATATTATTACCGACTTAAGGTCTTTAAGAAATACTGTGTTAAACACTTCCAACAAATATTTTAGTTATACCTCCCACCAA
>JANMKG010000068.1:0-3861 GCA_031371915.1 Chitinophagaceae bacterium | reverse complement strand
CCAGCCGCAGGCACGACGGCCGGAAGGCGTGCGCGGACAGGCGTGCTCTCAGCGGTGCGTCGGTCACTGTTCCCCCTCGGAAAGGACCCCGGACCAACTACCGTAGCCGGTCCACGTCGATCGCGCATCCCGCGGATGTGGGTCGGTGGAGCGCCCCACAGGGCTCGGCGAACGGCGAGCTGCCCTCTTCGGTACGTGAGATTCCGGTGTAATGGGCGCCGGCCCCGGAAGGACGCTCTGGTTCGGGGCGACACCGACTGAAGGGGAGGCTCGTCGTGGTATCCTGATGATGAATATCCCGGGCTTTGGGATCAACTGGGATTTCTGGTACAATATTGTACACAGCCCAAGAGCCGGGAAAGATTATTATACGTTCGCGATCGTTTTTGTTTTCTTCGAAGGAACGATGCGTGGTTTGTTCTCCATGTTATTTGGTGCCGGGATGATCCTTTTTATGACAAATAAAAAAGAAGCGCCGGGCCAGCCCCCGGTCTCTGAATATTATTACCGGCGTTTGTTATGGCTCGTCTTTTTTGGACTGATCAATGCTTTTGTTATACTCTGGGACGGCGATATCTTATTTTATTATGGTCTCTGTGGGATGATTTTATTTGCTTTCCGCAAACTCAACCCCAAATGGCTGCTGATCATCGGGCTGGCCTGTGTGTCTTTTGGAATGGTCAAGAAACAATGGGGCTGGAACGAGTTCCGCGGCCAGCGGGCAAACTATATTGAAGCGGTACAGGCCAAGAAGGAAAAAAAGAAACTGACGACGGAACAACAGGGAGCGATCAGCGGTTGGGAACAAGTGGAGAAAAGGCAAAAACCGGATACTGCGGAGACCAATAAGAACGAACGCAAAATGCGCTCGAATTATCCAACGGTCTTTACCTGGCTCATTCCCCAAAACGCGAACTTCGAAGTTTCTTATATGTATGGTGATCCATGGGATATGCTGTGTATGATGTTTATCGGGATGGCATTATTAGGCTGGGGATTTTTTAGTAATAAATTAAAAACCTCCACCTATGCGATGTGGATGCTGGTCGGGTATGGTATCGGTATACCTGTCGCGTGGATATTATTTGATAAAGGCTGGATGAGCTGGGCGGCGCTCGGGCCCGGCCGCTATGTCGATGCCTGGCGATCGTCACCGGATATTTGGTCAGAGTTCCGGCGAATCCCGCTGGCGATCGGTCATGCAAGTTTGATCATGCTGATCTACCGGAGCAAGCTGGTACCCTGGCTAATGAAAGCATTATCCAACGTGGGACAAATGGCCTTTACCAATTACCTGATGCAGTCGATCATCTGTACGTTCTTTTTCTTTGGATATGGTTTTGGCAATTATAATAAGCTGCGTTTCCACGAACTCTACTACGTGGTCTTTTCCGTGTGGATCTTCCAGCTGATCTTCTCGAGTATCTGGTTAAGTTATTTCCGGTTCGGGCCATTTGAATGGTTGTGGCGGTCGCTGACTTATTGGAAGAAGCAGCCGATGAGAAAATAGACCTCACCCATCATCAATAATTCCGCCTCAGATGAACGTCCACCTCTCCTGAAGGAGAGGAGAATGGGCTGTTGATTATAATTGAGTGATCCACGGGTGAGGTCCAAAAAAGAAACACAGCTAACCACGAATTACACGGATTAACACATATTAAAAGGCTTACGCCCCCAAAAAAAGGAACACAAAGCACACAAAGAACCACAAAGTGCACGAAGAATAAAGGGTGGCCTCAGATAAACACAGATGGACACAGAAAATTTTGCTGGCGCAAATATTTTAGCCACAGATTACACGGATTAACACAGATTAGTTGCTGCGCAACTTGTTTAGCCACGAATACACACGAAAGGCCTTACGGCCTGCACGAAAGAGAAATTTCCAGCGCCTCTTTTTCGCCATGCCGTATGTAGAGGTGAATAAGATCTTGCTGGCGAAAAATCCAGCGCTTCCAGGGTCTACTGGTAACACGCAGCGAAGTCGCCGATCTATAGCCTTTCCACTAACATGTTTTTTTTGCCGGTTCGCAGGAGAAGACTTCAGCCTGCAGAGTGATACACATCGAACCGGATTGATTTTTTTGTTACTTTTTGCATCAAGGCAAAAAGTAAAATAAGAAACTCCTCAGCATCAACGACCTTTCCGCCGGAGCTTGCCGACCGCCTCTCTGGATTGCGGGCAGAGCGAAGCAAGAAGTGGGATTGATTATAATTAATCACTACTTTAGTATTGATTTCAACCAATAATTATGCGGATTTTTATATGCTTTATAGTGCTCCTGTTCCTCCTCCCGCAAGCGGAAGGGTATGGTCAGAAAAAATCACCGCCGAAAAAAACGATAAAGCCGCCACCACCACCGCCGCCGCCAATACCTACCGACGTGGGTGCCGGTAATGCAGGATCCGCGGGTTTCCAGGTAGTCAAGATCCCGGTGAACGGTAACTACGCACTGGGAATGCTGCAAAAAGAATATGACAGCGCCGTCATTATTTCAAATCCGGTGATCAAAACTTCGGGTTTTACTTACCCCGTTCAACCCGGCGCTATATTTTATAGTAACCGGTTATTTAGGCTCCGGCTTTCCGGCAGTGGCATCTTTGAAACTGACCTGGGTGATATCCTTTTGAAATACAAAGACAAAAACGGGACACCTGATTCCAGTACTGTTACCGACACCACCGGGACATTTAAAACACCGGAAGATTCTACACAGGTTAAAGTTTACCCGGTAAAGCAACTCTATGCCGAATGGGTCTTGCGTTATTACACCTTGTATTTCACAGCGACGATCTATCGTTATGATGATAAACGATGGAAAGGAGATTTCGTACTTTACTATGAAGGGAATGAAATGTACATGGAATTACTGAACGAGCTCGCAAGAAAAGAAACGGGAAATTAAAATTCATTTATTTTTTCCTGGTAAAAACAAAATCACCGTTCTCATCTCCCACTTCATCGATCGCGCCACCAACCGGTTTTTGCCCGTTTGCTCCCGTAAATGATTTTTTTACCTGCTGGATCAGGTCGCTTGCCAGCAATAGTTTGGCAGAAGGGGTTTTAAAAAAGGCCAGCACCTGGGTAGCAAAAGGACTGTTGCCGCCTGGCTTTCCGTCTGAAACGGGCTGTAGTTTTCCCGAGCAAAGAACCATCCGCGATTTATAGTCGCTGCCCTTATCATTGTGCATGTCACGCAGCAACTGCCCGGAGTAACAGGCATCCGCGATGACAAAAATATTTTTGGCGGGTATTTTCTGGAGCAGGCGGGTTATATCGAGGTTGCTGATGTATTCATCTTCGGCGCCGTTCCCCGCATCCGCGGGTATCCAGTACCCCATGTCGAGTTTTTTATCATAGTAACCATGACCGGAAAAATAAACCAGGAGCCGGTCATTGGGCTGAAGGTCTTCTACGTATTTCCTTAATTGTGCATAGATCTTTTTGCGGCTGGCATCGCCATCAAAGAGTTCTTTGATCTCATCTTTTTTAAATCCATACTCATCACCCATCAGTTTCTTAAAATCTTTCACGTCACGCGACGCATTGAATAATTTGGGCCATGCCTGGTAATCGTCGATGCCGATCACGAACAGGTGATCCTTGCCCGGTCTTTCCGTAGTTTCTTTGGAAGGGGAATGGTATTCGAACCTGAGCCGGGTGGTCTTCGCGTATCCTTTTTTATTACGGACATTGATCACCGCGGTATTCATCCCTTCTTTCAGGTCGTAGAGGTAATCAAAATAGCCCGAGGACTCGCGGAAACTGGTAGCGGGCTGGTTGTTCACCGTTATTTTATCAATACCTCTTTTCCAGTCGACCGCGATGCCGCGGATCAGTATTCTTTTATTGTCCGC
>JANMKG010000058.1:0-7736 GCA_031371915.1 Chitinophagaceae bacterium | reverse complement strand
CAATATTCCCGAATGAAGATTCTTTGTATTGATAACACCCTGTATATTTTCTTTAACGGTTTTAAAATCCTGGCGGAAGACGATATGATGCTGCATCTGCCCGATCATATAAGCTGCCTGGAAAGCAGGTTCAGTGATGCGCTGATGGATCTCGAAAAAAATTCCCTGGGGATGAGGAATGATGGAAAGTGCAATGCCCTTATCTGTCTTTTCCGGTAAGTAATATTTCTTAGCGGCGGAATCACCATTGAGCTGCACAAAGTATTTTTCATCAGTGGTGGGGCTAAGTTCGAACATACCCATCCCGTCATGGAAACTGCTAAAGGAAGCCAATTCTTTCCCGCCCTCATTTTTCACCAGGCCGCTGACATCCACAGGCAGACCATTTTCATCAGTCGCCTTAAATGCTACCGTGGTTACAAAACCATTTACCAGGTTGCCGCCTTCAGGAAAAAATTCCAGACGGGTCATCTTTTCTTTTGGCCTGGCAACCGCGCTGGGTTTTTTCCCATAAACAAAAATACTCCGGGTATAAATAAAGTCCGGGTTGCCATTCAGCATTGTAGGTGAATAAGCCCGGACCAGGTAAGAACCCGTAGATAGTGAATCGGGCAATTCAAATTGTCCACTGGTACCCCCGAGGAAAACGGGAAGTATTTTGCGGCTAATTACAGCAGCTGCTTCATTCACAAATTCCACGTAAAGAGAAGTGCTGATAGTATCGGGTTGGTAATCGGAATATAAATATGCTTTGAACCATGCGGTTTCCCCTGCCAGGTAATTATCGCGGTCAAAATGGAGGTAGGTTTTTTCAATGGGTGATCTATCTGACCAGCGGGTCAGTGTTTCTTCCGGTTTTTGTCCCCGCACCGCTAAAAACACAAATAATAATGGGAATAATAATTGCAGGTACTTTCTCATTGAAATGGTTGTGGATATGAAATTAACCCCTTGAGGCTAAATGGCAAAGCAGGTATTTTTGTTACAGCAAAATCTTAAGAGGGTGTTATTCCGTAATTAAACTATTGGATAAACTGCTGAATATCGTTAATTTGTGACACTATAAACCGGCATATGAAACAAATTCTTTTATTAATTGGTGGCTTTTTGTTCCTTGGCGGCTGTACAAAAACAAAGGAGCAAATAGCCGAGGACCTGGTGATAAAGGCGATGACGGATGGTCAATGGCATATCACCAATTTTGTGAATAACGGTACTAATATTACCGCCGATTTTACCAATTATAAGTTCCAGTATTACAGTGACAGGACCGTAGATGCCATCAAGAACGGTACATTTGAAATAAAAGGTAGCTGGAATGGAGATGCCACTGCGATGACCACTTATGCCAATTTTGTTTCCCCCGCTTATCCCCTCAATCTTATTAATGGAACCTGGCATATTGACCGTAATAGCTGGACCTATGTGGAAGCCACTCAAACAGTTGGCACTGATACCCGGGTAATGAGGCTGGATAAACTATAATAAGTATCCTTTTTCTTCGTTATTTTTGTACCGGATCCGCCCCCTTTCCTTTAAACATAATAACCGTATTCCCGTCTCAATGCTGAGACAACCCGTTAGTTGGTACATAATCTGTAAGAATAATTACCGGAAAAGACTGATTAGAGCAAGTTTCGAGTGATCGGGAATAATTTTTGCTGAAAGCAACATGCTTTAGGCATATAAGCTTAAAAACCAGTTAGCTATTGAGGTCCAAACTCTACAATATCCTTACCAAACTGATTGCATTATATGTAATTATGCTTTCCTGGACGCAGGTCTCGGGACAAGCTCCTGTTGCCAATTTTTCCGCAGCCCCCGTGTCGGGCTGCTCTCCCCTGATCGTTGTTTTCCGTGATCTTTCAACCGGGGGCCCTACCGCCTGGGCCTGGGATTTTGGAAATGGGAATACATCCACACTCCAGAATCCAACAGCTACCTATTTTACTCCCGGCACTTATACAGTTAAGCTTACTGTAAGCAATACAAGGGGTACTAACACCCTGACAAGAACACAATATATCACGGTCTATGAATCTCCGACAGTTGACTTTTCAGTGAGTACAAGGAGTGGTTGTTTCCCTCTCCGGGTACAGTTTACCGATCTCTCTACCCCGGGTGTCGGCAACAACAATGTGAGCTGGGAATGGGATTTGGGGAATGGGACTCTTTCTTCTGTTCGTAATCCGCAGGTTACCTATGCCACTTCTGGCACTTATACGGTTACTTTAAAAGTCACCAATGATAAGGGCTGTGTAAAAGTACTGAGTCGTACCAATTATATTACCGTTACTGCGGGTGTAACCGCGGGGTTCACCAATTCAATACCCACTGTATGTAAGGCCCCGGCAGATATCACTTTTACCAATACATCTACTGGCCCACCTACACTCAGTTACCTCTGGGATTTTGGAGATGGTTCACCTCTTTCTGCTTTACCCAGTCCAACCCATACCTTTAATTCCAACGGAACTTTTATTGTAACGCTTATCACTTTTAGTTCTGCAGGTTGCCAGGATACGATGCGAAGTACTCCTATTGTGATCGGTGGATTCAACACTTCGTTTACCGGGCCAAGCAATATTTGTATCAATGAAACAGCGAATTTTATCAATACTTCAAATCCTACACCCGCCGCCATCAATTGGGCATTTGGTGATGGAGGAACATTATTTGGCTCTCTGAATGCAACTCATAGTTATTCCGCTACTGGTGTTTACACGGTCTGGTTATACAATACTTACAATACCTGCCGGGATTCTATTTCACACCAGATCACCGTCAATCCAAGACCTGTAGCGGATTTTTCTGCACCCATTACCTCAAAATGCCAGCCACCCCTTACAGTCAATTTCCAGGACCTTACCGCAGGCGGGGCCACGAGCTGGAAATGGGATTTTGGGGACGGTACTCCCATTTCAAATTTGCAAAACCCCGCCCATACTTACAATTCATATGGAAGTTTTACAGTAAAACTGATCGCTTTCACTGCGGCAGGTTGCCCCGATACGATCATAAAAACAAATTATATCGTTATCAAAAGGGCAACAATAACTCTTCCTGGTTTTCCCAAACGCGGTTGTGTTCCTTATACTATTTCACCGGTCCCCACCATCACCTCTGTTGATGCCGTAACTTCTTATGACTGGAATTTTGGCGATGGTGGTACCTCTACCCTGGCTAACCCGGTATATACATACCTGGCCCAGGGCACTTACACTATCCGGCTTATCATAACCACAAGCAGTGGGTGCCGGGATACCCTAACCTTGCCCAATGCTGTGAAAGTTGGCACTAAACCAGTTGCAAATTTTTCAGCTGTGCCTATCCCGGTTTGTGGACGGCAGCCTGTTTTTTTCACTGACCTGTCTGTTCCTGCCGATGAGTGGGACTGGTCATTTGGTGATGGCGGGACATCTAATATTCAAAACCCCGTTTACAATTATAACGATACCGGTTTTTTTGATGTCAGGCTCATTGCCTCTAATAATGGTTGCGCTGATACCATTACCAAATTCCGTTATATCTATGTGCTTCCTCCTATTGCCAGGTTCGATCCTGTTCCCAATTGTGCCAATCGATTACAATATAGTTTTACAGACCGATCCATTGCTCCCCAAACATGGGTATGGAATTTTGGCGATGGCTCACCCCTGTCATTTGCGCAGAACCCTACACATAATTTTCCTGCTCTCGGATCCTATAATGTAAAGCTGATCGTTACAAATGGCTCCTGTGCGGACACGCTCATTCAAACCATTAAATTACTTGATGAACGTCCTGATTTTACGGCTAACCAAACAGCTGCGTGTAAAACAGCAAAGATTGATTTCGTGGCAAGCAATATTAACGTGGCGAATATTGTTTCCTATTTTTGGGATTTTGGAGATGGTGGTACTATCACTGTTACAAGTCCCAACGTTTTTCATAACTACACCGTATCCGGAACCTATACGGTCAAACTTACTGTGACTGACCTCAATGGATGTACGAACGTTTTCACCAGGAATAATTATATACGCATCAACGGGCCCGCTGCCGGGTTCAATGCTACCAACACAGCCGGCTGCGCTGGCCAGCTACGTACCACTTTTAATGATCTTTCCACCACGGATGGTGTAAATGCCATCGCTAACTGGCAGTGGGATTTTGGAGATGGTGTTGTTCAGAATTTCAGTGCGCCTCCTTTTCAGCATACTTACCTGGCAACCGGTATTTTCTCGGTTAAACTTATCATCACCGATGCAGCAGGTTGTAAAGACAGCATCAGGTTAAACAATATAATCACGGCAACCGATCCTATACCCAATTTCACCAGTCCTGATCTCCTGTCCTGCCCGAATGCGCCCATTTCGTTCACGAATACTTCTGTTCCCCCGGGGTTCAGCAGTCAATGGTATTTTGGGGATGGGGGAACTTCCGTTACCCCTTCTCCCACGCATAGTTATGCTACCACGGGTGTTTATAATGTGAAGCTGGTGATCCTGGATGCATTTGGCTGTGCTGATTCCCTTACTAAACTTGCCTACATACATATTGACAAACCCGTGGCCGGCTTTACTGTCAATGATTCAGCCAGTTCCTGTACTCCTTTTGAAGTGCACTTTACCAATACTTCCCTTTATTATAATTCGGTCAAATGGGATTTTGGAGCAGGAGAAGGGTCTTCGGTCCTCACCAATCCTATTCACTATTATTCTACTCCCGGAAGCTATACAGTGAAATTATTGATCACAAGTCCCGGGGGTTGCCTCGATTCAGCCTTTCACAATATCACGGTAAGTGATACAGCCGGTTCCAAAGTCGATTATTTACCTCTTTTTGGATGTAAGCCCTTACCGGTAGATCTCAATACATTTACACCCGCCATTATCGCTTCCTACTATTGGGATTTTGGAGATGGCTATACTCAAACCACCACGACTCCCAACGTAAACCATATCTACGCCTCTTATGGAAACTTTTTACCAAAGGTCATTATGAAAGATCCAACCGGTTGTATCATCCCGCTTCAAAGCGTGGATACGGTACATGTGATTGGCGCAGCAGCAAAATTTGGTGTTGATAAGAAACTGTTTTGTGATTTTGGTATGGCCAGTTTCCTCGATTCCACCACCTTTAATGATCCTGTCACAACTTATACCTGGCAATTTGGAGATGGGGGAACTTCTTCCCAGCAAAATCCCAGTCACCAGTATACTTCACCCGGCAATTATACGGTGGACCTGATCATAAAAACACAGGGAGGTTGTATCGATACCCTGACCAAAACCAACTTTGTAAAAGTAGTTCAACGGCCCCTGATCGATATTGCGGGCGATACGGTCATCTGTGCTAAATCACCTTTACTCAATACAGGATTTTTCCTTCTGCCTGATACTTCTGTCGTTACCTGGTCATGGAATTTTCCAAATGGTAACACTTCGAACCTGCAAATTCCCCCGGCACAGGTCTATAACACCGCGGGTACTTTTATCATTACAAGCATAGCCACGAACAGCAGCGGGTGTAAGGATACTACCACCCAATCCATTTTGGTGAACCCACTCCCTGTAATAACCATCCCTGGACAGATGACTGTTCAGACGGGTTTCCCGGCTACCATACCTGTTACATATTCACCCAATACGATAAAATGGCTATGGGCACCTGCAACCGGGTTAAGCTGCACCACTTGTCCTACGCCCGATGCCGGACCAAAATTCAATACCTTCTACCAGGTCTATGCTACGGATGATAACGGGTGCAGCAATATTGGTTCCATAGAAGTGATTGTTATTTGTAAAAACGCCAATCTTTTTATCCCAAATACTTTCACCCCCAATGGTGATGGAAGTAATGATATTTTTTATCCAAGGGGAAAGGGGCTTGACAGGGTGAAGATGCTTCGCATATTTAACCGCTGGGGTGAAGTCGTTTTTGAGAAAAAGGATTTCCCGGTCAATGATGCATCGTTCGGGTGGGACGGAACCTACAAAGGAAAGAGACCGATGGCGGATGTATATGTCTACCAGGCTGAAGTATTTTGTGAGAATGGGGAGGTCATAAAACTAAATGGAAATATCGCATTGATACAATAAAGTGAGAATATGAAGCGAATGATAAAATATTTTTCCCTCTTCCTTGTACCAGTTGCACTCGCTGCTGATGCAGGTGCGCAGGATATTCATTTCTCCCAGTTCTTCGAAGCGCCGCTCTGGAGGAATCCCTCCTTAGCAGGCATTTATACCGGGGATATAAGAGTGCAGATGGTCTACAGGGATCAATGGAACAGTGTTACCAATGCTTACAGGACCGGCTCTTTGAACGGTGAATATAAAATGCACATAGGTAAAGGCGATGATTTTATCACCGCGGGTATGCAGTTATTGTTTGACAGGGCCGGTACCATCGGCTGGACCTCTACGCATGTGCTACCGGCCCTGAATTATCATAAATCGCTCAGTAGTGAACGTAACAGTTACTTGTCACTGGGTTTTATGGGCGGATGGATTCAACGCCGTTTTGATCCGTCTAAAGCAACCACTAACAGCCAGTATGATGGCGGCGGGCTGGGTGAGAATTTTTCAAAAGCTCAATACAGTTACCTTGATGGTAGTGTTGGGATGAGTTATAATTCGATACTCGGTAATAATGAGAGTAATAATTTTTTCGTCGGTGCTGCTTATCATCATTTTACCAAACCCAATGCTTCCCTGTTCCAGCCAACCGGGTTTGAACTTCATCCTAAATGGGTTTTTTCAGGAGGCTTCCACCTGGGTGTCTCCGAATATGCCTATCTCACTATACAGGCCGATCAATCCATGCAGGGATCTTTCAAGGAAACGGTGGCCGGCGCTATGTATGGATTAAAACTGGGTACCGATCCTGTCAATCCCCTTTATACGATCCATGCAGGCGCTTTCCTGCGTTGGAATGATGCACTTATCCCTGTAATAAAACTGGACTACCATCCCTACTCGTTCTCCTTGAGCTATGATGCAAATATTTCCAAACTAAAGCCATCGAGTTATGGCCGGGGTGGAGTGGAATTATCCATTTCTTATATCGGTTTTCGTAAAGCGAAAGGCGAATACATGCTTTGCCCCCGGTTTTAAAAAACAACAGTTCCAAAGAGAGAGCCGTTGTTGAAGAAATGCACTTACTTTCTATTTATCATCGCTGTTACTCAAATTGAATAGAAGCGCCGCCAGGATGGCTCCGCCAAAACAACCTGCCAGGTAGATCCATATATTGCTCCATTCAAATGCCTTCATAACAGAAGCACCTACGGCAACGGCCGGGTTAAAAGCACCCCCACTATATTCGCCAAAGCAAAAGGCCATGGCAAGGACCGTAAAGCCGATCGCAAGACCATAATAACTATTTCCTGCAGTGGATTTCGCAGTAGCAACATTCAATACCACGTAGGCCAGCGCAAAAGTTCCGAGGATCTCTGCGATGAGAGCTTTGGTCTGATCAATTCCCTGGCTGGCTGTAACCGGCTGTTCTTTAAAAAATCCAACCAGTAAGGCAGCTGCTGCGGCACCCACAACCTGGCAGATCACATATACGATGGCTTCTCCTGGCTTTATCCGTCCGCGAATCAGCACCGCTAAGGTTACAGCAGGGTTATAATGAGCGCCGGAAATATGACCGCCTGCATAGACCATCACCATCAGGACCGCGCCAATCGCTAAAGGATTTCCTGTTAGCCCGATCGTAAGGACCAGGAAGAACGTGCCGATAAATTC
>JANMKG010000027.1:0-3472 GCA_031371915.1 Chitinophagaceae bacterium | reverse complement strand
AAACCCACGGACAATGTGTACACCGCTCCGCCCAACGGAGTTCAATACGATACCCCTCAGGAGATCGTTGCTAAAAAGGAACTGATCATGCAACGGGTGGTCATTACCAAAACAATGCCCCAGAATAACAAGACAAATATGACACCAGAAGAAAGGGATGTCATAAGATGCTGGATTGAACAGGGAGCTTTGGTAAAATAGATCATTTTTGAACCACATAGTCACAGTAGAAAACATAGATAACACATAGAAATACAACTATGTGTTTTTCTATGTCCCTATGATGCTATGTGGTTCATCTTTTGGGGGGAGATTGTTATCAAGTTCCGGCAGGGCGGGCATCGAAAAAATACGCCCCAAAATTGAGTACTTCCCGGCTTGCAAAAAAGCCAAAGCTTTATTTCTTTTGTTGTATCCAATATCCGCCATTATGAAACTCATGATGTACATCGGCAACGACCTGATCGAAGCCGTCCCCATTAATGCCCTCGATCTCCGGGTACCGGGTTACCTCGGTAAATTCAAACGCACCCTGAAAGTAAAATACGATGAGCTGGTCCGCATGGCTGCTGAACCACCAGAGTTCCTTGTTTTTAATTCTGACCTTATCCAGGAACCACCAACGACCAATCAATCTTAAGCAAGGGTTTCACCCCGCCTCCGGCGGGGCAAAGGAGCGGCGAACGCAAAGAAAGAAATCAAGCGGTGTAATAGTGATTAAGACCAGTTTTTATACTGTGCCTATAACAGAACTACATACCCAAAGCAAGTGCATCGCTGCGCCGCTGCTCCTCCGCGCCCGCCGCGAGAAATAAAAATACCGGGAAATAAAAAACCACAGCGTGCACAGGGAATCACGGAGTGTCCGCAATCACCTGTATTCACTGTGGTTCGCCGTGTTCTCCGTGGTTTATTTAGTCGCCGGAGGCGGAGCATCGCTGTTCCAGATATCCCGGAACAATTTCCATTTCCCGTCTTCTTGTTTCCACAACACAATGTATTTCCCTTTGTCCAGGGAGGCACCGCCATCACCCTGCATCTCATAATGGCCTGTTTCGCTCAAGCCATCTTTTCCTCCCATTAGTTCTTCTGTTGTAAGAACGATCTTTTTGATACCCATTTTCACACCACCGTTAAAGAAAGCGGCGATACCATCCCTGCCACAGATCTTCGGCATTCCGGAAGGATAAATACAGCCATCGCTTGTATAGCAGGCCGTAAAAGAAGTGGAATCTCCCGTACCAAAATATTCGCCATAGCGTGCACTGGTGGCAGTGATCTCAGTTCTTGCGGAATCGATACTAAAAGAAGAAGTTTCTGTTTCAGAAGTCTTTTTACTGTCACCGCAGGCAGCGATCAGCAGCGCCGCGGGCGCGCAAAATAAAATCAATCGTTTCATGTTGGTTTGTTTTTGAGAAAGGTAGTTGGTTTTGACGGGTTGTCAAATTTAGAAAGAAATACCCGGATGAGGTATAGCCCACTCCTGTCTATTTGGTAATTTTAACTATGAAAAAAGAGTTAATAGCAGATTTGTTTGGAAGATTTGAGAGCGCCTGTTATCTCTACGAAGGAATAGAGTGCTGGAGTGCAAGGGAATTGCAGGAAATCTTCAACTACACAGAATGGAGGAATTTTCTGAAAGTAATTGATAAAGCTAAATTGGCCTGTGAAGCAGCCGGCGAATCAACGCTGCATCATTTTGTTGATATCAACAAAATGATCGACTTGCCAAAAGGAGCCCGGCGTGAGCTGGAAGATGTCGCTCTTACAAGATATGCCTGTTATCTTGTTGCACAGAATGGCGATCCTGCAAAGCCAGCCATTGCTTTTGCCCAAACTTATTTTGCTGTACAAACCCGCCGCCAGGAGATCATTGAAAAACGGTTATTGGATATAGCCCGTGTTTCTGCAAGAGAAAAACTCAGCAAGAGCGAAAAGAAATTATCGGGTATCATTTATGAAAGGGGCGTTGACGAAAAAGGTTTTGCTATCATCCGTTCCAAAGGCGACCAGGCTTTGTTTGGTGGGTTCAGCACTACCGATATGAAAAAGAAACTGGGGATACCTGCCAGCAGACCGCTGGCAGATTTTCTACCGACTCTAAGTATCAAAGCAAAAGATTTCGCCACTGAACTTACCAGCCACAACGTAACTGAAAAAGATATAAAGGGGGCTCAACAAATAAGTAAAGAACATATTGAGAATAATCTTGCCGTTCGTAAAATGTTAAAGGGAAGAGGGGTGTTTCCCGAGCAATTGCCCGCTGCCGAGGATGTGAAAAAAGTAGAACGAAAACTGGCTACAGAGGAAAAGAAAATCCCCAGGCAAACCAAAAAGATTCAAAAAGGAAAGAAGAAATAATTTTTACGATGTCCAAACTATTTGAACCCCTTACCCTCCGCAGCATAACACTTAAGAACCGTATCGCCGTATCTCCTATGTGTGAATACTCCAGTGAACATGGTTTTGCCAACGACTGGCACCTGGTCCACCTGGGCAGTCGCGCAGTTGGCGGGGCAGGATTAGTTATCACCGAAGCAACAGCAGTATCGCCCGAAGGAAGGATAACGCATGGTTGTTTAGGAATCTGGAAAGACGAGCATATTGAATTCCTGCAGCGCATCACGAAATTTATTACGGCACAGGGCGCGGTGCCCGGAATGCAACTGGCGCATGCGGGAAGAAAAGCCAGTCATCATATTCCCTGGAAAGGTGGGCAGGCATTAAAGAAAGAGGAAGGCGCCTGGCAAACTGTAGCCCCGAGTGCTATTACTTATAAAGAAGGCGAGCCATTTCCTCTTGCCATGGACAAAGCCGCGATCGAAAAAGTAAAGAATGATTTCCGCGAAGCAGCGGCGCGTGCACTTAAAGCCGGTTTTAAATTAATAGAATTACATGCCGCGCATGGTTACCTGCTCAATGAATTTTTATCTCCGCTGAGCAATCACCGTACCGATGAATACGGTGGTTCTTTTGAGAACAGGATACGACTGATACTCGAAACAGTAGATAATATCCGCAGTGTATGGCCGGCTGATCTTCCTTTATTCATCCGTATCTCTGCCACCGATTGGGTAGAAGGAGGCTGGACGGCGGAAGACTCTGTACAATTAGCCATGGCATTAAAAAATAAAGCCGTGGATCTTATCGATTGTTCTTCGGGTGGTAATTCGCATGCGCAAAAAATTCCTGTTGCTCCTTTATACCAGGTTCCCTTTGCTACGCAGATAAGATCCGCTACGGGTATGCTGACTGGTGCTGTTGGACTCATCACCACGGCACAGGAAGCGGAAGCGATAGTATTAAACGAAGAAGCCGACCTGGTCTTCCTTGCCCGGCAATTATTGCGGGATCCTTATTTTCCTTTGCATGCTGCGAAGGAGCTGGGAGTGGAGGTGGGGTGGCCGGTGCAGTATGAGAGGGGGAAGAGGTGATGATATTTAGCCGGCTTTGGTAGTACTATTGGGCTGGC
>JANMKG010000008.1:0-2213 GCA_031371915.1 Chitinophagaceae bacterium | reverse complement strand
AGATTTAGTGGCATCGATACCCGTCTGTATTCTCAGGTCGCTGAACTTCCATAAATAACTGAGGGAAGCCCCGTCGGAAACAGTCGTCCCGTTAGTGAATGTAAACGAATTGTTGGTGATACAGGCCGAGTCGTTGCTGGGTGTAAAAGAAACCACGGGTACAGCATGCACTGTAAAAGGTATTTGCCTGGTGGAATCCGTGCACCCGAATTGCTGTAGCGCTGCCCAATAATTACCACTGACCAGCGGATGAAAAGAAGGTCCAGTAGCTCCGGGTATTGCATTATTTCCGTCATACCATTGAATAGCAGATACCGTGTTCGATGCAAACAGTGTTCCTGCTCCCGCATCACCATTACAATAGGTATCTTTTCCTGTCAGCGAGATCAAAGTATCTACGGGACGGCCTGTAATATAGGTCGTGTCATATGAATTGCAACCGGTAAGGGGATCAACAGTATGAACAATAAACTCGACCGGTGCATTTGCAAATACCGAAGCAAAGGGATTCGCGATAGCGGGGTCACTTACCTGCCCCCCAGGTGTCCAGGTATATGTATAAGCCGGGTTGGGAGCCGTCCCGATCTGTAGAGGTTGATTGGTACAAATACTGGCATCAGGGCCTGCAATAGAAACAGGTGGTGTATTGACGGTGAATGATTCTGTGCGTGTCGAATCAAGACAAGCGCCTTGCTGCAACTGTGCCCAATAAGTTCCGCTGACTACAGGTTGATAAGTGAACCCTGTTGCTCCTGGTATGGGATTATTTCCATTATACCATTGCACTGTTCCAAGGCTGGAAGTTATTGTCAACAAACCCGGGGAGGCATCACCTGTGCAATAAAGGGTTTTCCCGGTTAACTGCATGGCGGTATCTGTCTGGAAAATAGAAACAATGGTCGTATCACGGGCCGAACATCCCGTTAGTATATCTGTGGTCAGGACATAAAATTCTGTCGGTGGATCCCCGGTGGGTATCGTTGCAAAAGGATTAGCAATGATCGGGTTGCTGATCTGCCCGTTACCAGCGGCGGTCCACAAATAATTATAACCCGGTGCCGGTGGCCCGCCTATTTGTACCTGCTGGTTCTGGCAGATAGCAGCATCAGGACCGGCATTGGAAAACGGGCTTGCACCAACATTTACTGTTGCATATAAAGTATCCCTGCATCCGAATCCGGGATATGGAATGACGATCACAGGAAAAATGGAACCAACCGAGGGTGGAGGATTCAGGTATAAGGTCTGGGTAGTAGAAAGCAAAGTGGAGAAAGTGTTATCTGAATACCATTCATAACCTTGAAAACCAAAAGGAGCTGTCAGTGTAATAGCCTGGTCGCCGGGGCAGATAGTATTGCCAGTAATAGCGCCGTTACAATTGGTATTTACATCTACATATGCATACCCGAAGTGGGCAGTAAAAACACAATCATTTGTAATAAACTCAAGTTTTATCGTTTTACCGATATACCCATTTAAGTTAATAGTTATCGGGGTCCAATCTTTATAGACAACTCCTTGTCCTAATGGTGAAGGTATAAAACCAGGAAGAGTAGCTGAGGCAATAAAGTCAAAGTCAACACATGGAATAGGTAATCCCGTTGATACATCTGTTATGCGTGCCCTGAAACGGGGTTGTTCCCAGCGATTGTGCCCCGGATCTTGCAAAACAACCGCATAGTGGAAGATCATTGAAAATGTGGTCAGGATATTCGGAATAGTATAGGTGTATGAAATACTTTCTGCCTGGTGATTTCCGCCACTGTTGCCAAGTCTTACACTATACCCGCTGCCATTGGGACATATTTCAGGAAAAAGACCCCAGGGATCTGTGCCTGCTGTGGCAGCAGAAATGATCGTATGCCGGCCAGCGATAGGAGGTGTTGGTGCAAGAAGTAGGTTCCCGGCAGGGTCTACGGTACCGGCCTGGCAAACCCAGTTAGTAAAATTTCCCTGTTCAAAATCAAGGTTAGATGGGCAAAGACCAGATTGTGCACGGGATACATTAAAAAGAAGAACAAATAAAATCGTCAGTAAAGTATATAACAGCCGGGAGAAACGCATAAGCATGATGAAGTGAGTTCAAATTTATTCAAAAAATCCCAATTGGCCGTATAAAGCTACCCGGGCATCCCAGCTGCTTTTTCCGGCTGATTGGCTGCTTTTTACACTATGTTATTCTTTGGCATCGTTCCTAAAACATTGTTTCTTTG
>JANMKG010000364.1:0-8582 GCA_031371915.1 Chitinophagaceae bacterium | reverse complement strand
TACCTTCCCAATAAACAAAATTGATCACACCCGGTGTCATTCGCACCGCGGTCCTGTCTTCATCACTGACCTTGACAAAAACATAGGATTTGAAGAGCGGCTCTTCAACAACCTTCATCCTGTCACTCCATTTGCGTCTTACTTTATTCAACGGGCAATAGCTCTCTACCCCTTTTTCTTTCAAAAGTTGGTTGACTTTTTTCTCCCACCGTGGCCGTGTGTAGACGGCTAACCATTTACGACTCAAATGATGAATTTTTTACATGGCTTCGCCATCTTAGTCACATAAATAAGATATATATGACTAATTATCAATTAATTAGGCCAAAGTGTGACTGACAAAAGCCTAATTTTGCCAGCAAATATAGGATAAGATGTGAGTGGAAAGAGAATAAAATGAGCGGATTTTGAAGGATTTACTCCCATAAGTTGATAAATACTTGAGTATAAATATTCCCAGATTTATACCTTAATCATCCGCCCCGGAATTTCTTCTTTGGCTTATCATTTCTCAATCCGGTGCCCATATTACCAATGTTTATGCCGGACAATCCTTACATTTAATTTATTAAATAAATTGCTTGAACCAACGCTTTTATTCCCTTGACGTTTTCCGTGGTGCCACCGTTTGCCTGATGATACTGGTGAATAATCCCGGTTCCTGGTCGGCTATCTATGCACCCCTGGAACATGCCCCCTGGCATGGACTCACACCCACCGATCTTGTTTTCCCTTTCTTTCTTTTCGCAGTGGGAAATGCGCTTGCTTTTGTAATGCCAAGGATGGAAGCTGCGGGGGACGCGGTTTTCTGGAGAAAGGTCCTGAAGAGAACAGCATTGATCTTCGCGGTCGGGCTTTTTCTTAACTGGTGGCCTTTTGTAAAATGGGCCGATGCAGGGCTGGTATTCAAGCCGTGGGTTTATACGGATGCCAAGGGAAATCTGCAAGGAGTGAGGATACTCGGGGTATTACAGCGAATCGCACTTTGCTACTTCTTTGCTTCCGTGATGATTTATTACCTGAAACCGAGAAAGGCTTTCTACGCCGGGGCTGTTCTGCTTTTATTATACTGGATGTTCTGCTATGTGGGCAATCCTTCCGATCCTTATAGTTTGGCGGGTTGGTTTGGTACAGACCAAATTGATAAAAAGATCCTGGGTGTGGCGCATATGTATAAAGGTGAAGGTCTTGCTTTTGATCCGGAAGGATTGGGAAGTACTCTTCCCGCGATCGTCCAGGTGATCTTTGGATACCTCGTCGGCGATTATATCCAGAAAAAAAGTAAAGAGCCCCTCCCCCAACCGGGTAACCTTTCCCCAACCACCCTTGGCCTGGGCGCCACTGGCCTGCATCCTATGTTGAATGGTTTATTTGTTTCCGGGGTGGCCTTGCTGCTCACCGGTTTTTGCTGGGATATGGTTTTCCCAATCAACAAAAAAATATGGACCAGTTCTTATACTGTATATACTACCGGCCTGGCGATCATTACGCTTGCTACGATGATCTACATGATAGAAGTAAAATCCATCCGGGGTGGCCTGGCCCGTTTCTTTGATGTATTTGGAAAAAATGCCCTCTTTGTTTTTGCGCTCAGTGCTTTTTTACCCAAAGGACTTGCACTGGTGCGGCTGGGGGATGGTCTCAATCCCTGGAACTGGTTGTACAAGAAAGTACTGATCCATACACCCGGGGCTAAAGAAAACGGTTCTTTATTATATGCCCTCTGTGTTATCACTTTTATGTGGGCCATTTGTTACTGGATGGATAAAAAGAAAATCTACATAAAAGTGTAATAAATATTTATCTCCACAGTTTGCGGAGATTATACCCCACTTCTGTATTTTTTTCAAGAACCGCCCTGATCAAGTCTCCTGGCTCCTTCTTTCATTTTTCTATACTGGTTTTTTGCTAAAATTATTTTCCTGCACAGCCATGGCATGAAAATTGAAATTACTCATACCAGTAAAATATTTTTTATGAAAAAGTCGATTGAAAAATTCCTGAACGAATCACTTAAGAAGATCAAACAACATAAAGAATTGATCAAGAAATTCCGTTTTTCTAATTATAAGGAAGATTTCGTGATCACCGAACAGGAAGAAAAAGAAGGTGGTTTTTTTGGCGGCGCTAATTTAAAAATGGCCTCGTCTTGATATACATTATAGTTCTTTAGGTTTTTTCTCATAAGCAGTTAGTTTTGGTTCAACCTCTGTTTTTACAGAGGTTTTTTTGTTAGGTACAACACAGAGGTACAGAGTTTTGGAGTAACACAGAGAGAGCTATAATCATTCTCTGTGCTTCTCTGTATCTCTGTACCTCTGTGTTGTACCTCAATCCTCTGGTTCAGAATAAACTCCCCTGTCCCCCCGGTCTCCTGAAAATACTGGTATCTAAACTCCATTCTTCCGCGTTCATCCCATACAGTTTCCCGTATTTTTTATACTGCTGCGCTACCATGTCGGCAATATTTCCTTCTCCCCGCATACGGACTCCCCAGCGGGTATCATTTACTTTACCGTCATGACTTTGCTCGATCAGGTGCCAGACCTTGTCGGCACGGTCGGGGAAATTCTTGAACAGCCAATCGTGGAATAAGAACTTGATCGCACCGTTCAGCCGGATAAACGTGTACGCGGTGAAAGTGGCACCATTATCCCTTGCTGCTTTCATGATCCGTTGCATCTCGTGTTCGTTCAAACCCGGTATCATCGGCCCCATCATGATCCCCATACGCACACCGGCAGAACTTAATTCATTGATCACTTTTAGTTTTTGTTTGGCCGTCGTGGTCCTTGGCTCCATGATACGGCGAAGATCTTCGTTAAATGAAGTGATGGATACCATCGCCGATACCAGTTTTTTCTTTGCCATTTCCTGCAGTACATCCTTATCCTTCAGTATCCAGGAGTTTTTAGTAAGAATACCAACAGGCTGGTTGAATTCATTACATACTTCCAGCAGGGCCCGGGTCAGCCGGTATTGTTGTTCGGCGGGCTGGTAACAATCCGTATTCCCGCTAAGCATGATCGGGGTACCGTCCCATTTCGGGTGCATTAAGAATTTACGGAGCAGCTGCGGCGCATTTTTTTTGACAATGATCTTTCTTTCAAAATCCAGTCCTGCACTATAACCCCAGTATTCATGTACATTTCGGGCATAGCAATAGATGCAGCCATGTTCACAGCCCGCATAGGGATTCATGCTGTAACCCATCCCCACATCCTTGCTTTCTACTTTATTGACAATGGTCTTTGACTCCTGCTCCATATAGATGGTGGCCACATTCGGTTCTTCCCAGTCATCGATCCCTTCGATATGTTCTCTCGTGGTCTCATTCTTGAGAAAGCGATTCTTTGTATTGAACTGGGCACCTCTTCCACTTAAATAGGTGGGGTTTTCCGGGTCTTCTTTTTTTGCAGCCACTTTAAAATGGTCCTGTTGTAATTTTTCTGACATACAATGTTTTGAGTTTTGATCGGTATACTGTTTCGGTTTTTGAGATTGCTTTACATCGTTCACAAAAAAAGGAGAATAAAGAGTTTCTTTTTCTCAACCGCCGTCAAGGTCATTGACCATTGACGGGGTACCCATCTCCTCACACTCTTTATTCTCCTTACACTAACCCTTCCCACTTTTACCCCGGCTTGCACGGGATATCTTTATCCAAACAACTCCCCCTGCTTTGTTGTAACAGGAAGGTTCTGGAATTCAAATTTCTCCACCATATGATATTTCATTTCTCCCACCGGTCTTTTTAACAGCGTCATCGTATCTGCGATAAAGCGGCCTGTAAAATGTTTGTTGCTGTATTCCAGCCATCCTTTTTCATATTGCCAGGGTTTCAGTTTCCGGGCGATCGTAAGATGTGGCTCCATGATGAAATGGGGTTTATTATCATCATTCAGTTTCATCAACCGCTGGCCATCAGTTCTTATTTCCTTTACCAGGTTCTGGATAGGTAGTTTGCTCAATACATTTATATAAATGGTATGAGACGGGAAACTGCCAAAGTCCTTTAGCTCCACTTTGAAAGGCGGGTAACCCATGGCGACCGTTCGCAGCCGGTTGACAATTCTTTCTTCCATCATTCCATATTGCAGGAAATTGACCAGCGTGACATGTGGTTTCCCCCAGCGGGCATGATCAGATTTGTATTCCGTGGAGAACTCTTCTTTTACTTTCATGATCCGGTTCCAGAGTTCCTCGTGGGGACTCAGTACCAGCAAATACTCATAGGCCCGGTAGCCCGGGATCGTGTTGACAATAGTGTCCATAACCCATCCATTTAACAGTTCAAAAAATACTACCCATTTTCTTAGCACTAATTTACTAAATAATTTAGTTATTTCAAATTATTTTATCACCTTTATGTAAGAAAATCTTATTCTTTAATGGCTCTGCTGTCCTCCTCTGCTTAGAGGAGCTGGAGGAGAGGTTAAAATAATTTGTATGGAAGGGGAAGAATTTTACAGCGCCGCTTATAAGGGCTCAAAAGAGTTCAAGCAGCAGGAAGTAAAGACAGCCAACGCTACTGGTTTTGGCGCTGCCGCGGATGATTATATGGAACGGGGGATCGACTTGAATGAGCAGCTGATCAAGAACAAACCCGCGACTTATTTCTTCCGGATGAAGGGCGATGCCATGAAGGAAGCCGGGATCTTCGACGGGGACGTGCTGATCGTGGACCGCTCGGTAAAACTGGCCAATGGGAAGATCATTGTAGCGATCCTGAATGGAGAACTGCTGGTCCGGCGCTTCCATAAGAATTTTTCCTCGGCCTTTTTAATACCCGAGAACAACCGGTACAAATCGATCAACCTGGCGGAGTTCAGTGATTTTATGGTGTGGGGAGTGGTGATGTATACTATTCATTCCCTGGGATGATAACCAACCCGAACCGCCGTCAGGGTTAAAAACCCTGACGGTGGTTCCTTAAAAAATATAATTATGTATGTACAACCATTTACCGAAGGCCGCTACTTCCACATCTATAACCGGGGTGTGAACGGGGAAGATCTTTTTAAAGAAAAAAAGAATTATTATTATTTCCTTCAACAATATAAAAGCTATTGTACCCCTGTCCTGGAAACACTGGCGTACTGTTTATTAAAAAATCATTTTCATTTCCTGGTATACGTGAGAGAAAACGTTGAGCTGCCCCGGAAAGACGGGAATGGCCTGTTCAAAATGAATGCATCGAAACAATTAGGACATTTTTTCAACTCCTATGCCCAGTCAATTAATAAGTCATACAACCGGACAGGTCCCTTGTTTGAATCTCCTTTTGAAAGAATACTCGTAGCGGATGAAAGCTATCTTCTCGCTATGATTCATTATTGTAATCTGAATGCTCCCTTACATGGGTTTGTCAGCGACCCCGGCGAATGGGAGTTCTCGTCTTATGGTGATACGGTAAGAAATAACAATTCCTTCGTAGCAGCAGAAAAAGTGATATCCCGGTTTGGAGATGTTGAGAGGTTCAAACATTCACATAAACTTTACCTCGAAAAGAAAAAATTAGAAACCCTGCACAGTCCTGACGGGGCTTTAGCCGCCGTCAGGACTATTTAACGATGAAAGCAATTATCGACTGTAATAATTTCTACTGTTCCTGCGAGCGGTTATTCAAGCCGGAGCTGGACAATAAACCCGTTGTTGTACTGAGCAACAACGATGGCTGTATCATTTCCAGGAGCAATGAAGCCAAACAACTGGGCGTTGAAATGGCGGGGCCTTATTTTATGGCAAGGCCCCTGATCGAAAAACACGGGGTGACTGTTTTTTCTTCCAATTATAATTTATACGGCGACCTGAGCTGGCGGGTAATGGAAACCCTGCGCATCCTGTTTGGCAAAAAGAAGGTAGAAGTGTATTCCGTGGACGAAGCCTTTGTTGACCTGGATATTTTTCCCGGGAATGAATTGCAGTCCGTAGCGGAGAAAATAAAAACAACTGTCGAAAAATGGACCGGCATCAAAGTATCGGTAGGCATAGCGCCTACCAAAGTGCTGGCCAAAGTAGCGAACCGCCTCTCCAAAAAATACAAACAGCAATACGACGGTGTGATGGTGCTGGATAGTCCCGAAAAGACCAGGATTGCGCTGCAACAAACTTCCGTGGAGGATATCTGGGGAGTGGGGCGCCAATATGCTATAAAACTAAAAGAATACTGGAGTATCTATGATGCGCTCCAGTTAAGCCGGATGAGCGAGGAGTTCGGAAAAATGCATCTTGGCGGCGTTACCGGTGTGCGGCTTATCCGGGAATTAAAGGGAGAACCCAGTAAAGACATGGAAGATGAATTAGTGAACAAAAAAATGATCGCGACCACAAGAATGTTTGGCAGTGCAGTGGGTGATATCGCTTCGATCAAAGAAGCCGTCGCCACTTATACATCAAGGGCCGCGGAAAAACTGCGGCGGCAACATGGTGCGGCGAGGATCATCAGTGTATTTGTTGTGACAAAAGACCAGGACCATAAAATGAATTTCAAACAATATGGTACGATCAGCAGCTACACTACACTTCCGGCTGCCACTTCCTTTACCAATGAGCTGATCAAACCCGCGGTACGACTGGTTGACCAGTTATATGAAAAAGGACAGTTCTATAAAAAAGCCGGGGTAATGCTCAGCGGTATCGTTCCGGATAATTCCATCCAGGGCAACCTCTTCCTTACGGACAATAAAAATTGTGAACGCAAGCTCATGGATATGATCGACAATGTGAATTTCAGCCAGCGCGATGATGTATTGAAATTCGCGGCTTCCGGCACTACGCGTAACTGGAAAATGCAGCAGAACCATATCAGCCCGCGCTATACGACCCGCTGGGATGAGTTATTTGAAGTCGGTTAAGAGTTACAACACAGAGACACGGAAGAACAGAGTAACACGGAGCTAATATTTCTCTCTGTGAAACTCAAAAACTCTGTGGCTTTGTGTTGAAATTTTTTGTTTAAGGACACCGGCTAATTAAACAGGCCCTTTTGTTTGGGTTTTGTTTTTTGCGGTGATCCTCCTTCGATAAACTGAGGTTTTATCAAATTCAGCCCGCATTCCTTGTTCATTTTATCCACCAGGTAAACGGTCAGTTCCGGTGAGGTAGCTTCATCGTGCATGTGCATGAAAAAATACAATTCTTCAAGACCTTTATCCAGCCAGTATTTCATCCGCTTTACCCAGGCATCGCAACGTGTATAATCGGAAGGATGCAGGCTGTTCCCTACATAACGGATAAAAGCTTTCGGGATCGTTAAATGCATGTGTGCACAATCTCTCCTTCCGGCTGTATCGGTAATAACGGCACCCATATTGAGCGATGCCAGTGTCTCAAACATTTCCTGCTGGATATCTTTTTTTGCGAACCAGTCGGGATGCCTCACTTCCAGGAAAAACTGCAGGTCGGTTGGGAGGGACTTTAAATAAGTGAATAGTTCATCCTTTCTTTTCGGAGAAAAACTATCGCTTACCTGCACGAAGATGGGACCCAGGTGTTCCCCGAACGCCAGGATACCCCGGAAGAATTCGCTCGTAATGAATTCTTTTCCTTTCAGGCTTCCGCGATGGGTTACTCCCTGGTACATCTTGGGGCAAAATTTAAAATCCTTTCCGGTTGCCTTTTCCGCCCATTTTTGTATCCCGGCTTCGCCGTACACTTTATAATGCGTTGCATTCAGTTCGATCGAATTATAGTGGTTGACATAATGCTGGAGGAAATCCTTCTCTTTTGTTTTTGGCGGATATATTGTTCCCACCCATTCCGTCCTTCCCCATTTGGCGCAACCGAGATATACTTTGGCATCTTTCGCAGGTTTTCCCTTCAGTATCTTTTTATTTCCTGCAGGATCAGCAGGCAGTGAGAAATCAATATCATCCAATTCGGTTTCCGGTACCCTTCCAAACTCCATAACGTATTTTTTATACTTCAAATCTACATATCTTAGGCTATACAATTATTTGCCATGCGGTTACTCTTCTTCTCCTTGCTGGTATCTACTTTTTCGATGGCGCAACAACGTCCTAATATCATCTATATCATGAGTGATGACCATGACGCGGATGCGATCAGCGCTTACAATAAGAAATTCATCAACACTCCAAACCTGGACCGGATCGCCAAAGAAGGCATGCTATTCAAGCGAAATTTTGTGAACAATTCCATCTGCGGGCCGGTCAGGGCTACCCTGATCACCGGGCAGCATTCTCACAAGAACGGGATGAAAGATAACCGGACAAGATTTGATTCCTCCAAACTCACCATGCCCAAGATCTTCCAGCAAAATGGTTACCAGACCGCGATCGTGGGCAAATGGCACCTGGTCTCTTATCCGACAGGATTTGATTACTGGAAGATTCTCCCTGGGCAGGGCCAATATGTAGAACCAAGATTTATTTCCATGAAAGGAGATACCACCACTTATCATGGCTATGCTACGGACGTGATCACCGATGAAGCGATCAAATGGCTCGACAACCGGGACAGGAATAAACCCTTTGTTTTGCATATCCATCACAAAGCCCCGCACCGCTATTTCCTGGCCCCCTTAAAATACATCCTGCAATTTCACAGCAAAAAAATTC
>JANMKG010000316.1:0-1911 GCA_031371915.1 Chitinophagaceae bacterium | reverse complement strand
GAAATCGGGTGTATCGGTACGATATATTTTTTCTGCGCCGGTCAGCGGCTCGGCTGAAAGTATCTTCGGGACGGTGGCTTCGCATTTGATATGCTTCATTAATTCCTTTACATCAATAAGCTTACTGGTCAGTCCACCACGGAGTACATTATCGGAATTAGCCATGATCTCGACATTCTGTCCTTCCAGGTAAGCATGCGGTACACCGGCTGCCTGGAAGATTCCCTCGCCTTTCTTCAGGTGTACAAGATTGAACAGGTAAATAGAAAACAGCCCCCGGTCAATATCACCATTTGCTGAAAAGGTTTTCGCTGCCCTGGCCGCCCAGAAATCCTCTTCTCTTTTATCCTCTTCGATTTCTTTAACCGAAGCCAGGTTATTCACCAGCGGTTGTAATATCCTGTTCACTTCCGCCTGGGGCATTTCCATGATGTGCCTGTATAAACCGGGATAACCTGATTCATTAAAAATGGGTAACAATTCCCGTAACTCAACGACATTCAGGAGGGTATAAGCTAGCTTTTCCACAGGTTTAAACCCATGTAATAGCCAGAACTCACTTAAAGCCACCGTCAGTTCCGGCTTATGATTATCGTCCTTATAATTTCTCTGCGGAGAATCCAGCGGGATACCTGCTGCATTCTCACGTGCAAATTCGGTTTCTGCCGCTTCTTTGGACGGGTGAACCTGGATGGACAACATATCCTTTACATCCAGCAATTTGAAAAGGTAGGGAAGCCTGGAAGTATATTCGCTGAGATCCTTCCATTCGCCGGCATCTGTTTCCACTTTTGCCATCCCAAGCGGGTGAACTCCCATCCAGTATTCTGCAAAAGGGCGGCTCTCCTTGTTCTCCGTTTGCAGTAAGGAAGGGATAAAATAAGAACCACCCCAATCGTAGTGTTTTACAACGCCTTTTAATCGGTAAATACCCGGCATGAGAATAATTTCTTTTGATAACTTGACATAAAGATACTGCATGGCCTCGCATAATGAATTGGGAAAAAAGGGAGAAGAATTGGCGGTTAGCTGGCTGGAACAAAACGGCTATGAAGTATTACACCGCAACTGGCGGCATTCCTATTACGAAATAGATATCGTGGCGCGGAAAGACAAGTTCCTGCATTTCGTGGAAGTGAAAACAAGGAATTATTCAAGGGTTGGATACCCGGAAGACGCCGTGACAAAAAAGAAATTCAAAAGGTTGCAACGGGCTGCAGACGAATGGCTTTTCCAAAACCCCGGTCACGCCTGGATACAATACAATATCCTTTCCATCATTTTACATATGGACAAGGATCCGGAGTATTTTTTTATTGAAGATGTGTATTTGTGAGCGAATGGGGTTGGCGAGTGGCGAGTGGGATGGCAAGTGGCAATCGACTATGAGCTCTCGGCTATGGGCTAATGAAAAACGGAGTGCCAACTTCCTTATTTCTTATTTCATATTCAGCATCATCTTCTCAACAAGCCTGTACGTTGCCGGGCAGAGCTCTACATTTTGTTTGTGTACATGCGAGTAATCAACAAACTTCTTTCTTAAATGCGGGAAGCCGGCACAATCGGCGGGGCGCACTTCATAGATGCTGCATTTATTGTCCTTAAGGTTCAGGAACTGGCAGGGCTCTGTTTTGTTCAGCCAGTCGCGATCACCCCCTCTTTCACGACGCAACCATTTATCGCGAAAAGTATCCGGGCTCATGTCAAGGTGAGCGGAGATCCTCCTGATGTCTTTTTCGGTAAAGGTCGGGGTCATGGTCTTGCAGCAGTTCGCACAGGAAAGACAATCCGTTTGCTGCCACATTTCCGTTTCCAGGATGGCGATCGTTTTATCAATGCCCCGGGGTGTATCATTTTCCAGCTTGCTGAGAAACCGGCGCATACCTCTTTTCGAATGACGGGCTTTTTGGC
>JANMKG010000306.1:0-12281 GCA_031371915.1 Chitinophagaceae bacterium | reverse complement strand
TCCTGTGTTGGCGCACTTTCTGCCACACAAATTGTAATTTGGTGCATTAAACCATACATTATTTACATGAAAATGAAATCCTTTTATATCGCTCTCGTTGTGCTGGCAATAGCCAGTTGTAACAATGAAAAAAAAGAAAATGAAACAACAGATGTATCCACGAAACCCGAAATAGTGGTTGGAGAGAATGTGGATGCGCCCATAACGGATACTGCTCAACAGTTGAATAATATTACCGACAGGGACTATAGCATTACAAAAGAAGAAGCTTATAATGATATGTTCCTCGACAGTCTTGCGATGGAACGATATATCACCAAAAGACAACTGGCGGATAAGAAGATCGCCCGGCGGATCCGCAGTTTTTACAATGCAAGGAATTACCAGTATGCCTGGTTCTCCACGAACGGACTTACGGAACAATCCCGTTTTTTCTGGAACCAGTACGATTATGCCGTCATGCATCTGAAGGATACCTCGCTGGTAAATACAGCTTTCTATAAACAGGCGGAACGCTATATCAACCAGGAAAAAATGACAGCCAGTACCCGGGATAGTTCCATCCTGAACGCGGAATTCGGCTTTACCGAGAATTTCATCCGGTTTATCAATAGCACCTATGAAAAAGGCTATGTAAAGAGAAAAGAGCAGGAAAGATTCATCCCGATAAAAAAGGAAGATCCTTTAAAATTGGCCGATTCGCTCCTGAATAAAAAACACAGCGATGAAAAATACTATGAGCAGGTGAATGACATGTACGGCAACCTGAAAAAAAACCTTCAATTGTATTATGACATCGCGAAAGCTGGCGGATGGCCCACGGTACCGGCAGTTAAAACGATCAAAAAAGGAGGAAGCAGCGCTGCTGTACCGATCATCAAAAAAAGATTACAGCTTACACAGGACCTGCCCGGCAATGACAGCAGTGCGATTTTCAATGATAGTCTCGAGACAGCCGTAAAAAAATTCCAGAAAAGACATGGCTACAAACAGGATGGAATCATCACGGCCAGCCTGGTAAAAGATATGAATGTCCCGGCACGGGAGCGCCTGATGCAGGTATTATTGAATATGGACAGGATGCGGTGGTTGCCGCAAAAACCTGTCGGCAATCTCATTATTGTGAACTTACCGGAGTTTATGCTCCATGTATATGATGGAAACAAAGTATTATTTGACATGGTGGTCGTAGTAGGAAGAGAAGGCAACAATACCATGATGTTCAATGGTGATCTTAACCAGATCTATTTCAGTCCCTACTGGAATGTGCCTCAAAGCATCATTGAAAAAGAGATCAACCCCGCGATCGCAAGAAATTCCCATTACCTGGAAAGTAAGAATATGGAAAGAGTGGGTAATGGGATCCGCCAGCGTCCCGGTCCGGGCAATGCCCTGGGGAAAGTAAAGTTCATTTTCCCTAATAGTTTCAATATGTACTTCCACGATACTCCTTCCAAAAGTTTGTTTGGACAGGACAAAAGAGCCTTTAGTCATGGCTGTATACGATTGGCCGAACCTCAGAAAATGGCTGAATGGTTGTTGAGAAATGACCCTTCCTGGGACACAGAAAAGATCGTTGATGCAATGAACCAGACAACTGAAAAACTTGTCAAACTCAAGGACCCTGTTCCGGTCTTTATCATTTATTATACTTCCTGGGTGGACAATGACGGGGATCTCAATTTCAGGGATGATGTTTATGGGCATGACAGTGAATTGGAAAAGAAAATGTTTAGGGGAGCTATCACCCTGGATAAACCTGAAAAAGCAGACAATCCCGAAAAAAACAAGCTAACGAATTAGTTAACTGAAAAATTAGCTCAGAAGCCGCACGGAATCTCCCAATGATCCTGGCGGCTTTTTTATTAGTGTTGGATAATAAAATGAATTTTCCTGCAGTAATAAAGGATTTCCACCGTTCATCATTTAATCGGCCCGGCTTCCTCCTGCAAGCAGCATTTCGGGAATAACATCTGCCATAGTAATACCGGCTGTGCTAAACCAAAAACTGTATGCTTTATGGTAAGGTATGTTATGTCCTTCTCTGTTCCTAAGGGCCGGCAGGAAACCGCACAAAAAGTTATCGATCATTATTTTGATGCCCTGAACAAGCATGGCCCCGGTGGAATGCGGAGCCAGTGCTATGCAGACTACAACAATGAATGCAATTTTGTGCATATCAAGAGTTTTAAAAAAGAATCTGTCGCCAACCAGCATTTCAAATCAGGAACATTCAGGGATTATATTCAGCAACTGGCGTCACTTTGCGGCGATATGCCCGCTTTTTCAAGGTTGCTCCAACAGCAGACTTTTGAGTCGATCTATTAGTGCGGAGAAATGACCGGGCGGAGCTTGCCGTACCCGGTCATTCCGCTGTTGGCAACTTCCTGGATAAAAAAAACGATAACTTTATAAGACTCCACGCTACGGGATGAAAAAGATCCTTATTTGTTATGCTTTATATGCATGCTGCATCCCCGGGATCACTGCACAACGTTTATCCTCGCTGGATACCGGGAAATACAGGATCAACCTCCCCTCTTACTGGAAACCCGGGAATAAGATATGGGAGATCCTGACCGAGAAATTGCCCATTGTCTGTGAAGAATTAAAAGACAAAGAGCTTTGTGGTGATAACTGCCATCCCCGGTATTCCATCGAATTCGAAATGTCGGCACCCGTTATCTATTCCTATTCTCCCAATCATATTTCTTCCGATTATACAAATACCCTTAATAAACGACCTACAGAAGTTTGGGATTTTACTACTTCCTATGGATTTGAATGTTACTTGCTGCTAATGGATGAAAAAGATAATATACTTACAAAATTCATCCTGGTGGATGATACAGAACTCTGGACCGTGACCAGCCGCCAGACACTGCGTTCCTACGCGCCCCCACCCCCACAGATGGCTTCGATACGGCGCAACTGGTCCAACAGGAGCGGTTCACTCGTGGACAATAGCACCCAGGTGCAGGGATTGTATCCCTATACTCCACAGGAAGGACAGACCCCTTATGCTTATATCAATGATAATAAGGATAAGCTTTCTCCCAGCAATAATGATATGTTCCTGGTAGTAGATCGTAAGATCAGGTCCTGGTAATCATCCTCCCTCCCATCTGTTGCTATCAAAAAAAATAGAACGAAAATCCTGAGGAAAACTTTTGATCATTTCCATCTCAAATCCTGTAAATTTATTCCCTTGAAACAAGTGTTGATAAACCCCGCGACTTTCGCAGGGTGACAAAAAAAAACTACATGCACCGAGTAATAATTCCTGTTGACTTTTCCGAAACCTCTCTGAACGCCGCCCGTTTTACCGCGCAGATGCTGGCCAACCGGGAGGATACTATTGCCGTGATATATAACAACTATGAATCCCAGGATGATCTTGATATCTGTTTGAATTACCAGGAAAGTCTCAAAAAAGAGTTCATTCGTGCCGGCGTAAAGTCCGTAGAATGTGAAAATGAAATGGGCGGCGACCTCATTGAAAATATCTCCCGCCTTGCCCACACCATCCGGGCCACCCTGATCATTATGGGTATCACGGGCAAATCAGCCATCCGCCAGGTGATGTTTGGCAGTAATACACTTAAGCTGATCGACAGGAACCTTTACCCCGTTATGATCATTCCTCCTGATGCTGTATACAAAGGAATCAATAACGTGGTATTTGCCTCTGATCTTAAAAATGTGGAAGCCAGCACTCCTTCCGCGCTGATAAGCTCAGTACTGGAAATGTTCAAACCCAAATTGCATATCGTGCATGTGAACAAGGATAGCTATGTTACCGTTCCCCCGGAAATGGAAACCGAAAAAAATAAGCTGAAGGAAATGTTCAGCCATTTCCAGACAGAGTTCTATTTTATCACCATGGGAGATTTTTTCCAGGCGATGGATACTTTCGTTAAAGACCATTCGATCGATATCCTGGTTACAGTTCCCAAACACCAGAGCAATTCCACTTCCCTGTTCAAGGCCACACACACCAAGCGGCTGGCCTATCATAGCCATATTCCTATCCTGGCAGCCCATGAATAAAGGGCCATTAGCCCTTAGCTGTTAGCTTTTAGCAAATGACCTCCGCTAATAGGTAGTGTCTCAGTTTGATTGACAGATTAAAATTTTTTTTTGGGGGGGGTAGAATTGAACCACATAAGAACATAGGGCACAGTAGAATAACACATAGTCTATGTGAACCCTATGTCTCTATGTGCCTATTGTGGTTTAAACTGAGTCACTACCAAAAAGCTATTAACTAGCAACTTCTTCGTACATTTGCAGCCCTTATCATATAAAGAAATTCTATGCAAACTGTAATCGTTCCCATTGATTTTTCAGCCACTTCTTTAAATGCAGCTGGTTATGCCGCCCAGTTACTGAACGGTCATTATGGCGTAAATATGATCCTTCACCATGTTTACGACAAAGCCGGCAAGGAAACAGAAATCATAAAAAAACTGGAAGACCTGAAAACATCCCTGCAGGAAAAAGGAATTGTAAAGACCGAAATTCTTGTTAGGGAAGGTGATTTCATTACTGAACTGGAAAAACTGGCCCGTCACCGGGAAGCTGATCTTATCATCATGGGGATCACCGACCGATCAGGGATTGGTCAAACATTTATCGGTAGTAATACCCTCAAAATGGTAGAATTGAAAGTTTGCCCGGTGCTGATCGTACCACCTGAGAGCAAGTACCAGGAAGTAAAAAATGTATTGCTCACTTCTGATTTTAAGGATGTGATGTCTTCCACGCCTTCTGTTCCGATCAAAAAGATCCTGAAAACATTCCGGCCAAGTTTTCATATTATGAACGTAGACAGCGAACATTATGTGGCCCTGACCGAAGCCTACCAGGCAGAAAGAGACAAATTGAAAAAAATGTTCAGTGATTTTCATCCTGAATTCTATTTCCTGGGACTACACGACGTGTCTGAAGCGATCAGCCAGTTCGCACAGGATAAAAAGATCGACCTGATTATTGTCGTTCACAAGGAACAAACAATATTCTCCCGTCTTTTTGTAAAAAGCCATACAAAGCAGCTGATCTACCATAGCTCGGTCCCAATACTGGCCCTGCATGAGTAAAACTTGCACGCCGAGTGCGCAGTGAACGCATAGAATTCACTTAATCCCTGCGAACTCAGCGATCTCTGCGAGAATCCCAATCACCACTTGACAGCACGGAAACAAATGGCTAACTTTGTCCGTGTTCTTTTTATGAGATCCTTTTCTAAAAAATGGGCCTGTATCTTTTCGTTTGCGGAGCAATCTCTCCCGCCCAATTTTTATATCCCTGATTGATCAGCCACCAGCCCCTTACTTAGCTGCCCATTTGATTTGCAGGCATACGCCTGGTTGTTTACTTAACGATTTTGTATATGAAAAATATCAAACTGATAGAGATACCATCGGAGATCGGTGCCGGTACCCGCGGCGCCAGTCTCGGGATCGAGGCCATTAAGATCGCCGCGCTTGATTTCATGAGTAATTTCTTTATTCATTTCCCTTCTGAAAGGATACCCGCTGAGAATAAACTATTGTACGAACCGATCGAATCACCTTATGCCAAAAGGATCAAAGGGATCGCTTCAATCTATGATAAGGTGAGTAAAGCGGTGAGTGATTCCATGAAGAATAATTTCTTCCCGGTGATCCTCAGCGGTGATCATAGTACTGCGGGCGCAACGATCGCCGGTATCAAAATGGCCAAACCAAAAAGCAAACTTGGCGTGATCTGGATCGATGCACATGCTGATCTCCATACCCCTTTTACAACGCCTTCTGGAAATGTACATGGGATGCCCATGGCGGTATCCATTAATAAAGATAACGAGGACTGCGGGGTGCATGATGTAGACGAGGAGACAACCAAGTACTGGAACTATCTCAAAAACATCGGTAAGATCGCTCCCAAGGTCCTGCCGGAAGATGTGGTCTTTATTTCTCTCCGCGATTATGAAAAAGAAGAACGGCACCTGATCGAGAAATACGAGATGAAAGTGGTCACCACGAAAGAAGTAAGGAATAAAGGAGCAGAAAATGTAGTAAGAGCTGTCCTGCGTTATTTAGCCGACTGCACGGATATTTATATTTCTTTTGATGTGGATAGTCTTGACTCCTCCATTTCCAAAGGAACAGGCACCCCTGTAGGTAACGGCTTGAAAGAAAGAGAGGCGGAGGACCTGATCAGCAAATTCATGCAAAACCGTAAAGTTTGCTGCTTTGAAGTGACCGAAGTAAACCCCACTCTTGATAAGGAGAACCTGATGGCGGAGATCGCTTTTAATATCCTTCAGCGAAGTGTTAACGTATTGCTGATGAACTGATAAGAAACTTTTTTTGCCCCTCTACCGTATGTTTTATAAACTTTACTGATGAAGTGTATTCCCTGGACCTTATTGCTAATTATACTGGCCAGCAGTTGCCGCCATTCTCCTGGAACTATTATTGAGCAAGCTTTTACGGATAGCCTTATAAGTCATTACCACCCTTCCGCGGCGATGCAGACCGCTGACAGTAACCTGGCTTTCTGGGAACGAAGAATGAAAGCACTCCCCGATAATTATGTAAATGGCCCCGAATACGCCTCCGCTCTTTCCTCCCGGTTTCGTCTATATGGCGATATAAAAGACCTCGTAAAGGCGGATAGCCTGTTAAAGCGTTCCAACCAGGCCAACCAGGAAAAAGAACCGGGGATTTTTAGGTCCATGGCTTCGTTTGCGCTTTTACAACACCAGTTTCCCCAGGCAGATAGTTTTTTAAAAAGAGCGGTACAGATTGATGGTCATTCTGCTGCCAACACTTACCTGGCATTTGATGTGGCGTTTGAGACAGGCCAATATGCGAAGGCCAAGAGCCTGTTGAAATCACTCGAGAAGGACCAGTCTTATGGTTATTTTTTCCGCCGGTCCAAATATGAGCATTACGACGGCTCTCTTGACAGTTCCATCCATTATATGATGCTGGCGGCCAAAAAAGGGAGTGATAATAAATACCTGCTTCAAACCGCATTATCCAATGCCGCTGACCTGAACATACACAAAGGAAATCTTTCCGCCGCGTATAAACTTTACTGCCAAAGCATCAGGCTGGATGGTTCGGATCTTCATAGCATTATGGGTGTAGGTTGGATCGCCCTGGTACATGATAAGAATGATTCCCTGGCAGAAAAAATATTCAATCTTGTAAGAAATCATACATATGCACCTGATGTACTATTAAAACTGGAACAGGTGGCGGAAGCCAGAAGAGATACGGCAATGGAAGAAAAATACGCTTCCGAATTCGCTGCTGTGGCCAGTGACAGGCTTTATGGCAAAATGTACAGCAAATATCTTATTGATCTTTATACGGACGTGTTGAAAGCCCCGGCCAAAGCGGTAGAACTGGCAGAACAGGATACCTACAACCGCCCTACCCCGCAGGTATATGCCTGGTATGCCTGGGCGCTGTTCTGTAATGGAGAAAAAGACAAAGCCTACGAGATCTTCAAAGGCTATGTGTCTCAAAAACCGCTAGAAGGACTTGAACTATATTATATCGGCAAAATGATGCAGGGAATGAATAAAGGCTATAATGCGCAGCAGTTCTTCAAAGCGGCATGGAAGAACCGTTACGACCTCAGTCCTGCTAAAGTAAAAGACCTGGAAAAGAATTTAGAGTAAGGTGCGCTGTATCACCCAGAAGAAAGCAATCCCCGCGATGAGCAATGAAAGCGGGATGACGATAAATTTATGATACCAGGGTTTATGTCCAAACCATTTGCCCAGCAGGAAAAAAGCCCCCAGGATCACGGTCAGCTGACCTAACTCCACTCCCACATTAAACATAATAAGCGAGGCCAGGTAGGAATCCTTGGGTAATCCAAGGCTGTTTAATGCACTGGCAAATCCAAGACCATGGATGAGTCCGAAAAGAAATACAACCCCGATACGGGAAGCCCTTAATTTCTCTGTAAAAATATTCTCAAGGGCCACGTACATGATCGATAAAGCGATCAATGGTTCTACTACTGATGGTGGAACCCTTATTACATTATACATCGCCAGTCCCAGGGTAATGGAATGGGCCACGGTAAATGCAAGGGATTGCCAGAGAACAGGTTTCAGCTTGGAGCTTAGCAGGAAAAGACTCAATACAAAAAGAATATGATCAAACCCCAGCGGGAGGATATGTTTGTAACCCAGTTTCAGGTACAAAACGGCCGTATCGGTTTTAGACATCGTCTCCAGTTCACCTACCACATCATGTGCCCAAAGCCGCTGAGTAAATAAAAGAAACACCAGCAATATACCGGTACTTTTCTTTATGATCGTAACCTTGTTCGTATCTATTTGATTAATTTTTCCCAAGAGAAGTGTATTAAAAAGCTCCTTATACAATGCATAAGGAGCTGGTAAGTTAATCAACATTTATTCTTAGAAGGGTGCGGCGAGGAACGGGAAGGTTCCGGGAAATGCCTTATCATTCGCGTTCACATTGTCCTTTGTCAAACCAGGATTGGAGGTGCCGGCAGCTCCCCCGAATATCAGGGTCAGTTCCACATCGATTACATCATCAGCTAATGCCCTGCCGGATAATGTATTGGCCGGAACACCATCATAAAACGTAGTAGCCCCGGTCATATTTACTTTCAGTACATCGGTAGCCAGGACAGTTGCAAAAGTTGCTTTATTCAACCCGAGTATATTGGTCATATAACCATAGGTGGTAAGTACACTCTGGAACTGGGCATTAAAAGCAGCATTCATAGCGGAAGGCACCGTCGTATTGAATTCATTCTTGCGTGCTGCATTGACAAATACGGTATTGATCGCAGGCCTGGCCATCTGGTCATTCTGTGTATAGGTGCCGGACGTGTCAAACGTATCCATGGTAGTATCCTTCTTGTCACAGCTCACAAATCCTATGGAAAGAGCCAGGACCAGGGCTGAGGAGAATTTATTAATTCGTATCATGATAAATTGATTTAAAAATGGATGAATAAGTTATTTTGATTTTGTTTCAGCCCATACATTGATAGAAGTAGAACTATTGAGCAGGGTCTTTGGAACTTCCACAACGATGGACATTACATTGGTGCCTGCAAAAGCATCAACACCAGGGCTGCGGAAACTGGATTGTGTACCGGCAACGATCTCTTTGAACCTTGTAAGGTCAAAGAAGAAAGGATCGTCACGGGGACCTGCGAAGATCCGGGTACCGTTAGAATTGGTGGCAGAGGAAATAGAGGCAGCGCCATAAGCAGTCACAGCAACTTCGGTGGCGGGTCCACTGGTCAAGACTGTGCTGGTTAAACCGGGAGTACCTACAGCCACGGGGCCATATACTCTCATTTTGCCATTTTGCACAAGACACTGGATCACCAGGTCTTCCACGTTGTCACCGTTATTATCAATATTCAGTTCATACATGACGTTGGAACCGAATTTAGCAGAAGCTGTAGCTGCAGGTGACAATAAACCTTGTGTGTTCAGGACAAATACCATTTTGCTGTTGTCAGTGGGGCTTTGAAACGCATAGACATCGGTAATGTCGTTGGAAAGGCTGACGTTTCCTGATCCGGTCACGGCCGGTGCATCAATATGGTCGGCCGCGTAAACGATACCGCCGATCAGTACGATACCCAGCAGACCGCCAAGCAGAATTTTCTTTTTCATAATAGAATGATTAATTTAAAAATGATTAATTAGATAGCCGTAACTGATAATAGCTCAATTCCGGAAATTCGTTAACAATTACGTCGCTTCTTTTGTTTTGGATTGAAGTCCTTCTTTTTTTTATACGGGTATATTAAAAAATGAGCCCATCGCAAAAACTTCCTTTTATAATATATCGTATATCAACTGTTTAACCTTTGATGATGATGCTGAAACCAGTCTTAAACATTTTTATATTTCTATTTTTTACCCTAGAACCTTATGCCCAAAAGGGGAAGATCGAAGGTTATATACACGACGCTGAGTCAAAGTCTCCTTTAAATGGAGCCACTATCAATATCATGGGTAATAAGGGTGATAATTCGGACCTGTTTGGCCGGTTTAATATCCCGGAAGTGGCTCCGGGGCAATATGAGCTTATCGTTTCACATATCGGCTATAAAACAGAGATCATTCCCATTGAAGTGAAGCCCCGCCTACTTTCTTCTGTTACCGTGAACCTTAAAAAAGCGGATCTTGATCTTTCGGAAGTAAGAGTTAACAGTAAGAAAAGTTCAGCCCTGAATACGATCAGCGCTGTGGACATAAAACTAAGACCTGTCAATACTTCGCAAGATGTGTTGCGGATCGTGCCCGGGCTTTTTATTGCGCAACATGCGGGTGGTGGAAAAGCCGAGCAGATCTTCCTGAGGGGTTATGATATTGATCATGGCACCGATATCAATATTACCGTCGATGGTATACCGGTGAACATGGTCAGCCATGCGCACGGACAGGGCTACGCCGATCTCCATTTCCTGATCCCTGAAACGGTGGAAAAAGTTGGTTTTGATAAAGGACCGTACAATACAAGTAAAGGAAACCTGTCCACCGCAGCCTGGGTGGAATTCACCACGAAAGAATTCCTGGATAAGAACAGTATCAAACTGGAAGCCGGCAAGTTCAATACACAACGTGTAGCGAGTCTTTTCAAAGTGTATGACAAACAAACAGAAAAGAACCGCCAGCAATTCTACATAGCATCAGAATATTCACATACGGACGGGTATTTTGAGAACCCGCAGAAGTTTCACCGCTTTAATATAATGGGTAAATACAATGCCTGGTTTGGTAACCAGTCGCAGCTAACGATTATCGCATCCACTTTAGAAAGTCGCTGGAACGCCTCGGGCCAGGTGCCCGACCGGGCTGTAGAAAGCGGGATGATCTCCCGTTTCGGCTCCGTTGATAATTCGGAAGGTGGCAATACGACACGTACTAATGTAACTGTCAAATACAACCGTCAATGGAAAAATAACTGGAAGACCACCGACCAGCTCTATTATACCCGTTATCATTTCAACCTTTTCTCAAATTTCACTTTCTTCCTGGAAGACCCGGTGAACGGCGACGAGATCAATCAAAAAGAATCCAGGGACCTCTATGGTTATACAACTACAGCAGCAAGATCTTACCTGGTGGGTGCGAAAAAAGCAACGACAGAATTTGGCGCAGGTTTTCGTTTTGACAATATAAAGGACATTACCCTGGCCCATACGGTGAAAAGGCAATTCCTTAATGATATACGAAAAGGTGATATTAAAGAAGCCAATGGTTTCGGGTATATCAACCAGGATATAGAACTAAGCAATAAATTCAACCTTAACGCGGGTCTGCGTTATGACTATTTTGCTTTTCAGTACAGGGATAAACTGGCAGCCGCCACTAATTTCAGTAACCAGTCAAGAGGAGTAGTAAGTCCTAAATTAAACCTCAGTTATTCCCCCAACCAGAAATTAAAGATCTACCTGAACAATGGTATCGGTTTTCATTCCAATGATACAAGGGTCATCCTCAGCAATGATGCGAAGGATATTTTACCACGGGTCTTTGGAACCGATCTTGGTGTCATAGCCAAACCAAATAAAAACCTGGTGCTTAAGACAGCTATCTGGCACCTGTATTCTGAACAAGAGTTTGTATATGTCGGGGATGCGGGAATTGTTGAAGCAGGTGGTAAAACAAGGAGGATGGGAATTGATGTATCTGCCCGTTACCAGTTCGCCAGCTGGTTGTTTGGTGACTTCGATCTGAATCTTACCCGCGCAAGAGCGATAGGCGAGCCGAAAGGCCAGAACTATGTACCATTAGCCCCTTCTTTCACGAGCATCGGTGGACTGACCGTTAAAGCTAAAAATGGCTTTAGCGGTTCCCTTCGTTACCGGTTTATCGGTGACAGGCCGGCCAATGAGGACTATTCTGTAACAGCGAAAGGATATTTTGTTACTGATGCACTTCTTTCATATCAATGGAAGAACTGGGAATTGAAGACATCGGCTGAGAACCTGTTCAATATAAAATGGAGGGAGGCGCAGTTTGATACAGAATCGAGGTTACAATCCGAACCGGCACCTGTTCCAGAGATTCATTATACTGCGGGAACCCCCTTATTTATAAAAGGAGGAATAACATTTAGCTTCTGATCATTCAAATACTCTTTTTAAGCCTTCGTCAAAAGAAACAGGTTTATATCCTAATTCTTTCTTTGCCTTCTCAATAATAAATCCTGTTCTCGGAGGACGTTTTGCCGGTTGTTTGATCGTTTCCGATTTCGAAGGCGATCCCGGCC
>JANMKG010000275.1:0-4719 GCA_031371915.1 Chitinophagaceae bacterium | reverse complement strand
CGGATTGTTTCCCACATCAGCAACGGTTCGCCTTCACAACCCTGGCCAAAACTGATAATGGGGTAGGGAGCTGATTCAAGATGCGGAACAGTGAACTCTACAATTTCTTCGGCAGTTGGTTTAAAGGTCAGGCGGTCTTGCGTGGATACAATCGGCTCTTCATCCGGCTGCAGGGAGATACAACCCACGCAGTTCGCATTACAGGCAGGTGAAACGGGTACCGGGCATTCCCATCTTCCCAGCGAAAAATTTCTCGCAGCCGGGCAATGATAAGTGAGTGCACAGTTATTGGTTAAATGAGTAACGAGCCTGTTATAGGGATAATGTTTCTGTAATTCTTTTACGCCCTCTTTTACTTTTTCGGCATCATACCCTGAGTGATCCTGCCGTATATCGGGCTCCACTCTTGTCGCAGGCACATAGAATTTTTCATTTAACCAGCCTGCCGCTGTATAGCAAAACAAGGGAAGTATAGGAGCGTCTTTTGCTGTTTCATATGCCGCGAGGTAAAAACCGGTATGTGCGGGAGGAATAAAGGCAGCAACGGCCCATCCTTTTTCACACAACCTCATTTCACCTGTTTCCACATCAATGCCGATCCCTCTCCGGCCGGGTAATTCATACAGCGAGCCACCATCCGGTAATTCGATCCACTCATCTTCCGGGACAGCCACTGCATCCCAACCGCTGCGACCAGTGACATACAAAGAAACATCCTCGAAGATATTTCCCTTGCCGTCGGAGTAGAGGATGTATGGTGATTGTGAGAGGGACATGTTGCTGGGTGCTGGGGGCTGGTTGCTGGTTGCTGGTTACTGGTTGTTGGTTACTGGTTGCTGGTTACTGGTTACTGGTTACTGGCTAGTAGTTGCTGGTTGCAAAATTCGTTAAATTCCTGTTCATTTACTGTATTCGCTTTTTCATCAATAAGGTGCTGGAGAATGCGATTGTTTTTGAAATCGATGGTGAGCAAACCGTCTTTAAGAAGAATTGTATTTAATTCAGCCCAATCAATTTTCTTTTTAGGAAAAGCAGGATAAACTATTTTTTCTTTAACGATATTCACCAGCATCGGTCTTTTAGCAATCGAGTAAAGTGTCCCAAGTAAAAAGGAAAGAATGGCAGGCCACCACGCACCCATTTGTACCCAGGTGATGGTAATAACATATTGGGCAAATAATTTATAAGGCGTACCGCTGTTATTCTTTATTGAAACAAGGAAATGATCGATCCCAAGCGAAACCAGTATCAGGGCACTTCCCAGCAATGCTGCGATCCTCGTGGCTTTTATACCAGATGAGTATACGATATATATAAAAACAGCCAGGTTGATGATGAGAATGAAAAGTGCTATTTTTTCGTATTGCTTTAATTTCGTATTTTTTAAAAAGATATCAAACTGCTGCATGGTATTTACTCCCCTTTATGGGTTGGGAGCATTGCTGGTCACGAGTAAATTACACAGTTTGTATAAAGCCCTGGCGCCGACATTTGCATCCCAGTCAGTATCGCCGCCGATACCGACCTCATTGAGGTCGAAGCCAACTATTTTTTTACCGCTTTGTAATAACCGGCTGAACAGGTAGAACACCTGCTCCAGTTCAAATCCGCCGGGAACGGGTGTACCGGTAAACGGACAGAGTTTGCGATCAAGCCCGTCAATATCAAAACTTATGAATACTGTATCGGGGAGTTTGCTGATGATCTCTTCTGATATTTGTTTCCAGCTTTCGCCTTCAAATTGACGGTTCCTGATGGCCTTATCAAAATAAGTAACGACCCGGAAATCGCTGTTCTTTACATATTCCCATTCATCGCTGCCAAAATCACGGATACCCACCTGTACCAGTCTTTTTAATTGCGGTACCTCTTTCAATGCATTGTACATGATGCTCGCATGCGAATAATTGAATCCCTCATAAGCTTGTCGCAGGTCGAAATGCGCATCTACCTGCAGAATGCCAAACTCGCCATATTTTTCACCAATGGCTTTGAAATAACCCAGGGGGGTGCTATGATCGCCGCCAAGCAGGCCCACCAGTTTCCCTTTTTCCATCAACGCTTTGGTCTGTTCATATACCCAGTTGTTGAGGAAGATACTGCCTTCATTCACCTCTTTCAGTGTTTTACACATGAACTGGTTTGCTGACACTTCTTCGCCTTTGGATATATAATCAATATAGAGTTCCGCTTCCTTACGGAGGTAATCACTCTTCATCAGGATCTTCCGGTCACTGGGACGCATATAAAAACCCTGCTTCCAGGCATCGGGCATTTCCGGGTCAAACAGGTCCACCTGCATACTCGCCCTGAGGATCGCTTCCGGGGCCCGGGCTGTACCGGCGCCATAACTTACTGTCACTTCCCAGGGAATAGGAACGATCACGAGACGGGAGTCTTCTTCCGTGCTGGGCAGACCAAAAATATTGTTGTTAGGATTTGCTACACTATTGGGGTCGTAATTGGAATATTCAGGCATAATCTTGAGTTAAAAAGCCGTGCAAGTTAACTGGCTTTAAAATAGCTACAAAATCGGATATGGGTTTGTGGAAAAGCTCCGGTGTACCGGGAGGCAGAACCCTAACAAAAAAGGAGTCAAAATGACTCCTTTGATTATTTGTGAACCGGTTGTCATTTCCGGCTGAGATTTTTTAAGTGTGTCACATGCGATACAACCGCCGTTCTCATTTTGGGATATTCAATATAAGGGAAGCCAAAATCCTGGCAGGCTTTCTTAATGATCTTGCTGATCTCGGGATAATGCACATGGGATATCCGGGGAAAAAGGTGGTGTTCTACCTGGAAATTCAATCCGCCCACCCACCAGGAGATCAGCCGGTTGCGGGTAGCAAAATTTGCGGTAGTCTTTAACTGGTGGATCGCCCACTCATCTTCCATTTTATTGGTTTCGATATTGGCCTGGGGGAAATGCGTATCCTCTACAGTATGTGCCAGCTGGAACACAATACTCAGCACTAAACCCGCAAAACCACCATAGATAAGAAACCCGATCACCCAGGTAGAGAAACCAAGCATATAGATCGGCACCGCCATAAAAATAAACGCATGTAATAATTTAAAACCCCAGAAGGAGATATGATCACCAATGGTCATTTTCTTTAAAGGAGTAGGACCGATCCTGCCTAAGAAATATTTCTTGTAATCGGTAAAAAAGACCCACCAGATGTATAAAAGTGAATATGCCACCCAGAAATACCAATGCTGGAAGCGGTGGATCTTATAATATTTTTGTGTTTCGCAAAGACGAAGAAGGGGCTTGGCCTCGATATCGTCATCAATACCTTCGATATTAGTATAGGTATGGTGAATGATATTGTGTTTGGAGCGCCACATAAAATTATTAGCGCCTAAAAAATTCAGGGAAAGGCCGGCCATTTCATTCACCCATTTATAGCGGCTAAAACTGCCGTGCATGCCGTCGTGCATGACATTAAAACCAATTGCCGCTGTCAGGCCACCCAGGGCGATACACTCTACTATCGCCAGCCAGGTTACTGGTGTATAAAATACGAGATGAATATATACAAGGACAAAGCTTACAACCAATAAAATGGCCTTGAAGTACAGGGAAAAATTGCCGGTAGAGGACTTGCCGGTTTGTTGAAAATAATCACTGATCCTTTTCTTTAATTCGGTATGAAAGGATTGTGATGTATGAGAAAATTTCGGACTCGCCATAGGACTATTATTTCAGCTGCAAAGGTAATCTTTACGGGTGATATCAAGTGTGAAAGTTACGAGAAGAATTGGATGTACTTAACCAGTTACTGTGGAATCTTTTACACAGGAAAGTCAAATGCGAACAACCGTTCATGTCTCATTCTGTATCAATGCATCAAGGCTACGAATACCGATCTTTTTTTCGGATATAAAGCCTTCTGCATATTTCACACCGATGCGTTTGCCAAACATCCTCGCCCTGGCGATCACACTTTCAAGAAAATCAGGAGTTGATATATAGGTTTGTGGCTCACCGCTCTTGTCTGTCGCATTGTGAAACTGCGTGCTGTAAGCTTCAATGGATTTCATCCTTTGTTCAAACACATCACTGATATCGATCAGGAGATCAGGCTCGTGGTACCAGTCCTGGATATAATGAAGTACATAGGAAGGGCGCCATCTTGGCTGGGGTTTACCGTTCTCATCGCTGGTCTCTATTTTGGCCAGCCCTGATAAAAAACAACAATCGGCGATCATTCCGCCGGCTCGGCCATGATCCGGGTGACGGTCATGCAACACATTTCCTATCACAATCTCCGGCTGGTATTTGCGGATAGCACTGATGAGTTTGCGTTTGTGGTCCTCATCGTTCTCAAAGAAACCATCCCGCATCTTCAAATTCTCCCTTACCTGCACACCGATAATCATCGCGGCATTTGCAGCTTCCTCGTAGCGTGTCTCAATAGTACCCCTTGTACCCAATTCTCCTTGTGTGAGATCGAGGATGCCGGCTTTCTTCCCGGATTTAATTTCATTGATCAGTGTTCCTGAACAACCGAGTTCAACGTCGTCAGGGTGAACGCCTATCGCAAGTATGTCTAGTTTCATGTTGCTGGTTGCTGGTTGCTGGTTGCTGGTTACTGGTTGCTGGTTGCTGGTTGCTGGTTGCTGGTTGCTGGTTGCTGGTTGCTGGTTGCTGGTTGCTGGTTGCTGGTTGCTGGTTGCTGGTTGCTGGTTGCTGGTTGCTGGTTGCTGGTT
>JANMKG010000265.1:0-3125 GCA_031371915.1 Chitinophagaceae bacterium | reverse complement strand
CCGCAGCGTCTTCCCGTCGTCCCAGCCCGGCCCCTCAATATGCCCGGTCTGGATGGGATTGAAACCGCGAAGCTGCTAAAAGAAAAAAAACCAGGTATTAAGATCATCATGCTGACCACCTACAACGACCGCGAGATCATTTCCGAACTGGTACATATCGGCGTGTCGGGTTACCTGCTAAAAAATTCAGACCGGGACGAACTCGTGGAAGCCGTTCATAAGGTGATGAAAGGACGGCATTATTTCAGCGAAGAAGTGGAGAATATTATTCTGGAAGGGCTCTCGGAAAAAAAAACAACTGACCTGGTATCGCTGACAGAAAGAGAATTGGAAGTGATGCACCTGCTTGCAAAAGAATATACCAATGATAAGATTGCCCTGGAACTGCATATCAGTTACCGGACAGTAGAAACCCACCGCAAGAACATCATGCAGAAAACAAAGGCCCACAACCTGGCGGGATTGCTGAAATATGCTTATAGCAAGGGGCTTATAAAATAAATTCCCATTAAAGATTTACCTGTACGTATTAGTTGGTAGATGAAAATACCAGTTTAATTGTATTGACTCATTTTTCTGTGACTGCTACCTTAGTTTCTTAATTAAAAAATTATGAGAAAAGCAAATTATCTCAACAAATATGTCCTCTTACTGCTTGCTGTCTTTTTTTTCAGGTGCACTAAAGACAGTAATAACAGCAACAATAATTTTACCAGCTCCGCTCCGACAGCTCAGCCTGTCAACGATAGTAAAAGCGGCGGTCTTTATAAAGGAACTATAACCGGGAGTACAGGAAACTTCTACCTTAATTTGCAAAATGGGGATAACAAAATGTATGCAATAGTCGACGGTGTAAAAGATACCCTTTCTACTGCTACAACGATTACAAGTGGTATTGGCATTTCCCAGGCAGTATTTACCGGGCATACCGGAATGATCCTGAATTTTTCTGTCAATGCTGACGGATCAAATCCCATGGTTAATAGTTTTACAATACCGGGGCATGCATTTGCTGAAGCCTTTATATTCAAAGAAACAAGTACGCAATCGGTTATGGTCTTCGAAGGCCGTTTTACTAAAACAGGAGGCGGAAGCAGTTGCGAATCCGGGATGCTTAATTTCATCATCGTAAATGATGTGTCGGGATATGGCTATTATAAGGAAGATGGCGGACAACATGTAGCCGGAACTTTCAGTGGCATGATCACAAGCAGTCAGTTCACCTTTAGCGCCGGTGTGGCAAGAGGTAACTGCACTATCAATACAAACAAGACCATGATTACCGGCACCGCTTCCGATATTTCAGGTTGTGCTTCCTCCATCAGTAGCAGCCGCACATTATAGGGTAATCTTTTTTTGTATACCAGCTTCTTGGTAGATGAAAATGCCATCTTACTGGTATGTAAACACTGTTTGCCGAATAATAAATTCGGCTTTTATTTTCTATAGTCATCATACTTAAAACAAACTGCATGAAAAAAATATTAATTACATCGGTTATATCTTTTTTGCTTTTTGGTACCATCACATTTGCTCAATACACCGTTTATTATTGTGACGGATGCGTAAGAAATGGCCTTTGCCCGGTGTCTCAAACATTTTCTACTTATGAGGAGGCAAAGAGGTCTGGTGATTTGGCTTGCCCCGGCGGGGGATCGAGAGTAGTAGGCGGTAATAACCCTCATACTGAGCATGTAGGATTCACAAGTAATCCAATTGCGAATGGTTTTGCGCTTGCACTACTTGGTGGGCTTGGAGGAAGCCTCTTACAAAACCAAAGCGGCGAAAATCAATGGGCAACCGGGGCCGCAGGAGGATTTTTTTTAGCATCTTCTATTACGATATTGACCACGAAGATAAAAAGGTCTGTGCCGGCAAATATTTTTATTGGTGCCACCATTTTTGCGGCAGGGGCCTATGCGGCTAAAGAAATTGCAGAAGCGAGTCAACCCGTTTCAACGCCGCCTAAAAAAGATAACACTCTATTGATCGTAGGGGGAAGTGCTTTAACCGGGGCAGTTATTGGAGGAGTGATGCCAAATGGAGGAAAGAACAAATCCCATAAATCGAGCTATTTTAATAGGTATGGGAAGCCAAACCTTCTTTCAAAATTATCAGTGAGGATGTATGGAAATCGTATTGGTTTGGTAATGAATTTATAAGGACGAAGGCATTTAAAAACTGATTTTTAATTTTTCCAGGATGAAAAATTATAAAATAACAGGCATCTTTATACAGTACATATTTACTGCAATACTGGCTTTTTCAGCACCCATTGCTTTAGCGCAAAATCTGCCCCCGATCCCAATGAGGTGGCCTGCTAATTTTCAAAATGAGCTATTCCCTCTTAAAGAATTGGTGGAAAAACATTTTAAGGAATATGACCTTAAAATAGACCAATACAATGCTAAATGCGGTGATGGTAAGGTTCCCGATAATGATAATGCTTTGAAGGCATATTGCGCTAAATGGTCGGATGAATTGGATAACGAAAGCCTGGCATTGGACAAGGAGAAGGAGCATTTCATGACAAAGTTTAAAGACTATGAAAGAATTTACAAAGCCGATTCAATTCAAAAGGAATTTCAGAAAAAAGAACAGGAAAGAATAGATAAAATCTTTTTTGATAAAAGTATTCATGAAGACAGTACCCATTATAAAAATCAGTTGCAAAAACTTATGAACGATGTTGGCAGGATCAAGGTACCCCCGCCGGGATCGGGAAAAAAAATACATGAAGGAATCATTTTGGGATTATTCAATACCAATGAAGTAAACGCAATAACTGATAAGCATAAATCTGTAACAAGCGCATTTACTGATAAAAAATACAATCCCGGCGAATATTTTGCAACAAGCGATAAGTTGTCAGCAAAAGAATTGTTGCGGGGGGTTGTTGACAATAGTTCCCTGGGGGAATACACGTTGAATACTGAGTATGGAAAAAAATTAATTGAACAGTTGGAGGGTACGAAGTTTGACAGGTTAATAGCGCATAGCAATGGTGCTACGGTTTCTGAAGCGTTGATCCGAAAGGGAGTAATAACAGTGGAGGAGCTTAATATTGTAGGTGGTGATCGATCGCTTATTAATTATTTCGGGTACAATGAATTGATTTCTTCGGG
>JANMKG010000262.1:0-2760 GCA_031371915.1 Chitinophagaceae bacterium | reverse complement strand
ATCATCCCGGTAGATCTTGCAGGGGCTGTCGTTAATATAGAAGCATTCAGGGAGCTGGCTGATGAATACGGATGCTGGATCATTGAAGATGCCTGTCATGCTCCCGGCGGCTTTTTTACTGATAGCAAAGGGGTTCGGCAGTTTTGTGGTAATGGCCGGTATGCAGAGCTGGCCATATTTTCCTTTCACCCGGTAAAGCATATTGCTTGCGGAGAAGGAGGGATGATCACGACAGCGGATAAAGAATTGTACGAAAAACTGCTGCTGCTGCGAACACATGGTATTACAAAAAACCAGGACGACTTTGTAAATGATAAGTGCTGGGCAGCAGGTAATGCTTCCAAAGAAAAAGAAATGACGGGTTATCCCGGCTGGTATATGGAAATGCAGGAACTCGGTTACAATTACCGGCTTACTGATTTCCAGGCGGCACTGGGTATTTCCCAGCTTCAGCGGGCAGACGCGGGTTTGGCCCGGAGAAGGGAAATTGCGGCCATTTATGCAAAAGCTTTCGAAGGAAAAAAATGGCTGAAAGGGCAATCTGGTTCCGTTGAAGGCCATGCTTATCACTTATATATTATAGAAGCCGATAACAGGCTGGGTTTGTATAACCACCTGCGCGCAAAAAATATATTTCCACAGGTACACTATATTCCTGTCCACCTGATGCCGTATTACCGGGAACAGGGATTTAAGGAAGGAGATTATCCTGCTGCAGAACAATATTACAGCAGGTGCCTGAGCTTACCCATGTATCCCAGTATCACGGATGAGCAACTAGCATATGTTATCAGGACAATAACTGATTATTACAATGGGTAAAATCGCTATTATCCCCGCCCGCGGGGGCAGTAAGCGCATACCCCGCAAAAACATCAGACCTTTTTTAGGTAAACCCATTATTGCCTATTCCATTGAAGCGGCTATCCGTTCCGGGTTGTTCGATACTATCATGGTGTCAACGGATGACCCGGAAATTGCCGCCATCGCCAAGAACCTCGGGGCATACGTTCCTTTTCTCCGTAGTACCGAAAACAGCAATGACATGGCATCCACCGTGGATGTTTTGATAGAAGTGCTGGAAGGATATAAAAAGCAAAACGAGGAATTCGAAACCGGTACCTGCATTTATCCCTGCGCTCCTTTTATAACCGATGACTTGTTGAAAAAGTCATTTGACCTGTTATCCGCAAAAGATGCTGACTGTGTATTCCCGGTAATTGCTTACGGGCATCCTGTACAACGGGCGATGAAAAAGGCTGCAAACGGGTCTGTTGTTCCTTTTGATCATGCTTTTTCCAAACAACGAACACAGGACCTTGAAAAGGCGTACTATGATGCGGGTATGTTTTATACGTTTAACATACCTTCCCTGTATAAGAACAAAAGCCTCCGGACTTCCAACAGCTTCCCAATAGAAATAGATGAATTACATGCACAGGACATTGACAAGGAAGATGACTGGGCATTGGCCGAGCTGAAATATAAAAGCCTGTATAAAGCGGGCTAACCCCCAACGATTACCCCTACAAGATGACACCGTGAGAAAATACAGGCAGCTTAAAAATAATATTTTTACTTACAATAACTATACGCTTTGTCCTTTGCGTGACGAGGATAAGTATATTATCTTAAAAACGCGGAACGAGCAGCTTTATCATTTACGGCAAACCGAGCCCTTAACGACAGCTAAGCAAGAAGAATATTTTAAGACGGTTGTAGCAGGGCTCTTTGAACAGGAACAGCCGGGCCAGTTATTGTTCTCCTATTTAAAAGGGGAGGAGTTTACCGGGTATGGCGGCCTGGTGCATATCAACTGGAGAGATAAGAATGCCGAAATATCTTTCGTCATGAAGACGGAACTGGAAAAAGACTATTTTGAACTTCACTGGTCCAATTTCCTGGCCTTATTGGAGAAAATCGCTTTTGGGGAATTGCAGTTGCATAAGATCTTTACCTATGCTTTTGACCTCCGGCCTCACCTCTACAAGGTATTAGTAAAAAACAACTATACAGAAGAGGCACGTTTAAAACAACATTGTTTGTTTAAACAAAACTATATTGACGTGGTCATACACAGCAAATGGAATACAGAAAAGCAACCATAGCCGACCTGCTCCTTTATTTTACCTGGGTCAATGACGAAGACGTGGTGAACAATTCCATTCAGCAAAGGAAAATAACACTGGAAGAACATACCCAATGGTTTGAAAAAGCCGTTCAGGATCCCGACAAGCTGCTGCTTGTCTTTTCAGAAGAAAAAATTCCTGCGGGCCAGGTCAGGATCGAAAAAAAGGACGGGGAAAATGTTTTAACTATTTCGCTGGATAAGGCTTTCAGGAACAAAGGGCATGCTAAAAAATTACTGCTTGATTCCTGCCGGGAATTTACAAAGAGTAAGAAAGAGCCTGTTCAGGCTTATGTGAATGAATCGAATACCGCCTCCTCCAAAAGTTTTTTAAAGTCCGGGTTTACCAGTAACGGGCAGGTGAAAATAAACGGGACCTTGTTCAATAAATACGTTTACAGGCCATGAACATCATAGTATCCGAAAAAACATGGAACAAGGGCCTGGTTGAATCGCTTCAACAAGACCCGGGCGGCGAATGGAAATTAATTGACAGGAAAGCAGATTTTACTTTTGAGAATGTATCAACATTAAAACCTGGAAAGATCTTTATTCCCCATTGGTCCTATATCATTCCTGAAAATATTTATTCAAATTTTGAGTGTATCCTGTTCCATATGACAGACCTCCCT
>JANMKG010000261.1:0-2219 GCA_031371915.1 Chitinophagaceae bacterium | reverse complement strand
GAAAAATTGGGAAAGACCAATATGGCGGTAGCGGCATCCCTGAATAATTACGCAGTGCTGCATTACAATCTCGGCCAATACAATGAATCTGAAAAAGAATTTGAATCAGCCATCGATGTGATCAGGGTGAATAAACAGCAGAAGGCCATGCCTTACGCGATCGTCCTGAATAACCAGGCCATGCTGTTCCAGTCCATGGGCCGTTATGAAGCGGCGGTGAAATTATTACAGGAAGCGCTGCAACTCGCCGGGGAACTGGAAGTAAGCAAAGCAAAGAATCATTTGAAATTTTTCTCCAACCTTGCCTTGCTATACCAGCAAATGGAAAAATATACCGAGGCGGAAAAGATCTACCAGGGGCTCGAGAAAAGACTGGATAAGACCAAGCCGGAATTCGCCAATATGCTCAATAATGTGGCCATACTCGCCATGTTGATGAAAAAGGAGGACAGGGTGGAAGATATGCTGAAACGATCAGCCGATATTTATAGATCAACGCTGGGAGCCAGTAGTCCTGCGTATGCAAAAGTGATCAGCGACCTGGGAAATTTCTATCGCTACAAAGCCCGTTACGCGGAAGCCGAACCGATGCTGCAACAAGCACTGCAAATAAGGGAAGAGGCGCTGGGCAGTATACACCCGCTATTTGTTCAGTCGCAGGAAGACCTGGCCATTTACTGGTGGAAGAAAAAAGACTTGTCCAAAGCTATCCCTCTCTACCATGAGGTGATGGAAAAAACACTTGATTTTATCAACCGTTATTTCCCGCCGATGAGTGAGTCGGAAAAAACAAAATACTGGGATATGCTTTCGCCCAGGTTCCAGCGTTTTTACAATTTCGCGGTGGAAGCCGGCGCGACCGATAAGGGGATCATCAACGATCTCTTTGAATACAGGGCCGCTACCAAGGGGCTGTTGCTTAGCTCTACCCGTAAAATAAGCCAGAGTATATTAGCGGGCGGCAATGAACAACTGGTCAGTGATTATACCGACTGGATCGATCACAAAGAACAGCTCACCGCCTTGTATGTTTATTCAAAAGAAGAACTAAAAGAACAGGGTGTTAATCTTGATTCACTGGAATCGGAAGTGAACAAAATGGAAAAGAAATTATCCGAGAACTCAAAGGAGTTTGCCAAATTTTATTTCACGGGTAAGACAAAGGTTTCAGAAGTACAAAAAGAACTGAAACCCGACGAGGCCTTGCTCGAGATCATCCGGCTCCGGAATTTTGACCAGGTATTCAGTGATGGCTCCCGTTACCTGGCATTGGTGATCACGAAGAATAACCCCCAGCTGAAAGTGGTACTGCTGGAGAACGGGAATGATATGGAGAACAAATTTGCAAGGACCTACAAGCTTTCCATGAAGAATAAACTCAATGATGAACAGTCCTATAACAATTACTGGTCGCCGTTTGAAACAGAACTAAAAGGGAAAAAGAAGGTCTATGTTTCGCTGGATGGTGTTTACAACCAGGTAAATCTTTATACCCTGAAGAAAGCGGGTGGAGATTATTTGATCAATGAATATGATATCATACTGATCGGCAATCCACGTGACCTGGTCATAAATAATAATAAAGGAAACGGGCATGGAGATAAGAACGCGACCCTGATCGGTTTCCCGGATTATGGTTCGGGTGTGATCGTACAATTGCCCGGTACAAAAGTGGAAGTGGATGGTATCAATAAAGTGCTTAAGGCCTCCGGGTACCAGGTAGATGAGCTTACACAAAGAGATGCCACGGAGACAAACCTTAAACTGGCAAAAGAAGTATCCATCCTGCATATTGCTACCCACGGTTTTTTTTTAAAGGATGTGGAGAAAGCCAGCTGGCCCATCGGAGTTCATGCGGATAATGCAAAGGATAATGTATTGCTTCGCTCGGGCCTGATGCTGACCGGCGCTTCCGACGCGAATAAACTTGTGCCGGGACTTGACAGCAGTAATAATGGCATCATGACCTCTTATGAAGCGATGAACCTTGATCTGAAAGGGACCAACCTTGTTGTACTCAGTGCCTGCGAAACAGGTTTGGGTGAGATAAAGAACGGCGAAGGGGTATATGGTCTTCAGCGTGCTTTCCTTGTCGCTGGTGCGGAAGCGATCGTGATGAGCCTGTGGAAAGTAGATGACGTTGCCACCCAACAACTCATGAATAGTTTTTATACCAACTGGATCAAATCAGGCAACAAACAAAAAGCCTTCAAACAGGC
>JANMKG010000233.1:0-3341 GCA_031371915.1 Chitinophagaceae bacterium | reverse complement strand
GATCAGGATACCAGGACGGTCCAAACAATAAAGAACTACCCCCATTTATTGGGGAGGCAAAGGTAAGGGAATTTGATAATTGGAAAAATTTTGCTAAGGGATTTTTTTGCTTGTTGTCAGGGAGTTGTGAGAAATGTCCGGAAGACGAAAAGACTGCAAGTCCGGAAGACGTTCCTGCTAACAAAATGGATCTTTCGGAATTCCGGTCTTTCCGACTTTATATTCAGCTTACCGCAAAAAAAAGACCCCGGGGGGTCTTAATCTTTTAAGCGGCTTTTCTTTCCTTATTTTTTTTTTTTTGCGTTACCATGTAGTCGAGTGCATCATCAAACGACTCTTCAAATGATTTACTTGTTGATTTTACAAAAAAGTTTCGCCGGGGTACATGGACCCTGATCTCGGCGATCTTGTCTTTGATAGCATGAACCACATTGTCGAGTTTCAGGAACACATTAACCTGGATGATACGGTCATTGTAATTACCCAGTTTCTCCAGTTTACGTTTTACATACCCGATCAATTTACTGTCAGCATCGAAATGAACTGATTGAATGTTTACGTTCATAATCATCATGTTTAAGTGAAACAATAAGTAAAGAACTTTTAAATGCCTTTTCGGTAGGGTTTGGTTCTTTTGTCTGTAGTCAAGTTAGTGCAAAAGAGAGTTTTCCCCAAACAAAATTCTCCTAAAATTTTATTGTGCCGGGGGATATTTTAAGCCTTGGGATGAGATTTGCGGTGCACATCTTTGAGTTTTTCGATAGTATTATGGGTGTACACCTGCGTTGAGGCCAGGTTGCTATGTCCCAGCAGTTCTTTTACAGCATTCAGGTCCGCCCCGTTATTCATCAAATGGGTGGCAAAGCTGTGACGTAGTACATGGGGACTTTTTTTATCAAGTGTACTGGCCTCTCCCAAGACCTGCCTGACGAGCAGGTAAGCGTACTTGGGATAAAGTTTTTTTCCTTTTTCTGTTACAAGGAAGAAATCATCCGCCTGCTCAAACTCCTTTTTCTTGAGGTGTTGGTAGTTCCGCATATCCTTTACCAATTCCGGGCTTACAGGAATGATCCTTTCCTTATTTCCTTTGCCCAATACTTTTATTTGCCCCTTGCCGGCATCAATTTGTTTTTCCCGCAGGTTGATCAATTCACTTAACCTCATCCCCGTGGCATAAAAGATCGTGATAAGCATCCGGGCATTCAGGGATTTCCAGTTTTCGGTGGACCGGCCCAAAGCAAGGATCATTTGACGGGTATCTTCTTCTTTTACAAAAACAGGTAACCGTTTACTCATTTTCGGGCTGATCACATTTGCCATGGGGGTGGATTCAATCTCCCCGATCCGTAAATGATATTTGAAAAAAGATTTCAGGCTGGATATTTTCCGGTTGATCGATTTGCCAGTAAGTCCTTTGCTCTTCAGGTAAGCCAGCCAGCTACGGATAAAATTGTGACTGACCTGTTCCAGTGAAACGGCCCCAAATTGCGTGTTGAGATAATCAATAAAATCAACCAGGTCTGTTTCGTATGAGGTGAGTGTATGTACTGAATACCTTTTTTCAAACTTCAGGTAATCCAGGAAAGATCGCGTGGAGGAATGGGTTAATGCAGGCATAAGTCGATGTAAAGCTACACAATAGCCCAAAAAAATAGCTACCCTATGATAAAGAGGGCAGCTATTTGAATATATTATGCAGGCCGCGTAAAATTAACCTTCGATCTTACCGCTGGCGATGCTCTGCTTGTAGATGGCTTTCAGGACCTGGCCGCGGCGTCTTATGGACGGCTTGATAAAACTCTGGCGTTCACGGAGCTGAAGTAATACTTTGGATTTTTCGAATTTCTTCTTGTACTTCTTAAGCGCTTTGTCGATGTTTTCGCAATCTTTTGAATCGATGATCAGCATAAATGGATATACCTCCTTCGGTATTTTTTAGGAGAGCAAAGATAGCAGGAATATCTGAAAATAGTAAGCTAAATCGAATTTGATTTAAATTGCCCTATGTTCACAGGCATCATTGAATCCTCTGGTATTGTTAAACAAGTCATTTCCAATGGTTCCAATAGATCTTTCTGGATAAGTTCCCCCCTGTCAGACGAGTTCGTCATTGACCAAAGCATTAGCCATAATGGGGTATGCCTTACAGTCGAAGAAACGAGGAATGGAGAGCACCGTGTGACCGCGGTAAAGGAAACCCTTGAAAAAACCAACCTCAGCAATCTTAGGGAAAACAGTATTATAAACCTCGAAAGATGCCTCACTGCGAACAGCCGTGTAGATGGTCATTTCGTGCAGGGACATGTGGATACAGTTGGCACTTGCATTAAAAGAAAAGAAGAGAAAGGTAGTGTTGATCTTGAATTCACTTATCCCGGCAAATTTGCCGCCCTTGTCATTGAAAAAGGATCTGTCTGCGTCAATGGTATCAGTCTTACCAGCTTTGCTGTTAAGAAAAAAAGTTTTAAAGTAACCATCATTCCTTACACTCTTGAACATAGTAATATAAAAGAAGTACAAAAAGGCAGTACAGTCAACCTGGAATTTGACCTGATCGGGAAGTATATTGTGAGATATTTAAGTCTGAAATAATTTTCTCCCGAAGGCAGGTACCTCTGATCATCATTAATGAAAGATTTCGCCATAACTAACAACAACCACAGCAACCTGGATGGACTAAGGGCCACCGGTATTTTGCTCGTTCTTTTTAAACATTTCTTCGAGAAGTTTATTAACCTCGAGGTCTGCTGGGTGGGAATCGATCTCCTTTTTGCCTTATCAGGCCTGCTTATCACCGGAATCCTCATTGAGACAAAGGAAGATAATCATTATTTTAGGAAATTTTATATGCGAAGAGTACTTCGGATCTTCCCTCTGTATTACCTTGTCATTATCTCTTTTACCGTGTATGCTTATTTATTGACAAAGGATACGGCCGCTTTTGATTATTTTAAGGATAACATTGGTTATTATTATACCTATACACAGAACTGGTATTTTATTAATAAAGGCAACCCTCCAGCAGCTTATCTAAACCATACCTGGTCACTGGCTATCGATGAACAGATCTATATTTTCTGGCCTTTAATGATATGGCTTTGCCGGACACAAAAACAACTGATAAGACTCTGCGCCGGGATACTCATTTTTTCATTTTTTTTCAGGATCGGTTATAATATATACCTCGTTAAACATGAAGCTGCTTTATCTTATGCATATATGTATCATACCCTTTGCCGGTTAGACTCTTTTGGTGCCGGCGCCTTGCTTTACTGCCTCCTGCGATACCGGTCTTCCTTCCTTACTTCCTACAGGATGCTTTGGCTTGGCATTGTCACTTT
>JANMKG010000232.1:0-3460 GCA_031371915.1 Chitinophagaceae bacterium | reverse complement strand
CCGGTGCATGAATGCTGCAACCTGCAACAAACCGACAGGGGTACCCGGCCAAAAGATTTCTTTAAACTGGAAGAAATTTAAAGCCCCTCCTTCCGAGGGAGGGGTGGCTCTATTTTCTTTTGATCAATGAGGTGAGGGGATACCTGAGATTGGCATAACTCATCATATCAATTTTTACCTTACCTATCACTATCGGACTTTCCGCCCTGACAGGAATACGATTGGCGTCATCACTGACCCATACAGTCATATCCTCTCCTCCTTCAAAAATAGTTCCCTTTATCAACAGGGGTTTTATTTTGATTGTATTGAATTTTCCATATTTGGTTTTAATGGTTTCTTTTCCCAGGTAGCGGATATATAAGTTGAACACTTCATTATCGAGGAACATGGAAAAAGGGATCTTGTCCTCGGGGCGTAATTTCGAAAAATCAATATTGCGGGCATAATACATAGCGCTCACCACATCCTGCACACAAGGCGGTACTTTAAATACGCCATCCGTAGTGACCGCGGTATTCGCAGATTTATTGAACGTTACATTCTGGTATTTTTTATACCCTCCCTCGTTCACATTTCTTACAAAACGAAGCGGCTGCAGCGTGGCCGTATCGATATACGACTCGTATTTATCTTTCACTTTATAGACCCAGTCATAGGAAGAATTTGTTTTCCCGTCTCCTGTAATATGATACACGGGACGGTTATTCACTGTTTCCAGTTTACTGGTAAAGGTGGCATTACCGGCATTCACATAAATACCCGCTACAGCATAATAGACCGTGAAGGAAACTTCTTCATCCACTTTAAAGGAAATATTATTGATCCCGCAAAAATTATCCGCCGGCCGGTGAGGATTGGTAGAGAAACCAAAGAAGCACAGGATCAGCAAGACAAAAAAACTAACGATCTTTTTTTTCGGCTGCATATAATTTTTTAATACTTAAGATCAGCAAACTCCCGGCAATCGCCGGAACGATCAAATTAATGAACCAGATCCCCGCGGTGGCGAATGTCATTCCTAAACCGTTGGCGCTGTAAAGACCGACGATGGTCGTTACTACTTTTCCCCGTTGCGCCAGTTCCGCGATGGCGATAGTAGGTATCACCGCCATCACCAGGAAGGACACACTCACCGTCCAAAAAACCTGCCACCAGCCGATATCCACGTTAAATAAACGAAAGAGCAGGTAATATTGTATAATAAAGACAACGAATCTTAATAAGGACAAAGACAATAAGCGCAGCAATAACGATGCACTGAAATCTTCCAGCGCCCTCAACAAGTAGGCGAAGCGCTTGTTTCCCGGTAAACGGTCCACCCATTTGATCAGCCAGGGAAGACGGAAATAAAACAAAGTTAAAACAAGAATAGCGCCCCCTGTTCCCCATAAAATAACCCGGAACCAGATGGGTGAAATAAACCCGGCCTTTTCAATACCCGGTTGCAGGATGAGCAGGCCGATCCCTCCCATCAGCAACGTGATGAGAAGCTGGCTGAGACTACCGACGATGGTGAGTGAAATAGTTTTAAGCCGGTTACCTTCCTCCATGTACAGCACCCGTCCGAGGTATTCACCCATCCGGTTGGGTGTACTTACAGAAAAAGAAACACCGGATAAGACGGCTTTGATCGCTTTTCCAAAACTGACGGGTTGAATTTGCCGGATGGACATTGTCCATTTCACAGCTTCAATGGACCAGTTGACAGCCATTAATAATATTACAGCGACCAGGTTCCAGAGCAGCGGGCTGCTGAAAGATTGACGGATCTGTTGCCAGGCCTGGTCCAGTCCCGGTTGTTGCTTGACCTGGTGATAGATAGACCAGGACAACCATACAAACAGCAAAGGGCCGAGGAAGTAATTGATGAAGACCCGAAAAAAATCGGGTTTGATATTCCGGTGCAGCTTCATTAATCTTGTAATACCATTTTAATGATCATTTTAGTATACAACCGACGGTATTATGCCGGCATACAATAGATCTTGTTTTATGCTTCGTTGTAACGCCGGTATAAAAATACACCCTCCTTGCATAAGCCTCCCAAAATAATACTTGGCATTGATCCCGGTACCCTGATAATGGGATATGGTGTTATTTCTATCACCGGACAACAGGTAAGTTTACTCGAACTGGGTGTATTAAAACCAGGTAAGGTAAAAGACGGTTATAAAAAACTCCAGCTCATTTTTAATACCGTCAGCGGGCTGATCACCAAATACCAGCCACATGAATTCGCCATCGAAGCTCCTTTCTTTGGCAAGAATGTGCAGAGCATGCTGAAACTGGGCCGTGCCCAGGGTGTCGCCATCGCCGCGGCCATGCGGCATGGACTGGAAGTAACGGAATACTCTCCCAAAAAAATAAAACAGTCCATCACGGGTAATGGTAACGCGGATAAAGAGCAGGTGATGAAAATGCTGCAGACCTTATTATCTTTTAAAGAAAGTCCCAAACACTACGATGCGACAGATGCGCTGGCGGTGGCTATGTGTCATCATTTTCAATCGAATTCTATTTTGGGAAAAGCTGCGAAAGGTGGCTGGGATGATTTTATAAAGAAGAACCCAGGGAGGGTGAAAAAATAATCTTATTTCCTGAAACAGGTAGTTGTATTTGCGCAATTGGTCTTGCGTTGATAAAATCTTGCATGATCTGATTTAAGATATTGAAAATCAAGGAAACAATTTTAGAGTATTAAAATAAATCACTGTTCGTATATTCGACAATACCCACGTTGGCTGCTATGCTATTCGACACACTATGGTAATCAAAATTAAACGACAAGACTGCTTAGATAAATACCCAAAGTTTCCTTTAAGGGAGTATAATTATCGTAAGGACGAAGAAATGTTCTTTTATCCAAAAGTTTTTAGAAGTTACGTTTTCACACTTGACTCAAAATCGTTGAAAGGACACACCAAACTATTGGCGGCAGAACTAGGTAACTTGACAAAAGAATTAGGTTTTGAAAACCTGGTTTTTCTTGGCGACAACAATAATTATTGGTTGACAAAATTATCATTAGGTCGTAACGATTATAAGCTTTTGGGGGATGCCTTACAATATTTGATTGACAATAAAGTTGGCAAAAGGTTTGATGGAGCACTGGAAGTTGAAAATGCCGAACTTTCGATATTCATCAAACACTTTTTTTGTTTGGTACGTTGTGACGCATCCCTTCCGTATTTTCATTTTATGGACAAAGGTCAAAATTTTGTTGGCAGTATTTGTCAATACGGAAATTTTCACCTTGACACATTAAATAAGAAAACAGACGATCGTTTTAAGAAAGCATTGGCAACTAGTAAATTTGTAAATGTAGACGACAAGAAATGTCATTCGCCATTTTCAAAAACAAGTGTAATTAATTTTAGACAAACCAATGTGTGAAAAGAAGCACAAGCAGCCAACAAAGGGTTTGGCGATATGGCGGCTTAACGAATATATCCTGATC
>JANMKG010000206.1:0-1618 GCA_031371915.1 Chitinophagaceae bacterium | reverse complement strand
CCCCTCCTTTAATAATAATGTATTTATTAAGATAACTATCGATCTCCTTTTCGGTCATTTTTGCAAAGGGAGAAGTAGGAAATTTTTTTAAGAGAGTGGCGAGCTCCTCATTTCTTCCTGCCTTATATACGGGTTGGTATGCCCCGTGTGTTGAGGTCCATTCCGCCACATTACCGATCATATTATACAGGCCGTACTTATCGGCTTTGAAAGCACTACAGGGAGCGGTATAAAAAAAACCATCATTCCCGTAGCTTTTTGTTTCGAACCCGGTTGCATCAAAATATTTTCCAAAATTATATTTGTAGCCAATGTCAGGAATAGTAACACCGCCCGTTTGGGATTCACAGGATATCCTTTGCGCAGAATCTTTTACAGAGAAGGTATATGCGGTTTGCGCAGCATATTCCCACTCTTCGCTTGAAGGAAGTTTGACGAGAAAATGATAATTTGTTTCACCAATGCCTTTTAGTTCGGTGTTCCACTGTTGCATTACCCAATCGCAATAGGCAAGAGCTTGCAGGTGGCTTACTCCTACAACCGGGTAATTATTGAAGGAAGGATGAGAGAAATATCTTTTCGTCATTGGCTCATTATACGAATAGGCAAAATCCCTTATCCAGACCAATGTATCCGGGTAGATCGCGACCCCCTGGCCGGTTGAAGTTTTGTAAATGATCTTGTTGACATCAATTTCTTTCCTGCCCATTATTCTGTCGTCGGGTGAAATGATCATCGGCTCCAATCTCGGGTCTTTGAAGTCAATCTTTGCAGCCCAATCAATCTTCCTGGATTTGCCATCGGTAATAAATTGACCTAAAAGCGTGTGCAGGATCGAATCCCTCACATATACTGTAAACTTCCGGTAATCCTTATTACGGACTTCAAATTTGGCGATCAGGAATGGAGGTATTTTAGTCTTTCGCGGGTAGCCCAGTGTGATGGAATCAGCACCGTTCCGGCGACCTGCAACAAATTCTCCGCCAGGCATCAACACACAGTTTTTTAATTCCTGGTTATATTTAAAAAATGGCAAGATATTGTTCAAAACTTTGGATACCGTTTCCCCATCCTGTGCAGGCGACAACATGTAAAAGGTGAGAGCTATAGCAAGCAGTAGTATCCTCATAGCACGATAAGTTTACCAGCGTTTGAATAAGACCCAAAAGCTGTTCTTTTGGATGCGGGATCTTATAAGTTAATCCTATTGTTCCTAAAAGCTTTAAAAAGCTTACTTATTTTGCTGAAAATATATATTATTTTTAGTTACCCTGGAAATTAACTACCAGTAATAAGCCAGTACCCACGCAACATCGCCCGGGATAAGAACCCGGGCAAATAGACCAGTTTTACCACCCAGGAATGCCACCGATCAAAACCATATTGCTTATTTTTTTTCTAGGTTCTTCCGTAGGAACTTTCTCAAAGAAGCCGAGGTTTATCTTACCGGTCGGGCATGTCGGGGGAGCGAAAGTCACTTTTTCTTCTGATGGTAAAAAAATACTTACCCTCGGTGATGATGGTACCGCAAAAATATGGGATGCATCGACAGGCCTGATGCTTGCCGACCTTGTAGGACATACCGCTGCTATCTACGATGCAAAGTACACGCCTGATG
>JANMKG010000197.1:0-1784 GCA_031371915.1 Chitinophagaceae bacterium | reverse complement strand
AGGCAAAGAAAAAACAGCTGAATTCGAAAAAGGATTCCTGATAAAAGAACACAAAGAGGCGAAAACCAGTGAGCAAAACGGGACCCTTGTCAATTTTATACCGGATGAAACGGTCTTTAAGAATTTCAAGTTTCTCCCGGAGTTCCTGGAAATCCAGATATGGAACTATTGTTTTCTCAACGCGGGATTGAAGATCCTATTCAATGGTAATAGTTTTGTCAGTAAGAACGGTTTGCTGGACTTGTTGCAACGCAAGACCAATGAAGACGAGATCCGTTACCCGATCATTCACCTTACGGGTGATGATATTGAAGTGGCGCTTTCCCATACTAACGAATACGGGGAAGATATTTACAGTTTTGTCAACGGCCAGCATACCACCCAGGGCGGCACGCACCAGCAGGCTTTCCGGGAAGCCTATGTAAAAACGATCAGGGATTTCTTCAAGAAAGATTATGATGCTTCCGATATCCGTACCGGTATCGTAGCGGCTGTTTCGGTGAGAGTGGTAGAGCCGGTATTTGAATCGCAGACAAAAACAAAACTGGGATCCCTGAACGTGGATATCGAAGGGCCAAGCATGCGGCAGTTCGTGGGTGATTTCCTGGCCAAAGAGCTGGATAATTTCTTACACAAGAATCCTGCAACCGCAGACGCGTTAAAGAAAAGGATCGAACAAAGTGAAAGGGAGAGAAAGGAACTGGCGGGGATCAAGAAACTTGCGAATGAAAGAGCCAAGAAAGCCAATCTTCATAACCGCAAGCTCCGGGATTGCCGGTATCATTTTGATGATGAGCTCCCCGCGAAAAATAAAGAAGAGTTTATTGCCAAGCAAAAGGAAACAACCATTTTTATTACCGAGGGAGACAGCGCCAGCGGTTCCATCACCAAAGCCAGGAATGTAGAGACACAGGCGGTCTTTAGCTTAAGAGGAAAGCCGCTCAACTGTTTCGGACTGACCAAGAAAGTGGTCTATGAGAACGAAGAATTCAACCTCCTGCAACATGCGCTGAACATAGAAGAAGGACTGGAAGGGCTGCGTTTCAATAACGTGGTCATCGCCACCGATGCCGATGTGGATGGTATGCATATTCGTTTATTATTAACGACCTTTTTCCTGCAATTTTTCCCGGACCTGGTCAAGCATGAGAAAGTATATGTATTGGAAACGCCGCTCTTCAGGGTGAGGAATAAACAGGAAACGATCTATTGTTTTAGTGAACAGGAGAAACAGGCGGCGATGAAAAAGCTCGGAACCAAGCCAGAAGTTACCCGCTTCAAAGGATTGGGAGAGATCAGCCCGGATGAGTTCGGTCAATTTATCGGCAGTGGGATGCGGAAACAACTGATGCGGCTGGAACAGGGAGATCATATCCAGCAGTTGCTGGAATATTATATGGGTAAGAATACCCCGGACAGGCAGGAGTTTATTATTAATAATTTGAAAGTGGAGCTGGATGCGCCGGTGGAAGAATAGATAATAAATAACAGAGGATAGATAATAGTGATCGTGTATGAAGAAATATTTTTTAAATAGCCGGAGATCAAATTTTTAGTTATTATCTATTCACTATTATCTAAAATAAGATGTTTGAATTTCACGCCAATAGGAAAAGATATTTTGAGATCCAGGTTTTGAACGCTGAGAAGTACGTTATTCCTTTTATGGAAGAAAAATTTCCTGTTAAACCTGGAATGAGGGTATTGGAAATTGGTTGTGGCGAAGGGGGAGTATTGAAAGCTTTTATCAATAAGGGTTGTGAAGGGGTAGGGGTGGAATTGGA
>JANMKG010000170.1:0-9447 GCA_031371915.1 Chitinophagaceae bacterium | reverse complement strand
GTGACAGCACCCGTTGTGGCATCTACGGTAGGTTGCGTCGCATTGAACCCAGTAGCCCAGTTCTGTGACCAGTAACTTTCTTTGACAAGGATAAATCCGAATAATATAAGACCGAATAAAGCAAGTAGTTTGGCTGATGTGAAAAGTGTTTGAATGAACTTTCCTTCCTTGATCCCTTTGGAATTGACATAGGTCAATATGACAATGATCGCAATAGAAACCAACTGGCCTGAATAGATCTTCAAGAAGCCTAGATCAAACAGCTGATGTTCATTTCCTAACTGAGGCACCATGTAGCTGAGGAATTTGGAAAAAGCCACACCGACCGCTGCAATAGTAGCTGTCTGGATCACCGCGAAAAAACTCCAGCCATAGAGAAACCCGATCAGGGGATTATATGCTTCTTTAAGATAAACATATTGCCCGCCGGCTTTTGGGAACATCCCGCTCAGTTCGCCATAACTAAGGGCGGCACTCAGGGTCATAAAACCGGTGATCAGCCATACAGCGATCAGCCAGCCGGCACTACCTACATTGCGTGTAATATCCGCGCTAACAATAAAGATACCAGAGCCGATCATCGAGCCCGCCACGATCATCGTTCCGTCAAATAATCCAAGGGTTGGTTTGAACCCGGTTTGTTGTTCAGCCATAGCGTTGGTTTGGGTGAGGCAGTTGCTTTTATAAGCAGGAGGGAAAATACAGATTTCCCGCAAAAGGATTCAAAAAGAATTATAAACGGCTTTCCGTTTAAAAGTGCTGCGACTGGGTATTTTTTCCGATTTTCGGTCTTCTTAATTCCCTGCAAAACCAGTTGCTATGTCAAAAAATAACCGGCTTACCCTTTACATATTAATAGCAATGGCATTGGGTATCGGGGTGGGTTATATTATTCATCAGAACGCGACCCCGGCTTTTATCAAAGATTTTGGTCCAAAGATCAAATTACTAACCACTATTTTCCTGCGGCTGGTACAGATGATCATTGCGCCGCTTGTATTTGCGACACTGGTAGTGGGGATCGCTAAACTCGGAGACCTGAAAACGGTAGGGCGGGTAGGAGGGAAGGCCATGCTCTGGTTTGTCAGTGCTTCCCTGGTCAGTTTATTCCTTGGGTTGTTGTTAGTGAATATTACCAAACCAGGGGTTGGTGTGAATCTTACAAATACTGATGTGGAAGGGGCAAAAGACCTCATCACTAAAACAGGAGAATTCTCCCTTGCAAAATTTGTTGACCATGTGGTGCCGAAAAGTGTGATCGAATCCATGGCTAATAATGAAGTCTTGCAACTGGTTGTCTTCTCTGTCTTTTTTGGCGTTGCCCTTACAGCCATTGGGAAAAGAGGGGAACCGGTTGTAAAAGCATTGGATTCGGTGGCGCATGTCATGCTCAAAATGGTGGGTTATGTTATGAAACTTGCCCCGCTGGGCGTCTTTGGTGCCATGTGCGCCGTGATCGCCAACAAAGGATTGGGTATCCTGACGACCTATGCTTACTATATCGGCTCCTTTTATTTAGGACTGGCTGTATTATGGCTAATCTTGCTTTTTGTAGGCTATCTCTTTCTAAGGAAACGCTTGCCAGTCCTGTTGAGACGGATCTCAAATCCCATGGCCATCGCCTTCAGTACTGCCAGCAGTGAAGCGGTACTGCCCAAACTGATCGAAGAGATGGAACGGTTTGGCTGCAAGGATAAAATTGTATCCTTCGTTTTGCCGCTTGGTTATTCCTTTAACCTCGATGGCAGCATGATGTACATGACTTTTGCCAGTATGTTCATCGCGCAGGCTTATAATATTACTTCGGTGACCGGCGATATCGGTACCCAGATCACCATGCTGCTCGTATTCATGCTTACCAGCAAAGGCATCGCCGGTGTTCCCCGGGCTTCGCTCGTCGTAGTGCTGGCCACCTGTGGTATGTTCAATATACCACCGGAAGGTATTGGCCTGATCTTAGCCATTGATGTGTTCTGCGATATGGGCAGGACAATGACGAATGTTTTAGGAAACGCGCTGGCCACCGCGGCGGTAAGTAAATGGGAAGGTGCACTGGCACACGCACCGCATCACCAGGAACACGGACCGGATCATCTGCATACAGAAAATCATTAAAGAAAGAGGAAGGAGCTATGTTTTTATTGGAAGCATTTCACTGGAGCCAGTTATTACAACCCCAGTTTTATATTGAGAACGGTGGACTCTGGTTATTGTTATTTGTTGTATTCGCGGAGACAGGATTATTCGTCGGGTTCTTTCTCCCGGGTGATTCACTCTTATTCGTGGCCGGCATCTTCGCCCACGAGATACCTGTAGATGGAGGCGGAAGCAAGCCCGGGCTTGGTTACCAGTTCCTGAAACTTTTTGGATTTGAATACGGCTACACAGCCTGGATCGACCTCTTCCTACTGGTCGGGCTGATCTCGGTAGCCGGTATTTTGGGAAATGCGGCCGGTTACTGGACGGGAAGGAGAGTAGGTCCTGCCATGTATACCTGGAAAGACAAACTGCTTTTTAAAAAAAGATACCTGCACCAGGCACATGATTTCTACCAGCGATATGGTGGCGGCGCGATCATCGTGGCCAGGTTCCTTCCGTTTATCAGGACCTTCGCGCCGATCGTTGCCGGTATTGTTAAAATGGACCGGAAGAAATTCCATTTCTTTAATGTGATCGGGTGTGTGGCCTGGGTGTTCACGATGATATTTGCCGGTTATTTTTTACAGAAATGGGTTTGGCAATTGTTCAGGTTTGATTTGAAGGAGCACCTGGAACTGATCGTACTCGGCATTGTCCTGGTAACTACCGCGCCGGTGATCATAAAACTCATTTCCACCAGGAAAAATAAAATAGCCGGCCATCCACCGGCTGATGATTCAAAACCATCGTAATCTATGGATCAAAATAAAACAGTTTCAGTCTTCAGTATAGCTGTCGTTGTCGCGGCGCTTGGATATTTTGTAGATATCTATGATCTCCTTCTTTTTACGATCGTTAAAAAAGACAGTATGCTTGCGGTTGGCGCGACACCTGCCTCCATGCTGGTAGACAGTACGAAAGTTATTAACCGGCAGATGATCGGTTTACTGATCGGTGGTATTATATGGGGAGTGATGGGGGACAAAAAAGGGAGACTATCCGTTCTGTTTGGTTCTATCATCCTGTATTCCATTGCGAATTTTATTACGAGCTATGCTTCGACAGTAAATGAATACGCCTGGTGCCGTTTCGCTACAGGCCTGGGTTTGGCAGGCGAGTTGGGTGCTGGCATCACCCTGGTGAGTGAGTTATTACCCAAAACAAAAAGAGGAATAGGGACATCCTTAGTGGCGGGTATAGGGTTAAGCGGGGCAGTAGTGGCTTACTTTACTTACCAGTTTACCGGCGACTGGCGGCTATGTTATAAAATAGGTGGGGGATTGGGTATTTTATTATTGATCCTGCGTATCAGCGTTGCTGAATCAGGCTTGTTTAAAAAAGTAAGGACACAAAATGTCTCCAGGGGAAATTTCCTGTCCTTTTTTACAAACGCGAAACGATTTAAAAAATATATACTCGCCATACTTATTGGCTTGCCTACCTGGTTCGTGATCGGGATACTGGTGAACCAGAGCGATAAATTCGGGAATAAATTCTTTGGCAGTACGACCATTGATTCAGGCCGTTCCATCATGTTTGCTTATGCAGCTATTGCAATTGGGGATATTGCTGTTGGTTTTGTTTGTCAATATTTCAAAAGCCGCAAAAAAGGATTGTTCCTGTATTATATGCTATGTATTGCATCGCTGGTTTTATTTTTCAGCGGGTTTAATAATTCGGATGCCAGGATGTACACCTGTTGTGCCTTACTGGGTTTTAGTACCGGCTTCTGGGCCATTTTCATCACGATGGGCGCGGAACAGTTCGGCACCAATTTAAGAGCCACTGCGGCTACTACCATTCCTAATATGGTAAGAGGAGCACTGCCCCTGATCAACCTTATGTTCCTGAATTTATTCCAGCGGAATCTTGGCTGGGACCTGGTAAAAAGCGGGATCATCACGGGTGTGGTCGTTATGGCGGTAACATTGATCGCTTTTTATTTTACAGAAGAAACCTATCATAAAGATCTCGACTATTTGGAAATAGAAGAGGAACTTCCCTGATGAATTAAAATTTTTTCTTGCAAGAAGAAAACTTCGATATTAAGACAGTTCCTGGTACACTCTTTAGGGGGCGGAAGGGGCCTAAATTCCTCCTCATACGTTTTTCCTCGATCGGTGATATTGTGCTGACCACCCCGGTTATCCGCTGTTTAAAGAAACAGGTACCGGGTGCGGAAATACATTTCTTAGTTAAGGATAAATTCCGATCGGTCGTTGAGCACAATCCCTATATCGACAAGCTGCATGTGCTGGCGCATAGCTGGGAACTGATGATCGAAGAGTTAAAGCTGGAGGACTATGATTATATCATCGATCTCCACCACAATACAAAAACATTACGTGTAAAAAAAGCGCTGAAGAAAAAATCATTTTCCTTTTACAAATTGAATATTCAAAAGTATTTTCTAACGGCTTTTAAGATCAACCTGCTGCCGAAAGTTCATATCGTGGACAGGTATTTGAAAACAGTAAGTTCCTTTGGCGTGAAGAATGATGGGGAAGGATTGGATTATTTTATTTCAAAAGCGGAGGAAACCAGGAAGGAGGACATCCCGGCTTCTCATTCCGCGGGTTATATCGCCTGCGTGATCGGCGCGGCTCATGGTACCAAGCGATGGCCCCTGCATAAATGGAAAGAATTTTGTGGGCAACTAAAACATCCCATTATCTTATTGGGCGGGGCAGAGGATATGCAGCGTGGCGATGAGATCGCCGCGGTGGATAAGATAAAAGTTTACAACGCCTGCGGTAAATTCAGTCTCAATGAAAGCGCCGACCTCGTTCGCAGGGCGAAATTGGTGATCACCCATGATACAGGATTGATGCATATCGCCGCGGCTTATAAGAAACCTGTTCTTTCACTGTGGGGGAATACCATCCCTGCCTTTGGTATGTATCCTTATTATGGAGATGCTCCTGTTGCGGACATGATCTTCGAAACCAATAATCTCTGGTGCCGTCCCTGTTCCAAGATCGGGTATGAAAAATGCCCTCTCGGTCATTTCAAATGCATGGAAAGGATCGAAGTGACACGGCTGCTGGAAGCTGTTAAAAAACGGCTGTGACTTTTTTCCACCAGGGCTTTTCTTTTGGATAGAAAAGCGGGTAAGCGGTATAGCCTCTTACTTCTTCCAGGATCTCATTTTCTATGGCTGTCTTTTCCTCTTCCGATAAAGGGACCTTGTTGTTTTCGGTACAGGATAACCAGGCCTGGATCTGTCTTGTTTCCGCGGGCATGGATGCACCGCAGAGATAACGGTTGGCTTTTTGATGAAGTAATTTAGTTGTCATGGGTAAAGGTTGAATGATTATAACAGGTTGAATGCTTTTTGTAACACTTGTTTGATGGTGGCGATACCGGTTGGTCGCTGGTTCCACCAGGGAGTATTGCTGCTTTTATCTTTTACCAGTGATTGCAGGTACCGGATCTCGCTATAACTTTTTCTTACGGGACGTTTTCCTTTTTGCAGGTTGACAACGGCAAAACCGGGTATGACCTGTGTTTGAATACCTAAAAGATCCTTTTCCGTTTCCAGTTTCTCGTTGATACAGCCTACGACGGCCTTGCGAACTTCCTGGTACAGGTAAAGGGAAAGAGAAAATCCGACGGGTAAACTGTGTCGCTTTTCCCACAATACGATAAAGACATCCCTGACGATCCGTTTGGCGTCAACAGGAGAATTTAGTTTGGTGCTGCAATAAGTATAAAGGGAATAACAATAACGATGATACAATTCTTCGAAAGCTTCGGTGTCGTCAAGGAATAACTGGTCAATAAGAGTCTCCTCCGGGATAAAGTTCCTGCTCATGGGGTTACGATTTAAGTTAACAATCCGGATACTGGAGTGTTTTATCGCAGGAATTGGAGTACGAATGGAAGAGCAAAGTAGACAACAGGATACTTAACTGCAAGCATTCACACAGGAAATTATCAACAGTTTTTTGTTCCCGTTTAAAAATCGTGGTTTTACTATATCGTAAACTTTCTATTCGCTTATTTTAGCAGCCGTAACTTGCACTAATGCGAAGCGTGCTCTACAGGATTATTTTTTTTATAGCCATCATCGCAGGTAGTTTTATGGCCAAAGCCCAGGATGGAATTGCTGTTATTGACTCATTCCGGCTTTACGGGGATGTGAAAGTAACCGTTGACAGACCGGCTGAAATGCCCGGCAAAAAAACTATCGTTACCTTTTTTGCTTTACCCAATGGTAATAGCACCGAACAAACCATGGGTAATAAAATGCAGCCTGGAGACGACTGGCATTTTGATATCCAGCATATACGTGCTCAGACCCGTTTTATCAGGAAGCAACTAACGGGAACAAATTTTGTAGTCATTTACCTGGAGAATAATTATAAAAGCTGGCCGACCTGGAAACAGAAACATCCTGATTACAAACAAAGCATACCGCATCTCATCGATTCACTGACGGGGATGATCCCGGGAAAACATAAAGAGATCTTCCTGAACGGGCATAGTGGTGGTGGTAGTTTCATTTTTGGGTATCTCGCAGGGGTGGAACAGATTCCCACCAGTGTAAAACGGATCAGCTTTCTTGACAGCGATTATGGTTATGACAGCAGTTATTACCCCAAATTCAGCCGTTGGTTAAAAGAAGTAAAAGGTGCTTCCCTGAATGTTTTTGCCTATAACGACAGCATCGCCCTGTATAATGGCAAACCACTGGTATCGGCCACTGGTGGCACCTGGTACCGGAGTCATTTGCTGCTGCAACATCTTCAAAAAGATCTTTCCTTTTCATCTTCTTCAACGGACAGCCTTATTCTTTACAGCAGTAATGATCAAAGAGTGCGGTTCTTTTTCAAGATCAATACAGACCGGGGTATTTATCATACACAACAGGTGGAGTTGAACGGGTTTATCCATTCGATCTTGTGCGGGACAAAATTTGAATCGAAAAAGTATACTTACTATGGACGCAGAGCGTATGGTGATCTTATCGAATAAACTCTAACAGTGGTATCACCACTCAATTTTCTGGAAGAGAACCGGGAATTGTTTCCGGATCCTTTTTTGCTGGAGGCTGCTCGTATTTTCAAATAACCGCTTATATTTTTGAAGACAAATATCTTTCAACGCATTTTGTTGAGCCAGCTGAATGGCATCCAGGGCGGCACCCTTAACACCCATCAGCACTTCACCATTCAACACAAGCCGTATGGAATCATACATCTTACCATTGCCCAGGTAACTTCTCCAGAGTCTTTCATGAAGTGTGGTAGCAAGAGCATCGGTCGTCAGTGTATCCACACCCATATAAACAACTCCATTGGGGTTCACCGTAATTGTAATGATCTTCGGAGGGGAGACCCTTTCATGACTGAAGCCTTTTGCCGCGGGCATGGCCAGTATGAAGGATAAAAAAAGATAGCGAAGCATATCGATTGTTTTATTTTACTAAAAGTTACTCAAAAGCCCGCATTTTAAAAAATCAGGTACTGTCCTATTTTTAAAATATTTCACGCCAAGGTGCAAAGAGTTTTGCAAAGTCGGAATCTCGCCATTAGCGACTTATGTATTTATTCTTAGCGGCTTTGCGTGAAGCAAATTCAAACTGACCCCTGCCAAAAATCAGGATCGCTCCCCAATCTCGCTCAATTCCAGCCAGCGCAGTTCCTTTTCATCCAATAACTGGCTGATCTCGCCAATGCGGCGGGAAAGTTGCTGTAATTCTTCGAAAGCTGTTTCACCACTGTTCAGTTTTTGGGTTACAGTCACTTTTTCCTGTGTTAGTTCAGCGATCTCTTTTTCCAATAATCCGAATTCGCGTTTCTCCTTATAAGAAAGTTGCTGTTTGCGGTCCATGGTCGATGGTCCATGGTCTACCGGTTGTGCTGGTTCATCAGTTTTAGAAGAAGACATCACTCCTCCCGGGGCCAATCGCCCATCGGCTTTTGCTTCCCGGTATTGCGAATAATTGCCGGGGAAATCCCTGATGACCCCGTTCCCTTCAAAAACGAAGAGATGGTCTACCAGCCGGTCCATGAAATAACGGTCATGCGATACGATCAGTAGACAACCGGGGAACTCGCTTAAAAAATTTTCCAGTACCGCCAGGGTAGGCAGGTCCAGGTCGTTGGTTGGTTCATCGAGGATCAGGAAATTCGGATTGCGGAATAAGATGGAAAGCAAATGCAATCTTCTTCTTTCACCACCGCTTAATTTGCTGATATAAGTATATTGTTTGTCCGGGTCGAACAGGAACAACTGGAGAAACTGCGCCGCGCTCAGCGTGCCGCCGCTTGCAAGGGGAAAATGTTCCGCGATATCCTTTACAAATTCAATGACCCGCATATCTTCTTTTACTACCAGGCCCTGCTGGGAATAATTCCCGAAGATGACGGTATCGCCGATATTGACCTTACCGCTGTCCGGTTTATCAAGTCCCTGGAGGATATTGATAAAGGTCGATTTACCCGTGCCATTTTTCCCAACTACACCGATACGTTCACCTTTTTTAAAAGTGTAATCAAAGCCTTTCAATAATATCTTCCCGCCATAGCTTTTATATAATTTCTTTAGTTCGGCTACTTTCCCTCCCAGCCGGTTCATCTTCATATCTAATTGCACTTGTTCATCTACCACCTGCAGCTTCGCTTTTTTTTCTACTACGTAAAAATTATCCTGCCGGCTTTTGCTTTTAGTGGTCCTTGCCTTGGGCTGCTTACGCATCCATTCGAGTTCCCGCCGGTAGATATTCTTTGCTTTATCAATACTGGCGAGGTCGTTCTCGATCCGGGCCGATTTCTTTTCCAGGTAATTTTGGTAGTCGCCCTTGTGTACATAGATCTGGCTGCCTTCCATTTCCCATATCTCGTTGCAGGCAGCATCCAGGAAATAACGGTCGTGCGTTACCAGTAATAAGGTGATATTCTCTTTATCAAAATAATGCTCGAGCCATTCCACCATTTCCACATCAAGGTGGTTAGTCGGTTCGTCCATGATCAGCAATACATGTTTGTGCTCAAAACCAATATCGATCAGCGTCTTGGCCAGCGCTACTCTTTTACGCTGCCCGCCGCTTAATTTATTCACGGGTTGTTGTAAATGATGGATATTTAGTTTATCCAGTACCTGCTTCACTTTGGAATCAAAATCCCAGGCACCCAGATCATCCATTTTGATGATGGCAGCACTCAGCTTATCAGGATCGCCTTCTTCGCTGAGTAATTCGTATTCTTTTATGATATTGATGATAGGGTGATCGTGAAAAAAAATATTATCCAGTACCTGCTTCACTTTGGAATCAAAATCCCAGGCACCCAGATCATCCATTTT
>JANMKG010000148.1:0-5704 GCA_031371915.1 Chitinophagaceae bacterium | reverse complement strand
AGGCAAATATTGCCTGGCTATTTTCATCATACCAGGAAGAGTCTTGTATTCGTCCATTCTGATAATAGTTGAGCAATAGTTTCTGTGGTTTGGCAAGAATTGTATCAGCAAAAAAACCTACTCCGTTCAATTTTCTGAGATTTGTCCAATAAGCAGTGCATTTGTATAAATTTCCTTGCCTACTAAATTCTGCAGAAAAAAATGCTGATTCTTTTGTGGTTGGAGACCATAGAGAATCGTAATATTTGATAATCGGTTTTTCTTGTGAAAATAATTGTATAGGCAGTAAACAAATAGATGCGGAGAGTAATGATTTAATCATATCGAATTTTATTGGGGGTGTCGGTCAAGTTCCAAATTTTTGTGTGGCGCTTAGCAAGATGTATTATGAACCATCTGTCAGTACATCATATTCTGTAAAGTGGTATTTAGTCATGAATTCGATGCTGGCAGCCTCAATTACATCTGTTTGGCCATCCAAGTCTTTCATTAGAATGTTAAAGCGTTTATAGGTATTCTTAATAGTTATCGCCTGATCGGGAGTATAAACTTTTCCTTTGTTCTGAAGCAATGAAATAAATACCGGGTAATATTCTCCCAACATTCTAGCATATCCTCTAAACAGGAATAAAACAGGTTCTTTCAAAGCAATGCTTGAATCAATTTCCTGTAAGTCGATGATGTTAAAAATTGCTTTGCTTACAATGGTAGCAGTTTCATAAAAAAGTTCCGTTAGTGTATCAAACCGATTCCTGTCTAATTTGAAACTGTCGCATTTCTGGGCCATGTCAGAGTATTCTGATAGATAATTACCAAGCTTAATTATTTTTAAGTTCACATCTATTTGTTGTTTTGCCAGAAACTTGTAGTATCGAAAGGCTTGGGAATCAGTTGGGCTTTGACTAAATGTCAATGAGAATTGACCAATTAATAACCAGGTGATTAAAAACAGTCTTTTCATAAAAAACATTTTCTAAAGCGTTTTATGACGGCTAGGTCTTTGAGTCGCAACTTAAATATACGCAATCTAGTATATGCTTTGCACCACACTTCTCTTTATAAAAATAAAAAAGCTTCGAATTTCTTCGAAGCTTTGCTCCCCTTATTGACGAAAGATGCAGCTATTTTAAACTTGCAGAAATTCCAAGTGTTTGAAAAGCAACTCCCTTTCCTTAAAAAGGCTTAAAAAGAAATGTTGTTGAACTACAAAGAGAATGTCTCCGGCCAACATATAAGTATTTCAGTTGGTAGCAGTCGGCATTACTCCAGATGATATTCTTTTATTACCAATGCCAGTGTTTCTTCTGCCAGTTTCTTTTCTCCCATGTTATCCCTGAGGTGTTGCAGGTAAATTGTTTTTACCTGGTTGATGAGTTTTAATAAAACTTTTTTATCTGCGTCTTTTAATTTTGGAATAGTAATTATAGCGGGCAAATCCATTCGGCCACTCCGGCTGATAGCTGTATCTGCATCCAGTTGTCTTTTTTCAAAAACATTTGTTGCTTTTTCGATAATCAAAGGATCCAGTAGTTTTTCAAGATGCTGGTTGATTTGGGTGGCCAGTTCTACTTGTAACGGTTCATATTCTTTATAATTTCGTACAAAAACATCATATTTAATCAATCCGTTTGAAACGTTACTTTTACGTATCAGCCTCAGGTTACCACCATTTTTTAACTGCTGCATGGTTCTATCCGATGGGGAGAATCGATAAATATCCCAATACGGGAATTCGTAAAGTTCATATACTTTTCTCCCTTCATTAAAATATTCATCATTGGCAATAATATGAAACAGTGTATCCAATTCCCTGACTCGTACCTTTCTTGACTTGATTAGTCTGTTTAGCTGTGCTGTATCGGATTTCAAATCTTCAGCCATAGTTTGCATGAATTGATTCTCCCTTTCTCTTTCGATTTTATGTTCCAATTGATACTCTGCTAAAAAACCGCAGAAAACAGCAAGGAATAGCATCAAAAATTCCCAGAAATAATGGCTCCAATTTTTCTTTGCTCCTGATTTGGGGTGAGTGTGGTGGTGGACTTCCATGGTGGTTGGATGGATGAGTAGTAAATTTACAGGAACAACGCATAAAAAAGGGTCATACTATCAAAGTATAACCCTTTTACTATTATATCCGCTCCTGCTGTAGGACTTGAACCTACGACCCTCTGATTAACAGTCAGATGCTCTAACCAACTGAGCTAAGCAGGAATATGATTTCTCCACCCAAATCTCCTTCGCCAAGGCTATGGCGACTTAAGCGGGGCAGCAAAAATAGGGATATTCAGCTTTTGGGAAAAGGGTAAAACGGAAAAAATCAAATAAATATTGATCCTGGTCGCCCGGAAACTGCTCCAGCCCGCCTTTTTACTATCATTTAGCTCCGCCTGCGGTTTAACCGCTATTCTCCCAAACATCGGTAGCTTTGTCCACAGTTCTTTTTACACCCGATAAACATGATGAACCTGTCCATATCTCCAGCCGGGGACCTGAAGGTGCGTGTTGTTTCTTCTTTTCGCGGATCTGTTATTCAAGCCTCACTTACCGGCCTACGACTGCAAAGGATCTTTGCTGCTGGGCATCCTTCACCCGTTCCTGCCTTCCCCCTGTCTATATTATTATGTAACCAACCTGTTTTGTTATGAAACATTATCATATCATATCCCGCATTGCCATCTACATCCTGTCGGTGGTGCTTATCATCTTTGGCGTCTTTCATTTTGTCTATCCGCGTGACCTGCTGGTCTATGTGCCACTCTCGCTGGTAGGAGGTATCACCTGGGCCTATATTGTTGGTGGCGCTTTTATCCTGGTGGGACTTTCTTTTTTGACCAACCAGTTTGTAAAAATAACCGGGTATGTGCTGGCAGCCATGCTCCTCATTTTTATCCTGACGATCCACTTGCCTAATTACCAGCATGCCGGTGACAGGGATATGCGACAAATGGCCCTGATCAATATCCTGAAGGATACAGCGATCATGGGTTTTGCGCTGCATATCGCTGCAGGAGCTCATCACCAGCATTTGCATTTTGAAGAAAATGATTAACCCGGTTAAAATGAGAAATGTGAAATGAGGAATAAGAAATTAGAAAGTGATTTGCGTTTGAGAAAGAGTTTGTGCTCCGTTTTGAAGAATATTGGGCAGCACCAGTTTAATTTGAAGTCTGGCTTAAACATTAACAGACCGCCAGCCCGGGAAAGCCTACCTTCCTCGGATTGCGGGTAATATTGCCGGCAGTTAAATCAATTTATATGTCAAATCTTACACAGGCCGTGAATGTAGATAAGAACCTGAAAATATTAAAGAAAGGTGTGCATGCATCTGACCTGGACCAATTGCTCAGCAGTACCGGCCCTTATACTTTTTTTGCGCCTAGCGACAGCGCTTTTGAAAAACTGGAAAAAGGCATGATGGACAATTTGCTGGAACCACAAAATCGTCCAAAACTCGCCAACCTGCTAAGCAATCATATTGTCAGCGGTAAGATCGCTTTTAAAGAATTAAAAGATGGCGTCAAACTGACAACGGTAAATGGTAAAGAACTTGTCGTGTCAGAAAAAAATGGCAGCATACAAATTGGCGATATCGGCGTATCGCCGCGGGAAGCCAATATATCCAATGGCGTGATCCATTTGATGGATACGGTACTGCAATAAAGACAGCCCGTTAATCTTATTGTTAACCACCCCGTTCTTTGATAGTAAAGAACGGGGTGGTTTTTTTATAAGTAATGACAGAATAGCATAAAAAAAGCCCCGGCATTATTTTTAGACAATGACTACTGTTATTCCTATTTTTTAATTTAAACTCTACAACATGCACTACAATCAGTCATGTGTACGCCACCGTAACACTTCGGCGTACGAAGCCGCAAAAGGCAACGCTAACGGAAATTCCGCCAGGCCGGGATTTATCCGCTCCCTGCAAAGGGCCGCTGTGAACATTTACAAAACAAGCAACAGCTTTGAAATGCTGGTGTTCGCGCCCGGCCGCATCAAAGAACATTTCCACCTCGACATGAATGGAAATGAACTGACTGTTTCTTATTCGCCTCCCGAAGGATTTCCCCGCCCCGAATGGGTGCTGCGGGAATACAGCCGCGGCGGATTTAAAAGAACATTTACCCTTGATGACAGCATTGACACAACCGCCATTACTGCTAAATATGCAGATGGGGTGTTGCAGATCAGCCTGCCAGTCATCGCCGGTAAGGAAACCGCGAAAAAAGAAATAGTGGTCAGCTAAAGATCGTGTTCGCGCTTAAATAGAATCCCGGGTAGCAGCCCGGGATTTTTTTATTACTTGCCAGGATTCTTATATCCCATATCTATATTTTTTATCATCTCTTTTGAAAGAATTGCTTCATATAAAAAGATTACTCCATCTATGAACAAAAAAGATTAGCCAGGATCAAGTATTTTTTCTTTTTGCCCACCCTGAGCAATAAAGTACCCGCTGTGGTGTTTGTGTCTCGTTCTATAGACAATATTCCTCATAGTAAATCTTTTTATGGTATGAAAAACCTCCTTTGGCTTATTGCCCTGGTAGCGGTGCTTGCCGGCTGCCGTAAAGAATCCTCCTCCTCTTCTTCCACGGAATCCATTAAAAATGTTTCTTCAGGTAATCCTGAAATTTGCGCATTTGGGACCTCCAGTTTCAACCTGTCCAAACGGGCACCTGTTGAGGAAGGAAAAGAAAGAAAACCTACAGGCGGTGGCGGCGCCATTACCCCACCTCCTCCACCCCCGCCGGCAAATGCAAGCGTGATCCTTCTTGACTTTGATGGCCAGCTTGTTTCGGGTACTTCCTGGAACGCGGGGCTTCCATTGAACTGCCTCCCGGCTAACCTTAGCAGTGCTGCCATCGCGCAGATCGTTGACAGGGTAAAAAATGATTATAGTCCTTTCAATGTTGTTGTTACAACAGATGAAGCAGTTTATAATGCTGCCGTCAGTACCCGCCGTATGCGGGTGATCATCACCGAAACATGGGAATGGTTTGGCCAGGCTGGTGGTACTTCTTTTTTAAATTCTTTTACCTGGGGCAATAACACTCCCTGTTTTGTATTCTCTTCTTTGCTGGGCTATAATGAAAAGGAAATCGCGGAGGCTGCCTCTCATGAAGCAGGTCATACATTCGGTTTGCGTCACCAGGCCACTTATAATGGTACCGCCCTTCTTTCTGAGTATAATTATGGATTGGGAACCGGCGAAACAAGCTGGGCTCCTATCATGGGCTGTGGTTATTACAAAAATGTAACCACCTGGCACAACGGTCCCAATTCAATAAGTTCTTCTTCTTTTCAAAATGATGTCGCTGTGATAGCGGCTATCACGGGTTTCAAGACCGATGATTATTCCAATACAACCACGGGCGCGCAGGCTTTAAGTAGCTCCCTGGATGGAACGATCAATTCAACTACCGATACCGATTTTTTTAGTGTAACCCTTGCGGCTCCTAAAACCCTTTCCCTTGTTCCTTTCAATGTAGGCGGGATAAATGAAGGGGCTAACCTGGACCTCGTCGCGAAGATCTACAATAGCCAGGGACAATTAATCAATACCGTGGAAGATCCCGCTACGCTGAATGCCATCACCCTGGTGAATGCTGGCCAATATTATATTTCAGTTTCGGTGACGCCAAACGCGAATGCCGGTATTTATGGCATGCTTGCCATGTACAGGATCAGTCTTAATT
>JANMKG010000129.1:0-3673 GCA_031371915.1 Chitinophagaceae bacterium | reverse complement strand
GGAACATTATATTTTTTTAATAATTCCTTGGCCTGGTATTCATGAAGATTCATTATGCAAAATTTGCAGCGAAGATAATTGAATAGTTTTTAGTTTGTGGTTTATGGTTTGTAGTTTTTGACCCTGCTTTTTGTAATTTCAGCAATGCTCCGATGTTTTCTTTTTTACCTTTTCTCTTTAACAGCAGGTTGTGCAGGGATACCCGCAATACACACTGCCAACAGGAAGCTCACTGCCCCCACCGGGTCGGAGTTTTATAAACGGGCCGCTGCTATGAAATGGGCCGCCCGGGATTCATTTGTACTCAAGGAAATCTTAGCTGGAAATTTACCTGTGTTCCTGAAAAAATTAGTTGCGATCAACGTCGCCGTAATTGATTCTTCAAGAGGCAAAACTATCCGTGCGACCTATTATGTGACCCCGGATTATTTAAGCATAGGTAGTGATAAGGATTGGGCCCGTATCAATATCACGCCGATGGCAGCGCAACAGATCGCCGATAGCTTTCAATGTTTTCTTCCTACCCGTAAAATGGTGGATGATATTTATAAAGCCGCCACGGTAAAACTTGAACCCGTACCCATGTATGCATTTCGTGACAGTACACCTACCATGTGGCATCATCACCTGATCGTAGAAGGTCAGCGTAAGGGACGGAAAGGATTGATCGCCGGTATCCAGAAAGATGTAGTGATCAGCGGTAAACTCATCCACGACAGTAAACCGGACCGGGTGGCTATCTATGGATGGCACCAGCCCGATGGCAAACCTATACAACCTTTGTATACCGGGCATATTAACTGGTGGGTGGATTATAGCCAGTGTATCCGCCTGGTGTACCGCAAAATAAAAGTGGAAGACAAATGGATGGATTATACCGATGTGCTGAAAGACCCGGTACTGCAAAGACTTTTATGTGATGAAGCCTTTTGCGATTTCTATCGCTATAGTTATTAACCCAAAATATTTTTGCTTACGTTTGCAGCTTGTCCGCCTGCGATTTAAAGACGGAACTCAATTAATTTTTTATGGGAAAAAAGGCTTTGAAACAATTTAATGAGACAGTAAAATTCCTGAAGAAACAATACCCGGACATTCCCACCGTGGGTATTGTGCTGGGAAGTGGTCTTGGCAATTTTGTAAACGAGATCGCCATTGAAAAAGAAGTGGCCTACGAAGATATTCCTCATTTTCCCCTTTCTACTGTAGAAGGACATAAAGGGAAACTCATTTTTGGTAAGCTGAGCGGTAAGAACGTAGTAGCGATGGCCGGCCGCTTTCATTTTTATGAAGGCTATAAGTCACAGGATATTGTGTATCCCATCCGGGTCATGAAACTACTGGGTGTGAAGACCTTATTATTATCCAACGCGGCAGGTGCTGTCAATCCCACCTATAAAGTAGGTGATATCATGATCATCAAAGATCATATCAGCCAGTTCACTCCCAACCCCCTGGTCGGGAAAAATATGGCGGAATTCGGTCCCCGGTTCCCGGATATGAGTGAGCCCTATGAAAAACACCTTATCGATAAAGCAAGAGCCATAGCAGTGGTCCACAATTTTGAAGCAAAAGAAGGTGTCTACCTCGCGGTAACGGGACCTACTTTTGAAACAAGGGCTGAATATAAAATGATACATATACTGGGAGCAGATGTGGTGGGTATGAGTACCGTGCAGGAGAGTATCGTGGCGAACCACGCCGGCATGGAAGTATTTGCCATGAGCGTAGTGACCGATGTAGGAATCCGCGAAGAAGAGAATGTGATCACCCATGAAGAAGTGCTCGAAGCTGCCCGGCAGGCCGAACCTAAACTCGCTACCATCTTTAAAGAACTTGTGGCAGCTATTTAATTAACAGTTTTGCTGCTGAATTATATTATATACTTCGCAGCGCTGGAAGAGCGAAGTAGTACCTTTGCTGCGCTGATTTGCAAAGGTTTTTTTATTCGCATACACTAAAGCAATTCTCCCTGGCAAAAAAGTTTACATACCTGCTGTTTACCGCCATCTTTTTTTTCACTGCAGCCGCTTTTGGGCAGGATGGAGGAATACGGAGGATCGGGAACCGGATCCAGCAAATTGGCGGGGCGGGCGGATCGGGAAGTACCGATAGTCTCCGCCATCGCAACAAACTGGAAGATTCTATAACCATCAGCTTTCGTTACCTCGATTCTACCCGTAACTATAAACTCGATTCTTCGATCGATGATTTTTCACGTCGCTTCCCGGTACCTGCCACGCATATTTACCTGGGCAACGATGGTACCGCCGCGAGGTCATTATTGTTCTCTCCAAATTTCCAGGCCGGGTTTGACCCTGGCTTTCATGCATTTGACGATTACAAATGGAAACTTGAACAGGTACGTTTTTTCAATACTACACGCCCTTATTCCGAGCTCAATTACCTGCTGGGCAGCCGGGTGGAACAGGTCATCGACCTGTTGCATACGCAGAATATCAAACCGAACTGGAATTTCTCCTTTCAATACCGGCTGATCAATTCACCGGGTTTTTTCAAGAACCAAAAAACAAATCATAATAATTACCTCCTGACATCAAGGTTCCAGTCAAAGAACCAGCGCTATAATAATTACGTGGTTTTGCTGGGAAATAAAATGCAGGCATCTGAGAATGGCGGCATCCAGGATACCGCGGATTTTTTAAATGATCCTGTTTACAAGGATCGCTTTAATATCTATACCAAGATCGGTGGCGATGAGGCTTTCTCTTCTAATTTTTTCAGCACGAAGATCAGCACGGGAAATAAGTACAGCGAGTTCACCGCCCTGCTCCGGCAGCAATATGACCTTGGAAAAAAGGATTCGATCGTAACGGATTCAACGGTAGTGCCCCTGTTCTATCCGCGACTCCGGTTTGAACACACCCTGCAGTATGATAAGGATAAATACACTTTCCTTGATTACGTGGCGGATTCAGTTTATTATAAGACCTATTATGATACTAGTTTGCGCCGGCCGCAGGATACTCTTTTATTGCGGGAGAAATGGAAGAGCATCACGAACGATTTTTCCATTTACCAGTTCCCTGATGCGAAGAACCTTCAGCAATTCATCAAGATCGGGCTGATGATCCAGCAGATCAGCGGTGAATTGTCCAGTGGTAAAAAAAGTTTTTTCAATACAGCAGGTCATGCTGAATACCGCAACAAGACCCGAAACCTGCAATGGGATATCGAGGCCAATGGAAAACTCTTCTTTACCGGGTTTAACGCGGGCGACTACCAGGCACATATCAGCCTGCAGCGCCTGTTAGGAAAGAAGATCGGGTATATCCAGCTGGGGTTTGAGAATACCAGCAGGACCCCTTCTTTTATCTATGATAACCGGAGCAGTTTTTATTTACTCAAATCGACCGAGAATTTCAAAAAGGAAAACAACACTCATCTTTTCGCTTCTTATTTTTTACCCTCGTTTAAATTCCGGCTCACGGGTCATTATTATCTCTCGACGAATTATACTTATATTAATAAGTACTACCAGCTAAAACAGGAGTCCGCCTTATTCAATGTATTGCAGATCGTGTTGGAGAAAACGATCAAACTTGCCAAACACTGGAACTGGCATGCTGAACTTTATTTCCAGCAAGCCGTGGGAAATGCCCCTGTCAACCTGCCCGTTATTTATAGCCGTAACCGGGTAGCTTATGAAGGT
>JANMKG010000087.1:0-9034 GCA_031371915.1 Chitinophagaceae bacterium | reverse complement strand
CCTGAATGCTGCCGTATTCCCGCGGTATCGATCAGCCGGAACAATATCCCATCAATATTGATGATCTCTTCGATCGTATCCCGGGTGGTACCGGGTATATCGCTCACGATCGCCCTGTTCTCATTCAGCAGGCTGTTCAATAAAGTTGATTTTCCCGCGTTCGGTTTACCGATGATCGCTACGCTTACGCCATTTCGGATAACATTACCTAATTGAAAAGAAGCAACCAGTTGCCCCGTTGTCAGCTGCATTTCGCTGACCAGGGAATAAAATTGCCCACGATCGGCAAACTCCACATCCTCCTGGCTGAAATCCAGTTCGAGCTCGATCAGCGCGGAGAAGCGCAGCAATCTTTCCCGCAGGTTTTTTAATTGTTGGGAGAATCCTCCCCGCATTGTATGCAGGGCTGTTCGTTGGGAAGCTGCTGTATTGGCCGCAATAAGATCCGCGACCGCCTCTGCCTGGGCCAGGTCCAGTTTGCCATTCAAAAAAGCCCGCTGGGTGAATTCACCTGGCTTAGCCAGCCTTGCACCATTTTTTATACAAGCCCCGATCACCTGCTGCTGCACATAGGGAGAACCATGACAACTGATCTCGATCACATCTTCACCGGTATAAGAACTGGGATTCCGGAATACCGATATGACCACTTCATCTAAGATTTTCTCTTCGTCCTTTAGAAACCCGACATGTAAAGTATGTGAAGCCTGCTGCTGCAGATCTTTGGAAGGAAATAAATGGTTAGCGATCGTGATGGCATGGCTACCGCTAAGTCGTATGATCCCAATTGCCCCGATACCCGGGGGAGTGGCCAGCGCCACGATCGTATCATCCCAGCCGCTGAGTTTAGTTGACATTGGAACAAAATTAAGACCTCACCCCCACTTTCATACGGTTTATAAACGAGATCATCATCCGATTTCCCCTCTCCTGGAGGAGAGGGGAAATCGGTCAAGGTTGTTGCTTCGAAGAAACAAGATCCTCAGGGGTGAGGTAAAAAAAATCCCCTCCGTTTAAACGAAGAGGATTCTTTATTAGAATTCGTTCCTTATTATTCACCCTGCACCTGGAAGGTGATGGGTTGTTTGCGGTAAGCTTTTACCTGGCGGCCATTCTGTACGGCGGGGTTCCATTTTGGACCTTTCTTGATAACCCTCATGGCTTCTTCTTCCATGCCATATCCATGGTTTGTCAACGCTCTTACATCACTGATATTTCCTTCCTTGTCCACTACAAACTGAACAACAGTTGTGTAAGTACCTTCAGGAGCTCCGTTATCGGTGGCTACCTGGCCATTGGCATTTCTTTCCAGGTACTGGCGCCATTTGCTGTCGCCGCCGGGGAAACTGGCTTCTATTTCCACTTTGTCAAATATCTTGTTCTCGTCGTCATCCTTTTTTTCTTCTACAATGTTTTTGCCTTCATCAATAGCAACAGGCGTAGAGATATTATTATCTTTTATTCCTTCCTGGTTAATTTCTGCAATTTTTACATCTTTCAGTTCCTCCTGTGGTGGTGGTGGTTTTTCCACTTCCTCATCCTTCTTAATAACAGGAGGAGTGAATTGTTTCATCTCCACTTTTGGAGGGTCTACTTTTGGAGGAGGTGGCGGAGGAGGTATGATCTTTTTTTCCTCCTGCTTGATATCCTGCAGGGTAACCTCGTTTATTTTTACTTTTTTACTATTGTCACCCGATAAAGTGCTTGCCAGGACAGAACCTATTAATGCCAGTAAGGCAATAGAAGCTGTGATAACAAGGGCACGGGTAATACGACGGTTATAAGTTTTCCTTAACTCATAAGCACCATAATCCTTGTTCCTGTCTTCGAAGATCAGGTCAAGGATGTCGGCGGATAATATTTTGTTGGCTTCCATACTTAACGTTTTAATTGAGATGCCTGTAATAATAATATTCCATAATTACTAACAGCCTATTTCTGGTTAGGATTTGATTTTTCCGTTGCCTGTATCAGTTCATATTCCTGTGGCAATATCTTCACCATGGCATAGGTCTTCACCTGGTTGATGGTCATCTCATCCAAAATATCAACCGTATTAGTATACGTGGCATCCTGGTCAGGTTTGATCACGACCACGAAGTCCCTGTCCTTACAGGCATTTTCCCAATCCGGATCTCCTTTTTTCTTGGCAGCGTCCTGTTTTTTGGGACAGGTGTCATCATGAACGTGCCGGCTGATCACATCTTTTTTCTTATCAATGATGATCTGGCGGATGCCTTTGAAAGTGGTCTGCTTGAAATTATTTCCTGTTGCATCCACCGTTAGTTTTCCTTCATAATAATATACCTGGTTACCCTTTCCCAGCATGATCGTTAATACGCCGGACTCTTTGACTTCCGTCTGGTCTTTAGGATCAGTGATATCCTTTGGCATATTAAGGTCCATCGTTGTGGGTGTCGTCATTGTTGCGGTAAAGACGAAAAAAGTGATCAGCAGGAATCCCAGGTCCACCATCGGGGTCATATCAACACGGGTAGAAAGCTTTTTAGCTTTTTTCACCCCCGGGCCTTTTTTGTGACCACCATCGCCACCGGTATCTATACTTGCCATATAAAGAGGTCTTTAATTGTTTAAACTATTATTTCTTTAACCGTTTGTTATACTTATCAAATTCTGAATTGGTTGGAACATCATCCAGTGATGTCACCAGGTTATATTTGAACTCATCGTTTCTTTTCAGGGCGCTTACGATCGCTTCGAAAGCCGGGTATTTTGAATGACCATCACCTTTAATCAGGTAATTCAGGGTTTCCCCGGCAAAAGCCTGCTTAGCAGCACCGATCCACCATACGAGTTCGTTTGTGGCTGAATCCATCACCGGGATTCCAGGCTGTTTGATCCCCTCCTGTGTTTTAGTATCCATTGCCAGGAATTGTTTTAAACTGCCAAAAGGAACACCGACCATATAGGTCTGCTTGAAATTGGCCATTTCCGCCGGGCTAAGCCCCAGGTTCCGGCTACTGTTCAGCGACTGGATCACCGCATCAAATTTAGTTTTATCCTTCTCAGACAATATCGAAAAATATACGCGGTCGCTGGAGTCAACAGTGATCATGACCGCATTATTCTCAGGTAATTTCTGCGAAATGACAGAACCCGGGGTGACAATAGGAACAATTTCCGGAGGCTTGAATTTGGTCGCCATGATAAAGAAAGACAGGATCAGGAAGGCTATGTCCACAAAGGGGGTCATATCCGTATCCGTGCTCTTCCTCGGTATTTTGACACTTGGCATTTTTTACAAAAGTTTAGAATTGAGATGAATAGGTTTTCAAATTCCATATAAAAAGCCTGCTAAATCCTGCTTATTTGTACAGGGAAGCAAAACTTTGTGTCAGGGTGAAACCTGATTCATCAATACCATATGTAATAGCGTCAATCTTAGTGGTAAACACATTATACATAATCAGGGCCAGGGCAGAAGTTCCGATACCCAGCGCCGTATTATACAGGGCCTCGGAGATCCCGATCGCCAGGTCACCTGCTGCACTACCACCTCCCTCGCTACCCAGGGCAGAGAAGGATTTGATCATACCGATTACCGTTCCGAGAAGGGCGATCAGCGTACCTACTGAGGTAATAGTAGAGAGGAACACCAGGTTCTTTTGCAGCATCGGTAATTCCAATGCCGTTGCTTCTTCTACTTCTTTTTGAATCGCGATCACTTTCTGGTCGGTACCTACACCGCCTTCGTTGATCATTTCCTTATAACGACGTAAGCCGGCTTTCATCACGTTGCCAACTGAACCTCTTTGTTTATCACACTCGGTCAGTGCAGCATCCACATTCCTGTTAGCCAGGTGGTACTGTACTTTGCGGATAAAATCAGAAATACTACCACTACCCAGGGCTTTGCGGATCGTAAGATATCTCTCAATAGAGAATACGATCACCATCAGCAGCATACCGATCAGCAGGGGGACGATGATACCACCCTCGTAAATACGGTGCAGGGAATCTTTGGGCTTATGGTGCTGAGGCCAAAACCAGCCTGTACCCTTTTCTTCAAATCCAGTCGGGTTACCCAGAATAAAACGCCAGATACAATAGCCTGCGATAACACAAAAGATAGGCGCAAACCATGAAATAGCATTACTACTTTTTTTGGGTTGTACCGATGTGGCCTTAACTGATGCAGTTGGTTTAATTTCTGCCATGGTCTTAATTTTTAGTTTTTTAAAAGTTAGATACTAATCCTTTAGAATTACAATGCTAAGGAAAAAGTGAATAAAAAAATCTCCATCCCTCATATTTCCGGGGAGGGGGTTCAAGTTAAGGATTTTTTCAACCGGAACAAATCCCTGATAAATAATTTGATAAGAAAATCCTACAAAGACCGGGCCCGGATTTTTCCGGTCACTCATACCGCAAAGCCTCGATGGGATTGAGTTTCCCGGCTTTTAATGCTGGGTATAAACCGGCCAGTAACCCGACTATCGTACAGATAACGATACCGTAGAAGACCCAGTTCCAGGGTACTACGAAACCGGTGTGCAATACGACCGAAAAAATATTCCCTACCAGGATACCAAGAACGATACCAAACAGGGCTCCCAGCACACTAATAATAATAGCTTCCAGCAGGAATTGCCGGCTGATCATTTTTCCCTTACCACCAATGGCTTTTATCAAACCCACTTCACGGGTACGCTCTGAAACAGATACGAGCATGATATTCATTAAACCGATGGCGGCACCGATCAGTGTGATGAGGCCAATGACAGAGGCTGAAATCGTTAAAAAACGAAGACTGTTCATCGCCTTAGCCGCGATACTATCGCTCCGATCCAGGATAAAATTATCTTCTTCTGTTGCGCTTAATTTCCGGACAGCCCTGAAGACCCCCTCCGCTTCTCCCATAGCCTCATTGACTTTAAGCAGGTCCTGCGTCATAACCGCTACAACGAAGGAGAAACCCGAGGGAAAATTTTGTGTTACGTTCCGGTAGCTGGTAATAATAACATTGTCCCTGCTAAACCCAAAAGTGGATCCCCGGCTTTCCATTACCCCCAACACCCGGTACGGTATATTATTGATGCGAATGACGGCATTCTCCGCCCGCCGTGGTGATTCTTTGAATAATTTCTTCGCAACATCATAACCAAGGATACAAACATTGCGACCGGTCTGTACATCGAGGCGGTTCAGGTTGCGACCCGCCTCCAGGGAAAAGCCGTTCAGCAATAAATAATTCTCGTCCCCTCCAAAGATGGTAACATTGGGATTGGTCTTTCTTGTTTCCGTAGAAGCGATATTATTCCGGTTGCCAAAAATGGAAATACTTTTAATAGCAGGAAAATCAAACCGCCCTGTAAAAAGTTCTGCTTCCTCCCGGGTGATCAGGCGTCCAAGGTTGGATTGTCTTTCTTTTCGTTTCCCTTTCTTAGAAAGTTTGATCTCCCGGCTACTTCCACCAAAAAAAGTACTTCTCTCCTTATAGCGTAAGGTAAAAGCATTGGCCCCCATGGTGGAAAAACTCTCGGTGAATTTCTGGTTCATCGCCTTGATGGCGGTGATGATCCCGATCAGCGCCATGATGCCAAAAGCAATGATGGCAACGGTAAGACCGGTGCGCAGCTTGTTGCTGCGTATCGTTCGGAAGGCCAGTAAGAAAATATCACGAAAGACCATGGCAATGATGCCCGGATGGATATGCACCGGTGTTGTGTAAAGATAAGAAGGGAAGCTTGTTCAACAGGGTCCAGCTACTTGTCAGAAATAAAACCAATTGAGCAAAAGGTTAGGGAAAATGCCGATCAGGATCACTAATACCGCCAGCAATACCATTATCCACCTGAAAGTAACGGAAACGGTCTCCACGGGACGTGCATCGCCTTCTTTGAAATACATTGCCTGTATTACCCGGAAATAATAATAAACACTTACCGCCGCCATCAATACAGCGAAAATGACCAACCACAAATTATTCCCCGCTTCCATCGTTGCTTTCAGCATATAGAATTTGGAAATAAATCCGCCGGTCAGCGGTATACCGGCCAGTGACAGGAGAAAGATAGTGGTCGTGGCTGCCAGCAGGGGTTCCTGCCTTGCAAAACCATTAAAGCCATCAAAGGTCTGGTCATTCATTTTGATCAGCACGGCAAATATGCCAATGGTTGCCAGGCTGTAGGCCGCTGTATACAACAGTAGCCCCTCCTTGGAATCACCGTTCATTGCATACAGGGAAAGCATCATAAAACCTGCCTGTGCGATACTGGAATAAGCCAGCATCCTTTTTACACTCTGCTGGAAGACCGCTGTGATATTCCCGACAAAAAGAGTGGCTACCGTGATGATACCGACCAGCAATTGCCAGTTCTTCTGAAGCCCGCCAAATCCCTCGTCAAACAACCGTATAAAAGCGATGAAAACGGCTGCCTTAACGATCGTTGCCATAAAAGAAGTAAAGACAGAAGGTGCTCCATCATAAACATCCGGCGTCCAGAAATGAAAAGGAGCTGCCGATACCTTGAAGGCCATGGAAAATAACAACAGCAGCATTCCTGCTATCAAAAGCGCGGAGGGCTTCGCCCCGGTAAGCATGCTGATATCACTTATAAAAAAAGTTCCGCGGGCCCCGTAGATCAGCGCGATACCCATCAGCATCAGACCGGTTGAAAAAGAGCCGAGTAAAAAATACTTGAGGGAGGCTTCATTACTCTTCAGGTTCTTCTTGTCACTGCCGGTCAGAATATACAGCGGGATGGAAATGATCTCGATCCCAAGGAACAGGATCAGTAATGATTTAAAAGAAGAAGTTAGTGTTATTCCACAGAGGATAAAAAAGATCAGTGCAAAATACTCTGCATAGTTGACCCCCACTTTTTCCATATCCCTTGCGGAAAGCACCAGGTAAAGGAAGGTTGATCCAATCGCAATACTGTCAAACAGCAGGGCAAAGCGGTCAAACGCGATCATTCCTTTTGTATCAATGTGGAACAGCACGGTACCCCTCATCTCAAGGATATTCAAGAGCAGTAAAAGTAACATCCCCCCGATCGCCACATTGCGAACAGCACTTTTCTGTTTCAGCAAAAAACTGCTGAACATCATGATCACTCCCAATAGTGCCGAAACAATTAATGCGTTCATACGATCCTGTTATTAATGCCTCCTGATCAAAGGAAGAATATCTGCTTTTTTTAAAATGGATGCTGAAGTCCCGTCCGTGATATTCAACATCACCTGCGGGTAAATACCGATCCAGAAAATGATCACCACGATGATCCCTAACGCCAGCTTCTCATTCAGCCGAAGGTCCAGTACTGTTGCTGTGAGTTGGTTGGTTTCCCCATAAAATACTTTTCTTATCATATTCAGTGTGTAGACCGCCGCAAGTATGATACTGATGCCTGCCAGTGCTGTAAACAAGACTGCATATTTTGTTCCTGCGGAATTAAATATCCCGTTGAACATCAGGAACTCTCCCGGGAAAGCATTGGTCAGCGGTAAAGCAATATTGGCCAGGGCAACGATCACAAATAAGATGGCCATGGCCGGGGCTTTTTGCGCCAATCCACCCAGTTCGGATATTTTTCTTGTCCCGAACTGGCGTTCGATCAGTTCTACTACGATCCACAACCCGATGATATTGATGCCGTGGTTGAACATCTGTATCATTACTCCCTGCATGCCGCTCTGGTTTTCCGCGAAAACAGCGGCGCACATCAACCCAATATGGGCGATCGAGGAATATGCCACCAGTCGTTTGAGGTCATCCTGCTGTATTGCGATCAGGGAAGCATAGATCATCCCGATGATCGCCATCGATGTGACCACATCACCCCATTGATAGGAAGCAATGGGCACCACCGGCAACAACCATCGGAGCAGGCCAAATACTCCCATCTTGACCATGACGCCGCTCAGTATCATCGTTGTAGCCGTTGGAGCCTGTTCATATGTATCAGGTTGCCAGGTATGAAAAGGAAAAATGGGCATTTTAATAGCAAAAGCCGCGAAGAAAAGCCAGAATACAAACTGCTGTTGTTTAGTAGAAATATTGACCTGGTAAAAGGAAGCAATATCGAAAGAGTGGTTGGTCGTATGCGACTGGATATAAAGGATACCGATCAGCATCAGCAATGACCCAAGGAATGTATAGATAAAGAATTTGAAGGTAACGGCTATTCTTTTTTCGCCACCCCATTGCGAGCAGAGAAAATACATTGGTACCAGGGCGAGCTCCCAGGAAAAATAAAACAACAACGCATCCATCGCTAGAAACACACCCATCATACCCGCCTGGGCCAGCAACATCAATGCAAAGAAATTATTGGACCGCTTGTAAGAACTGTTCCAGGTAGCCAACAGAACCAGTGGGTATGCCACTGCATTGAGCAGGCATAGCAGTTGACCCATACCATCCAGTTTTACCGAGAAACTACTGCCGAGTGTCTGCATCCATTCGGCCTGGTATTGCAGGTATTTCTCTTCTTTCAGCAGGGTTAACGCCAGCACAGAAACAGCCAGGGTGACCAGTGATGATAACAATGCCCAGTAACGAACCGACCTGTCATTCTTAATAAAGAAAGCGGCCAGGCCGGTAAGAAGGGGAACCAATATCAGTAAAACAGGGATCATATTATTTTCTCAGGAAAAATTGTAATGCAAAAATCAATACCATACTGATCACCATCAGCAGCACATAATTACCCACCTGGCCGCTCTGCAACAAACGCAACTGGCGGCTTCCATAGTTCACCACGCGGCCAACGCCATTCACGAGCCCATCGATCACTGACTTTTCAAAAACAGTATTCAAAAATTTACCCAGCTTGTTGAGCGGGTTCACGATAATTTTTTCATACAACTCATCCACGTACCATTTATTCTCAAGCACTTTCCCAAATCCCGTTTCTTCCGAGCGCTTGTAATTCCTGAACCTTGACCAGGCAAAGATGATCATGACTACTACCAAGGCTGTTGATAATCCCATCAGCATATATTCGGTGGAAGCTGTCACCGTGTGTCCTTCATGAACCGCGATGACCGGTGACAGGAATTCGCCGAG
>JANMKG010000067.1:0-7038 GCA_031371915.1 Chitinophagaceae bacterium | reverse complement strand
ATCGCCATTACCAGTTACCAGGGAGGTCATGTGGAATTTTTCAAATACATGAAAGACCTGCTGGAAGAAAATGGTTGCGGGCATATCAAGATCTTCGGCGGCGGCGGTGGAACTATCCTGCCCGCTGAAATAGAAGAACTCCATCAATATGGTATCACCCGGATCTACTCGCCTGACGATGGAAGAAAAATGGGGCTTGAGGGAATGATCGAAGATGTGATAAAACAATGCGATATCCAGCTCAATGGGAAAGCGGATTATAAAACGGCGATGAAACTGGAAGAAGCCAAGGATGTAAGGAAGATCGCCCGTGAAATTACCAATGCAGAAAACGGGTTATCAGCAACCAGCAACCAGCAACCAATAACCACTATACCAGTACTTGGAATCACCGGAACCGGAGGTGCCGGTAAAAGCAGTGTGACCGATGAGATCGTCCGGCGGTTCCTGAACAATTTTACAACTAAAACAATCGCTGTTATTTCTGTAGATCCTTCTAAGAAAAAAACGGGAGGTGCCTTATTGGGTGACAGGATCCGGATGAATTCCATTTCTCACCCGCGGGCTTATATGCGAAGCCTGGCAACAAGAGATGACAATACAGCCCTGAGCGGCGCTGTACAGGAAGCCATTGATATTTGTAAAGCGGCAGGATTTGATTTTATTATTCTTGAATCAGCAGGGGTAGGACAAAGCGATGCTTCAATCCTTGATTACTGCGATGTAAGCATGTACGTGATGACACCAGAATACGGGGCAGCTTCACAACTGGAAAAGATCAACATGCTTGACTTTGCCGACCTTGTATGTATCAATAAATTCGACAAAGCCGGTGCACTGGATGCCCTTGCGGATGTAAAGAAGCAATACAAAAGAAACCACCAGTTATTTACTGCGAAGGATGAAGACCTTCCCATCATCGGGACCATGGCGAGTAAATTCAATGATGAGGGAGTGAATCATTTGTTTGAATTATTGCTGAAAAAGATCGAAGCAAAGACTAAGACCAATTTCGGGGAATATCATTTTTCCGAAACCGCCAAAGTCGGACAGGCGGTCATTCCTGCCAACAGAGTAAGATATCTTTCTGAAATTTCTGAGAATAACCGGGGGTATGATCAATTGGTAAAGGATCAATCTGCTATTGCTACAAAACTGTATCAGCTCCAGGGCGCTTTAGAAATGATGCGAACTACAGAGTCTAAGAACCCTCCGCCAGCTGGCGGAGGCAGGGGGGCTTCTCCTTCGGAGCTTGGGGAGGCCCTCCAACAACAAATCGATTTCTATACCGAACAATTAACTCCTGTAGCGAAGAAACTGATCACTAACTGGCCCAATAAAATAGCGCAGTACCAGAAAGATTTTTATGAATATACGGTCAGGGATAAGGTCATCAAACAACCCATGACCACTAAAAGCCTGAGTGGTAGCCGTATCCCGAAAGTGGTATTGCCCAAATACAAAGATTGGGGTGATCTATTAAAATGGCAGTCACAGGAAAATGTACCGGGCAGTTTTCCTTTTACGGCCGGTGTATTTCCTTTAAAAAGAGAAGGAGAGGACCCGACAAGAATGTTTGCCGGGGAAGGTGGTCCTGAGAGGACGAATAAAAGATTTCACTATGTCAGCGTGGACCAGCCCGCTAAACGTTTGTCCACGGCTTTTGACAGCGTAACATTATATGGAGAAGATCCCGATCAACGTCCGGATATCTATGGAAAGGTCGGGAACAGCGGGGTAAGTATTGCGACCGTAGATGACGCGAAGAAATTGTACAGCGGTTTTGATCTCTGTGATCCCAAAACCTCTGTCTCCATGACGATCAATGGACCTGCGCCCATGTTGCTGGCTTTCTTTATGAATGCGGCCATCGATCAGCAATGTGAAAAATATATCCTTGCGAATAATCTAAAAGATGAAGTAAACAAGGCCATCGAAGCGAAATATAATATTGATGAGTTGCCAAGATATATAGGAGTAGATGGCAAACCCATCCATCCGAAAGACCTTCCCAAACTTTCGGAGTCTAAAGCCACTCCTTCGGAGGGGTTTGGGGAGGCTTCTAAGGGCAGGGGGGCTTTGCCCCTGGGTAACAATGGCCTGGGATTACGCCTGCTCGGTCTCTCAGGCGCCGATGTTTTACCCAAAGATGTGTATGAAAAAATTAAAGCCGAAGCCTTATCCCAGGTAAGAGGTACCGTGCAGGCTGATATCCTGAAAGAAGACCAGGCGCAGAACACTTGTATCTTCTCCACCGAATTTGCATTGAAGCTGATGGGTGATGTGCAGGAATATTTTATCAAAGAAAAAATCAGGAATTTTTATTCCGTCTCCATCAGTGGTTATCATATCGCGGAAGCGGGAGCCAATCCCATTACACAACTAGCGTTCACTTTATCAAACGGGTTCACTTATGTGGAATATTACCTGAGCCGCGGAATGAATATTGATGATTTTGCTCCCAATCTTTCCTTTTTCTTCAGTAATGGAATGGATCCCGAGTATAGCGTGATCGGCAGGGTGGCGAGAAGGATCTGGGCCAAGGCCATGAAATATAAATACAAGGCCAACAAACGCAGCCAGATGTTGAAATATCATATCCAGACATCGGGCAGGAGTCTGCATGCGCAGGAAATTGACTTCAACGATATCCGAACCACCCTCCAGGCCCTGTATGCTATTTATGATAATTGCAATTCCCTTCATACCAATGCGTATGATGAAGCCATCACGACACCCACCGAAGAAAGTGTTCGTCGTGCGATGGCGATACAACTGATCATTAACCGCGAACTGGGAACGGCAAAAAATGAAAATCCTATCCAGGGTTCTTTCCTTACCGAGGAACTGACTGACCTTGTTGAAGAAGCGGTCCTTACCGAATTTGACAGGATAACCGAGAGAGGGGGAGTATTGGGTGCAATGGAAAGAATGTACCAGCGGAACAAGATACAGGAAGAGAGTTTGTTTTACGAACACCAGAAGCATTCCGGTGAATTGCCGCTGATCGGTGTCAATACTTTTTTAAATAAAAAGGGTAGTCCAACCATCTTGCCCACCGAGGTGATCCGCAGTACAAGGGAAGAAAAGGAACAACAGATCGAAAGTCTCCGGGCTTTCTGGAAACGAAATGAGAACAGGTCGGCAGAAATGCTAAAGCGACTAAAATCAGTCGCTATTAATAACGGCAATTTATTTGAAGAGCTAATGGAAACCGTAAAATGCTGCTCGCTTGGACAGATCACGCATGCCTTGTACGAAGTAGGCGGGCAATACCGACGTAATATGTAAGCTATGGGCCGACTTAAACTTGACCTCCACCATATTTACAACAACAGCCATGCTATAGATGATGCCTTGCAGCAGGTCTTTGATGAAGCCATTGAAAAAAGAATAAGGGAAGTTGAGATCATACCAGGCAAAGGCAGCGGTCAATTAAGAAAAAAGGTAGAGAGGTTCCTGCAGCAACCGCATATCAAAAAGCAATACCACCGGATCGAGAATGACAGTAAGAATTTCGGGCGACTGTTTGTCTATTTTAAATTCTAGCGGCGGCTTCTTCATCCAGCATCCAGAATAGCGTTCCCTTCACGGGACGAACCAATTGTGCGGGCAGGGCTGGTTTTATTTTTTCACGATTGACAATGGATGACATGACACTTGCTTTTTCTTTCCCGGATACTAAATAAATGATGTTCGCGGCATTGTTGATCAGTGGTAAAGTAAAACTGATCCGCCAGCTCTTTTTTTGCTCTACCCATACTTCGCGGATGTATTTTCTTTTTTCCTGCAAAACATCTGTACCGGGGAAGAGGGAAGCTGTATGGCCATCATCACCGAGGCCGAGCAGCAACCAGTCAAAAGCCACTTTTTCCTTTTTGAAGAATTTCCTGAGTGATCTTTCATACCGGGAAGCACATTCTTTAGCCCCACCGCTGACAGGTACCGGGAAAATATTTTTCGCCGGTATAGGAATATGATCCAGTAAATTTTCTTTCACCATCCTGTAATTACTTTCGGCATCCGTATGAGCAACAAACCGTTCATCGCTCCAGAAAAGAAAAACCTTTTTCCAGTTAATATTCCGGCTGTATTCAGTTGTTGCCAGTAATTCATACAATCTCTTTGGTGTGCTCCCACCCGAGAGAGCTACAACGAACTGGCCTTTTTCACAAATACAGCGCTCACATTCCATGACAAAAAAATGAGCGGCGGCTGTGCTTAATGTTTCAAGGGTTGACCAGGTGCTTATGGCAGTAACTTTTTTCATTACGAGTCTTTCGCTTTTTTCATATTGATCTTTATCATCCCGTTTTCCGGTAGTAACGTCCATTCGCAATGTTGCTCGTGTATCAGCTCCTGCGCGGCTTTGGGACCCCAGCTTCCAGGTGCATAATTGGGAAACCTCGGGGTAGTTTGTTTGCTCCAGTTTTCTATAATCGGGGTTACTACTTTCCAGGCCTCTTCTACCTGGTCGGCCCGCATAAATAAGGTAGCATCGCCCTGCAATACTTCCAGTAACAGGGTTTCATATGCTTCGGGTACCGGTACTTCGTAACTTTCTTTATAAGTAAAATCCATTTCTACTGCTTTGATTTTTAGTTCCACACCTGGTTCCTTTGCATGAAAAAGCAACGAGGTTTCCATTTCGGGCTGGAGGCTAATGATAAGCTGGTTCGGTCTTGTATCTTCCATTACAGAGGGTCCAAATAAATTATGGGGTACCTGTTTGAATTGTATCACAATGACGGAAGCTGTTTTGGCCAGGGCTTTCCCGGTACGCAGGTAAAAGGGAACATTTTTCCAACGCCAGTTATCAATAAATAATCGCAGCGCAACAAATGTTTCAGTAGTGGATTTCGGATCAACGTTTTTTTCTTTGCGGTAGGCGACCTGTTTTTTCCCATCCAATTTTCCTTCTTTGTATTGCCCCCGTATCACTTCTTTCGTGACTGTTTTTTTATTCAGCGGGCGGATCGCCTTCAGTACGTCCACTCTTTTATTCCGCACATCTTCCGCTTCGATGGAGACAGGAGGCTCCATCGCCGTGATACAAAGCAATTGGAGTAAATGATTCTGGATCATGTCCCGCAAAGCACCCGCCTGTTCATAATAACCTCCCCGGCCTCCTACGCCAATATGTTCGGCTACCGTTATTTGTACATGATCTATATAATTATTGTTCCAGACCGATTCGTATACAATATTGGCAAAACGGAAGGCCATTAGGTTCTGTACGGTCTCCTTACCCAGGTAGTGATCGATCCGGAAAATTTGTTTTTCACTAAAGTGGGCGGTCAGTAACTGGTTCAGCTCTTTGGCTGTCTTCAGGCTGTTGCCAAATGGTTTCTCGACAACGATCCTGTCCATATTGACATCGGCGGCAAGCTGGTGCTTGGCCAGCAACATGGAAATGGGTTCAATAAAACGTGGCGCTACAGAATAATAGAATAGCCGGACAGCTCGCCCACCCCAGTCCTTATCGTTTTGTTCCAGTACACCGGATAAACGCCGGAAAGTATCCGTGATCGTAAAATCTCCTTCAAAGAAAAAAAGACGCGAAGAGAATTCCTTCCATTGCTTTGAGCTGGCTTTGCCATTACGGGAAAAATTGTTGATCCCTTCGAGCATATAGGCCCTGTAATCTTTTTCCGCCATCTTTTCATAATGCACCGCATAAATGGAGAACTTCTTGGGTAAAAAGCCCCCGGTATAAAGGTTGTAAAAGGCGGGAATGAGTTTTCGCCAGGCAAGGTCGCCTTTACCTCCAAAGATGACAATATTGGCTGAAGAAGGATTTGGGTGATTCATAATTAGCGTTTTAATTCCAGTCGGTATGAAAACTTCCTGGTTTGTCAATACGTTCATAGGTATGCGCGCCAAAATAATCCCTTTGCGCCTGGATAAGATTCGCCGGTAATTGCGCAGCACAATAAGCATCAAAATATTGAAGTGATGCTGAAAGGGTTGCGACCGGTATCGCAGCCGCAGTGGCCATATTGACCAGCGATACCGCTTCTTTTCTTAAGGACACTAACTGGGGCTGGAACAACGGCGACCTGATTATATTAGTTAAAGAGCTATCCTGCAGGTAAGCCTTGCGAAGGTCATTCAATAAAGCAGAACGGATAATGCAGCCTCCTTTCCAGATACGGATGATTTCGGATATATTGACGCCATACTTGTAAGTGGCAGAGGCGGTATTCAATAACTGCAAGCCCTGTGCATAGGATAGCAGGAATCCAAAGTGCAGCGCATTTTTACAAAGGGCAAGAAGTTGTTGCTGATCTGCTACTATACCGTGCTGTTGAAATGAATATTGATCAGCCGCAGCTAGTCTTTCCTCTTTCATGGCAGAAAGATAGCGCATGCTCACGGCCGCATCGATAACAGGAAGGGGAACATTCAGGTCCATCGCGCTTTGCGATGTCCACATTCCGGTTCCTTTTTGTTGTGCCTTGTCCAGAATCATTTCTACTAAAAGGTTGCCGCTGTCTTCATCTTTTTTAGCGAGCACGGTCGCTGTTATCTCAATAAGAAAAGATTGTAATTCCGTTTTGTCCCAGCCAGCAAAAACCTGCTGGATGGCTGCATTGTTCAAGCCGCCTAATTTTTTCAACAGGTCATATACTTCGCTGATGAGTTGCATCATGGCATATTCAATGCCGTTATGGACCATCTTGGTATAATGACCGGCAGAACCCGTACCGGTAAAACACACACAGGGACCGTCTTCCGTTTGTGCCGCGATCTTCTCCAGTATGTTTTTTAATTCCGCATAGCCTTCCATATTGCCACCGGGCATCATACTCGGGCCAAGACGGGCGCCTTCTTCACCACCGCTGATGCCCATGCCCGTAAAATGAATACCGGTCGCTTTTTATATTTAGATGCGGGTGGTGGTATCAGTAAAATTGGAATTTCCGCCATCAAAAATTATGTGGTTTTCGCGCAGGAGTGGAACCAGCTTTTAAATAAATTATTAAACAAAATTTGCGGAAGGCACCCTGAGCCAGATGACAAGGCGGCCGGGAAGGG
>JANMKG010000055.1:0-37767 GCA_031371915.1 Chitinophagaceae bacterium | reverse complement strand
TGCTTCTTCGAATTGGTGATGGCCAATTGTAAATTGTCTATTGACTTCTGTCCAAACCCTTCCATCCCGCTGATCTTATCAAAATTGAGCGTATACACACCGGGAATATCTTTTAAGAGACCAAGTTCATAGAATTTGCGGACGTTGGCATCGCCAAATCCTCGGATATCCATCGCGTCTTTACTTACGAAATGAATGATGCGTTCCACTACCTGTGCAGGACATTCGATATTGATACAACGCCACACGGCTTCTTCTTCCTCTTTAAATAATTTGCTGTTGCATACCGGGCAGGTTTTCGGGAAAACGATCTTTTTCTCTTTGCCCGTTCTTGTGTCTGGCAATGACTTCACGATCTGCGGGATCACATCACCCGCTCTTTCGATCAGCACGGCATCACCGATACGCAGATCTTTCTCGCGGATATATTCTTCGTTGTGAATGGAAATGCTGCTGACCGTTACACCACCAACGCCCACGGGTTCCAGTTTAGCAACAGGGGTCACGGCACCTGTTCTTCCTACCTGGAATTCCACGTTCAGTAGTTTGCTCGTTCCCTGTCTCGCTTTGAATTTATAAGCGATGGCCCAGCGGGGATGGTGCGAGGTCATTCCCAGTTTATCCTGCAGGGCGATATCATTTACTTTGATCACCATTCCATCGATCTCGTAAGGCAGATCATCCCTGCCGGCTTCAAATGCGGTACAATATTTAATTACTCCATCGATGTCTTTAAAAACTTTCTTCTCTTTTTCCGGACTACGGAAACCCAATTGCCAGAGCATTGCCAGGGAAGCAGAGTGGGTGGCCAGTTCTGCCGGTACCTTTTTTCCTTTGGCCAGCGAATAATAACTGACATGGTATACAAATGCTTCAAGATTTCTCTTACCTGCTTCCACCGGGTCCTTGATACGAAGGGTGCCTGCAGCTGCGTTACGGGGATTGGCTAAGGGTGTTAATCCCTGTTCCACCAGTTGCTTGTTATAGTTACTGAAATTATTCTTATTGATCATCACTTCGCCTCTTATCTCCACCTGTTGTATTCCATAGCCGGAAAATTTTGCTGATAAAGGAATAGAACGGACCTGTTTGATATTCGCGGTTACATCATCACCTTCCACTCCATCGCCGCGGGTGGCGCCGCGAACCATCAAGTCGTTCTCATAGATCAGTGAAATACTGCCGCCGTCGAATTTGGGTTCTACACAGTATTCTATTTTCTCCAGTCCCGCCAGGTCTCTGGCCTTCCTGTCGAAAGCGATAAGGTCATCGCTGTTATAGGAATTGTCGAGGGACAACATCGGCACAAGATGTTGTACGGTCGGGAAACTCTTGGTCAATCCTTTCGCTACCCGCTGGGTAGGAGAGTCTGCCGTCTTTAAAGCAGGATTTTCAGCCTCTATTTTTTCAAGGGCTTTAAAAAGCTGGTCGTATTCATAATCGGCGACGAGGGGATCGTTCAATATATAATAACGGTATTCATGAAAACGCAGAATGCTATGTAAGTGGTTGATATCTTTTTTATTAATGCTGTTTGCGGCCAGTTTGCTCATCAATTCTTTGGTCTGTCGCTGCAACTGCCGGGTTTCTTCCGCGGAATACATAAGTAGGGGTTGTTTTGTAAAGTTAATGCGGGGTACCCGGAAATCAGGGGCAAAAAATTAATGTGTTATAATTACATATCTGTAACTTCGGAAACTGTTGAAGTTTTAAACGGTCCGTCATGAAACGAATAACCTGCTTGCTTTTTCTTTGTACCGCTTTTGCCTTGACTGGCAAAGCCCAGTTGCTTACCTGGACACCGGCTTTTCCCAAAGACAACGACAATATATCTATTACCATGGATGCTTCGAAAGGCAACCTGGGGCTGAACAATTATACCCCGGTTTCCGATGTCTATGTCCATACCGGCGTTATTACCAACCTCAGCAGTTCGGCTACAGACTGGCGTTATGTAAAATTCAACCAGAATTTTAACCAGCCCAACCCACTTCTACAGGCTACTTCTCTCGGAAGCAATAAATGGAAATTTGATATCACTAATATCAGGACTTACTATGGAGTACCCGGTGGAGAAACAATTTTAAAAATCGTTATTCTTTTCCGGAACGGGAATGGAAGCATCAAGCAGGCGAATGCGGATGGAAGCGATATGTATATTCCTGTCTATGATAATACGCTTGCTACACGATTTACTGTACCCTTGTTCCAGCCTACGTTTACCCGTATACCAGAGCCTATCACTAAACAAGTAGGAGATAATATCAACCTTACCGGTATTGCTAATATTGCTTCTACCATGAAACTGTACCTGAACGGTACCGTTATTCAAACAGCAGTTGGGGTAACAACTATTTCTGCCAATCCTACTATAACGGTAACGGGAAATCAAACCGTGATGGTAGAAGCAAATGATGGCAGTACGACAAAAACAGAAACATTCCAGTTTTTTGCAGCCCCTGCTGTTACGATAGCGCCACTTCCCCCGGGTGTAAAAGACGGGATCAATTATGAGACCGGCAATACTTCCGCGGTACTGGTATTATATGCCCCCGGCAAAACAAGGGTTTCGGTGATCGGCGAATTTCCCGGGAGCAACTGGGCCGAACAGGCAGCTTATGTAATGAATAAAACACCGGATGGTAATTACTGGTGGTTACGTATCCCAGGGTTGACGCCCGGAACAGAATATGCATTTCAATACCTGGTAGATGGCTCTTTGAAAGTAGGTGAACCCTATGCCGAAAAAATACTGGATCCTGCGAATGATGGAAGCATCAGTTCGGCAACATACCCGGGTCTGCGACCCTATCCCACCGGGCTTACCACCGGTATCGTCAGCATTCTTCAGACCAATGCGCCCGGCTATACATGGGCTGTCAATAGTTTTTCGAGACCTGATAAAAGAAACCTGGTGATCTACGAGTTGCTGCTCCGTGATTTTATCGCGGCGCACGACTGGAAAACATTAAAAGATACCATCAGCTACCTGAAGCGGCTGGGAGTAAATGCTATCGAGGTAATGCCCTTTAATGAATTTGAAGGCAACCTGAGCTGGGGTTATAATGGCTATCAATATTTCGCGCCGGATAAATATTACGGTCCCAAGAACAGCATCAAGGAGTTTGTAGACAGTTGTCATAAGAACGGTATCGCGGTGATCATGGATATCGTACTGAACCATACTTATGGCCCTTCGCCATTGGCAAGACTGTACTGGGATGCTGCCAATAACAGGCCTGCAGCCAATAATCCCTGGTATAACCCGGTTCAGCCGCACGCGTTTGGTTTTGGTGATGATTTTAATCATGCAAGCCCTGCTACTACCTATTTCTTTAACCGGGTTTTACAGCACTGGCTTACCGATTACAAGATAGACGGGTACCGCTTTGATTTTTCCAAAGGACTTACGCAAAAAGTTTCTACAGATGATCCCAGCTTCTCGGCGTATGATGCTTCGCGTATCGCGATCCTGAATAATTATGCTACGGCCATCAAGGCGATCTACCCGGATGCTTATATCATACTTGAGCATTTCTGCGCTGACCAGGAGGAGAAAGAATTATCGGACAATGGCTTTTTGCTCTGGGCCAATGTCTGGACACAATACCAGGAAGCTTCCATGGGATATATCGGCACTTCCAATTTTGACCGGGGGATTTATACCGCAAGGACCTGGACCAATCCACACCTTGTAACATTTATGGAGAGTCATGATGAAGAAAGAATAACCTACAAGAATTTCAAGTATGGAAATTCATCAGGCTCCTACACTATACAGGACCTGCCCACTGCACTCAAAAGAATGGAACTGAACGCCGCCTTCCTGCTTACTATACCCGGTCCCAAAATGATCTGGGAATTCGGAGAGCTGGGTTATGATTTTTCCCGTTGTTATTTATCTACGAACGGTGAAGGGGGAGACTGCAATACAAAAACGGATGCAAAACCTATTCGCTGGGACTATAAAGATGTGATCCTGCGTAAAAGGGTATATGATATTTACAGCAGCCTGAACAAACTAAGGTATCATCCCTGGTATAAGGATGTATTTATCGGGAATAATATTTCTCTTTCCAGGGATGTCAGCGGATCTTTTAAATTCATAGCGATCCGGAGTGCGCTTGACTCCTCGGACATGTGTGTGCTGGGGAACTTCGGGGTAACCGCGCAAACTGTCTCCTTCACCTTCCCCCAGGGAGCCACCTGGTATGATTACCTGAACGGGGGGATTTTTTCAGCAACAGGGTCCGTACAAAATATTACATTGCAACCAGGAGAATATCATGTTTATCTTAACCGTAATCTTATCAATGCTGTGATAACTCCTGTTTCGGGAATCAATAATCCCGGCAGCGCCCTTGAAATAAAAGTTATCCCAAACCCAGTGCAGGATAACTCCGTTATTGAAATATATACTCCTGAGAATGGAAAAGTGACCGTAGATCTCTGGAACGAAGCGGGACAAAAAGTTTCGACCGTTTTCTCAGGCGTGTTGGCAAAAGGAAAACATACCCTGTCTTTTAATCAAACCACTGGGAAATTACCCTCGGGTACTTTCCTGCTAAAAGCCCAGTCGAAAAATAAAACGAATACAGTTAAACTTGTGTTCTGATACCACCACCTAATTGCTGCCTATATGGAAAATGGATTACAACTTAAAACGGCTGAGATCGAAAAGATCAGTCACCTCGATTATTTTAATATAGCCATTTCTGTTGACTGTGTGATCTTTGGCTACGACCAGAAAGAGCTGAAAGTACTGCTCATCAAATCGGATCTCAGTGAATTCGCCGGTCTTTACTCTTTGCTGGGAGACCTGATCCGCACGCAGGAGAACCTAAAAGAAGCTTCGTACAGGATCTTAAAAGAAAGGACCGGGCTGGAAGATGTATACCTGGAGCAGGTGCATGCTTTTAGCGCGGTGGACAGGCATCCTTCCGGAAGGGTCATAACCATCGCTTATTATTCGCTGATCGATATCAATCATCATAAACTAAAACTTAGTCATAACGAACTGCATTGGCATGCAATCGGAGATATAAAGAAACTTGCCTTCGATCACAGGCTGATACTTGATACTTGCCTGGAACGGTTAAGACAACAGGTACTGGAAAACCCGGTTATCTTCAACCTGCTCCCGGAAAAATTCTCCCTGCGCCAGTTACAGGAACTTTACCAGGCGATCCTGGGTGTTAAACTCGACCGCCGCAACTTCCGCAAAAAAATATCGGTAAAGGACTGGCTTGTCGATATTGATGAAATGGAAGAGAACGTTCCTCATCGCCCGGGCAAGGTATACAAGCTAAAGCCAGAGTTCAGGAAAAAGAATAGAATAAGCAAATCATTGGTAATCAACGGGATGACCCTTTGAAATAGCCGGAACTTATCTTTTTACCGTCGTTTTCAGGCCGGGAAACCCACCACTTTGAACTTAACCTGGATCAAAACGTTAACGATAGGCCAAAAATTAATTTTTTACGAGATAAAATTGTTCTATTATTATGTCCTCAATACACATTGTGTAGTTGTTCAGGATTGCTTAAAACTTAATGATTGCTTATGTTCTTACACAAATTTGTCAAGACAGCCAGCGTAGTTGTGCTGCTCTTAGTCGTACAGATCTCCTTCGCACAAAACAAAGTCATCAACGGGAAGATCACGGATTCCAAAGATGGTTCTCCGGTGCCCGGTGTTAATGTCAGTGGTAAAGGAACGAGGGTAGTGGTACAAACGAAATCGGATGGTACCTACAGTATCAGTGTTCCTTCTTCCGTAAATACATTAGTGATATCCTCTGTTGGTTATGGCTCGCAGGAAATATCTATTGCTGGTAAAACAGCCGCGGATGTTTCATTGGTTGTTACCAATACTTCATTAAATGAAGTGGTAGTGATCGGTTATGGTACACAACGCCGGAGAGAAGTAACGGGTGCTATATCTAAAGTATCGGGTGATAAATTAACGTCTATTCCCGTACCCAGTTTTGAAGCCGCCTTACAGGGAAAAGCACCGGGTGTACAGATCATCCAGGGTAATGGACTCGCAGGCTCTGGCTCGGTTGTACGTATCCGTGGTATCGGTTCTATCTCTGCATCCGGCGATCCTTTGTACGTGGTTGATGGAATACCTATCGTCTCTGACCAATTCCTGAGAGGCAACGGGGGTGCGATGAATCAAAACCCATTATCATCGCTGAACCCTGCTGATATTGAGTCGGTGGAAATATTAAAAGATGCAGGTGCTACAGGTATCTATGGTTCCCGTGGTGCTAACGGTGTTATTATTATTACTACGAAAAGAGGGAAATCAGGAAAACCGCAATTCAATTTTAATACAAGGATTGGTATCTCGACCTATGCTAAAAGACAGCGGTTTGCCAACACAGCACAATGGCTGCAATTACGCCAGGAAGGATGGATCAATGATGGTCATACCGGCTTAGCCCCGCTTCCGGGAGGATATACTTTCGCAACGGCCGCCGCTAATAATACAGACTGGTGGGATATGCTTACTCAAACCGGTATCATCAATGAGAACAACCTGAGCATGACACAGGGTACTGCCAAACTGAAAACATTTGCCAACCTGACCTATAGCAATAATGAAGGGTATATCAAAAACAACAGTTACCAGCGTATCAGCGCCCGGTTGAATATGGATTATAATCTCACGAAGAACCTGAAGATATCTTTGACCTCTGGTTATAATAAAGGAACAAACAAAAGAGTACCTGCCGCCTGGGATGGTGGTATCGGGGATGCTATGAGCAGTGCACTACCTTTCTTTACAGTGTACAATCCTAATGGGTCTTATTTTAAGAATGGTGCTAACCCCGTAAGAAGGTTACAGGAAACCAAAAGAAGGGAGATCGACAACCGCTTTATTGGCGGGCTCTCTTTCGAATACCAGCCCGTTAAGAATTTATTTGTCAGGGCAAGTGGCTCACTGGAATATGTAACAGCCTTTGACGATATCTATGAATCCAATGAATGGATCAACCAGTCCAACCCCGATTCAGGTTATGCCAAACGCTTTCCTTACTGGGGCACCAATAAGAATGGGAATGTCACGGTAAACTATCTTAAGACGGTTAAGGATTATCACAAATTCAATTTCCTCCTCGGGGCAGAAGCCCAGGAATATGTGCGTAAAGGATATTTATTCGAGATCGGGAATTTTGAAGCAGGGCCTTACTGGAAGAATACTTCAGGTTACAGGACCCGCAGGGATGAGATCATCAACCAGCGCCGGTCTGCCACTCCTCCGCAACCAACCGAGAAAGCACTCGAAGAATATACATTCAATAGTTTCTTTGGACGGATCAATTATTCTTACAAGGACAGGTATGCCTTACAGCTTACTGCCCGGGTTGACGGATCCTCTAAATTCGGAACCAACAATAAGCATGGATTCTTCCCGGCTATCTCCGGGGCATGGACCTTAAGTGAAGAGGATTTCATCAAACAGGTGAAGTTTATCAGCTTCCTGAAATTAAGAGCCAGTTATGGTATCGTAGGGAACGCGAATATTCCTGCCGGTAAGTACTATGGCAATTACCAGGGAGGCGGGATCGGTTATGTAGGGAACCCAACCCTTTATCTGAATTATGATGGATATGGTAACCCTGACCTGAAATGGGAAACCATGCATAATATAGATGCGGCTGTTGAATTCGCATTATTCAAGAGTAAGGTGACCGGCGAGATCGCTTATTATAATAAGCAAACCACTGATATCTTAATGGAGCCTGGAACTGCCCCTTCCAATGGACTGGGTAATGTATACAGGAACCTTCCCAACAGCAAGATTTTAAATGAAGGGATCGAGTTCAGTCTTAATTATAAGATCATAAATAAAACAGATCTTAAATGGTCGGTGGGTGGCAACATTTCAAAGAACTATAATGAAGTACTGGATTGGGAATTAGGTCCTGATGCGGTAAGCGGTGGTACTAATGATACACGTGTTGTAAAAGGATTGCCACTGGGCGTTAATTACCTCGTACGATTCTATGGAGTCGACCCGGCAGACGGGCTTCCGATCTGGCTCGATGCAAATGGTAAACAAACAAAAACATTTTCCCTGAACCACAGGGTATATGCAGGCAGTGTAATGCCGGATTATATGGGAGGTTTTAATTCTTCCTTTGAGTATAAGAATTTTGAATTGTCAACACTTTTCAATTTTGTTATCGGTGGTAAGATCTACGACAACTCCGGCAAGTACCAGTTCATGGGTGTTTCTAAAAAGAACTGGAATTTCCGCGAAGACTTTTTTGACAGGTGGACCAAACCAGGTGATATAGCGAAATATCCCCGCCTGACTTATGATATTACTACGTTCCCGGGTGTACCGGGTGAAGACCAGTTTAACTCTACCTTGTTCTTACATGATGCAAGCTACTTGCGTTTACGCGAGTTGACACTGGCCTATAAGCTTTCTTCCCAAATGCTATCAAAATGGAAGATCAAATCATTGCGTTTTTACCTGACCGGAACCAACCTGCTGACCTTTACCAAATATCCTGGCGGAGATCCCGAGATCACCAGGGATTTTGAGAACCCGCAGGACAGGAACCTCAGCCCGAATGTTACATACCTGACCGCGCCTACACAGCGGACAGTCATTTTTGGTATCAACCTTGGTTTTTAATTGTTAATTATTAATTGCTTTCAATATGAAAAGATTTTATTTTAACCTCCTTATACTGGCTGCCCTGGCAGTAAGTATTGCTTCTTGTAAAAAATTCCTCGAGAGACCACCGGAAGGACAGCTGACCGAGGACCAGGCATTTAAAACAGAAGCAGATGTGGTAGCTTTCTCAAACGGCATTTATACATTGCTTGGCAGCAACACATTTTACAGTGGTCGTCACCAGGTATTGAACGAGCTACTCGGAGATGAATACAAAGGCGATCGTTTTACAGGTGATTACGCCGAGATTTTCAAGCGCCAGAATTCCTTCTTTGGTGGTACCCGCGATGATTATTATAAGATTGCTTACCGGATCATCGCCGATGCAAATATCATTTTGAAACACCTCGATCTTACCACTACAGCAAAGAACCAGGTAGAAGGGGAAGCAAAACTATTCAGGGCTATAGCACATTTTGAACTGGTCCGGATGTTTGCACAACCCTGGGGTTATTCTACTGATAACTCACACCTGGGAGTACCCATCAGGACAGAGATCGGGTTAGAACCAAAACAAAGAGCCACGGTAAAAGAGGTATACGACCAGGTGATCGCAGATCTTCAAAGTGCCGAAACCTTATTGCCCGATGTAACTCCTACAGGAAAATTTTATACTGCTACCAAGTGGGCAGCAAAAGCATACCTGGCAAAAGTTTATTTCCAGCAAAATGATTTTGCAAAAGCATTCCAGTCAGCTAACGAAGTCATCAACAGCAATAAATTCACCATGGATGCTGCTTTTAGCAGCCGGTTTTCCCTTGGCCTGAGCACTGAAGGTATCCTGGTGATCAAAGACCAGACATCACCCAATCAATTCAACCCGGGTGGTGACCTGAGAGGTAATTTCCGTTCTGACCTGGCTATCCCGGGGTTCACTTTTACCGACCAGTATTATGCAGTTGGAACGGCCCGTGCCGCTGACCTGCGAAAAGCCTGGTACAGTAATACCTTACAAGCTGGTTATAATGTATTAACCAAGTATAATAAGAACTTTTTTGACCTCCCGCTCGTTCATTTAACGGAGATCAGATTGATCCGTGCAGAAGCAGGGGCTGAGACCGGGGGAGCCAACCTTGCCGTTGCGATCACCGATATCAATAGTATCATGACAAGGGCTTATGGTGGTACCACTTTTAATCTTCCCGTCAATGCTACGGCTGCTGCGGTCATCGCTGCTGCCAGGAGTGAGCGTGAACTGGAGATGGTGGGAGAAGGAAACCGGGCACAGGAGATCAAACGGATCGGTGCGAGAACAGGTACCAGTGTTGACCGTCGTGGTTCTGTCTGGAATTGTAACGGGTTTATACTGCAGTTCCCCAAAGCTGAAAAAGACGCGAACACAGCATTTGTAATGAATATTGAAGGTGGTTGTTTCTAAAAATTTAAAAAACGATTGTATATGAAATTAATTTTGAAAACAGGGACCTGGGTACTGGCCATAGCATTGCTTTTTGCCGCCTGCTCGCCTGATGCAAAAAAAGACCTCGGAGCACCGAAGAATAATGTTGAATCGCTGTCAGGTACCTGGAAGCTGATCAAGGCAACACAGGTAGATGAAGATGCTGCGAGGAAAGGATTCCCTTATAAAGAGCTGGATATTACTTCGCTGTTTCCCTATACAAATTTTGTACTGACGCTGAACCTCAACAGTGGTGCGCCCGGAACTTTTACCACAACGCCGGGAACATCTCCTAAAATTATCAAGTTAACCAGCGGAAGTTGGGCAGTGGATAATATAGATTATCCTAAAGATATTACCCTGACAAGCGGGCTCATTACCGAAAAAGTTACACTCGGCGGCTATCCGGTGGGTCCTTATAATACCCTGAAATTGAAAGCCGAAAGAAAAGACGCTTCCACCGGGAAATTATTGATCACTTACACATATGAATTTGCAAAACAATAAAAGCATTGGTATATGAAGAAATTATTATCCTTCCTTCTTTTTATAATGGCGGGCCTTGCGGTCAAAGCGCAGAACCCGACATTTTCGCCTTCCAGTTTTACTGCGGAAGACCAGGTAACACTTACGTTTGATGTAACCGGGACAGGAATGGCCGGCGCTACCGAGGCCTTTATCTGGTTATGGGGAAATGCAGGCGACAGTCCGCTCAACTCGAGTTGGACCAATTCTCCCGATGCAGCGAAAATGACAGCAGCCGGAACCAATAAATGGAAATTTACTTTTACCGCTACAGTAATGTGGGGTCTTCCTCCCGCCGCACTGCTCAATTTCAGGTTCCTCCTAAAGAAGAGGGATGGTTCCGCGCAAACACCCGACCAGGGCCCGTTTTTCTTTGATCCATTGGTATTTGTACCAACTATGCTAAGGATCTTTCCTGCTAAAGTGGGTGCTGATGATGTGGTCACTGTCAATTTTGACAAGACCTATGGCATTACTACCAATGAACAGCGGATGACACCGGTCTCTGCCACTGTTACCATGTTTGATGAAACAGGCGCCCAGGTTGGTTCACCATTGACAATTACGACGAGAAGCACAGCGTCCACCATCTGGGCAGCGAGCTATATTCCTTCTTCCAATTTTACACCTGGAGCGGGACACAAATTGTTCAAGTTCAAATATAAATTCAACGGTACCGTATTAGACCCTTCGGGAGCTACTATCACGGTATCTTCTTCTGAAACGGAAGTCATATTTACCACGATGCAGTAACAAGACCTGATAAACTATTAAAACAACGTTATGAAAAAAATTATATACCTGCTTTCGTTTGCCGCGATACTGCTCGGAGGCTGTAAAAAAACTAATTTCTTAGGGAATGACGTCACGGGTGAGGGACTGGTTGATTTTACATTGATCTCCCCGGCATCCAGTACTTCACTGATCTTAAATGCAGCGACGCCTTCCGCGCCCGTTAATTTTTCGTGGAACGCGGCCAAACCGGGTTTAACAACACCCCCGGCCTACCAGGTGGTGATGGCACTGAAAACAGGTGGTGACCTCAATGTCCCGCTGGTCCAGTTCGATGTAACAGGAAATGTTACTTCCATTGCTTTAACCCATAAACAACTGGACGACGCATTAAAAGCAAAAGGGATCGCGGATGGAGCAAAGACAGACCTGATCTGGAGTGTAAAAGCCACCAATAGTTCAGTTACAATTTTAAGTACAAGCGTTTTTAATATTTCCATTACAAGAATGAAAGATGGTGCGACACCTTTTATTTTGCTGGGTCCAGCTCCAACTACAACAGCAATGGAGATCAACCCTGTATCTACCACCGACCTGATTAAGTTTAACTGGACCAGATCAAAGCCTGCAACCGGCGGCCCTGCCGTTACTTACAGGGTCCTGTTCTCCGACAATAATAATTTTGTTACACCTTTATTTTCGATTGCCTCTGACAATAATGGAGTTGATTCACTCCTTACCGTCAGCACCAAACAAATAAGCGATTCGCTGGCACTGCATGGATATGCTGATCTTAGTCTCCCGGCCAACCTTAAATGGACCGTTGTGGCTACTTCAGGTACCTGGAAACAACAGGCCAGTTATATCAATGACCTGTCTCTTCTCCGCCAAATAAAATTTTATATCGTCGGTAGCTTTACCGGCTGGGATATCAATAATCCCTGGGAGATCATTACCGATAAGAAACCGGATCGCTTTGGTAAAGTTTTTTATACCTACGTCAAACTGAATGCCGGGGATGAATTTAAATTCGTCAAAGCAAAAGGCGACTGGGGCTCGGCTTATGGTAACAATGGAGGCAGTATCGGGATCGGCGGGTTCAATACCGGCTATAATGTAGGCGGCAATTTCCAGATCCCGTCGGCAGGTATTTACCGCCTTACGCTTGATGTGGCGAATAACCTTGCCTTTATCCAGCAGAAGCAGGTAGGCTTTGTAGGAAGTATGCAGGGATGGAATCCAACAGCACCGCTCTTTGGCGCTTACGCAGGTCGTGATAAATTCCTTATCGTAGTGAATTCCTCCGGTAGCGATGAAGGAAAATTGCATGATGGATCAGCCGGATCACCCTGGACCTTTGGCGTGAAAGAAGACCGCTGGTGGGGTGATGCAGGCGGCGGTAAGCTCGATAATGACGGCAATGGTGGTAACCTCGCGGCTAATTCCGCACCCCGTACAAGATTTATCTGGGATGGCACCAACGGCCAACAGGTGAAATGGGAAAAAAGCCCTGCCATTGAAATGAGAGTAGTAGGAGATGGCATGAATGGTGTGCCGGCATGGAATCCCGGGGCTTCACCACAGATGACCTATACCAGCAATGGTATATGGACCATCACACTTTCCCTGATCGCCAACAAAGAGATCAAATTCCTGGCGGGCAATGATTGGGGTGCTTTTGATTACGAAGATAACAGCGGTCAAAGCCAGGCTACGGGAACACCGAGAGCGATAAAGTGGGATGGTGGAAACAACTTTAAAACGCCCGTTGCAAGTGGTACTTACACGATCACATTGAATGAACATACACAAACTGTAACGATCAACTAATACAGAACCTCGAGTAAATACAAAGAGCTGCCTTCTTACAAGGCAGCTCTTCTTTTTAAAAAATTAGGTACAACACAGAGATACAGAGTAACGGAGTTACACAGAGATTAAACTGAAGTTTCTCTGTGACCCTCTGTCGCTCTGTAACTCTGTGTTGTACCTATTATTTCAGCAACTCAACCACTATACTTTCTTTCGGTTTTATTTCATACCCATCCAGCGGAGATGTTTTCCCGGTGATCACATCCCTGATCTTTGTAAACCCGCTTGTTCTTTCGGAATAGTTACTTGCTTTAAGCCTGGCGGATTTATCGCCGGTGTTCATTACGATCATGACTGTTTGTTTGCTGTCATAACGGAAATAGACATAGAGCCCATCTTCAGGTACATACTGCATCATCCTCCCTGATTTGATTGCAGTAGAAGTTCTCCGGAAATTAGCTAAGCCCTTCACATGATCAAAGGCTTCATTTTCTTTTGCTGTCCTGCCTGCAGCCGTGAATTTATTTTCTTTATCACCGGCCCAGCCTCCTTTAAAATCCAGTCTCACCCATCCGTCCGGGTTGGTAACACCTGCCATGAGTATTTCCGTACCATAATAAAGTTGGGGTATACCGCGGCAGGTAAGCAGCCAGTCGATACCCATTTTATATTTTTGAAGGTCTTCATTCACCTGCGAATAAAAACGGGACATATCATGATTGTCCAGGAAGATGACCAGTTTCATCGGGTCCTTATACACAAAATCATTAGCGAGTGTGCTGTATAATTTATTGACACCTTCGGTCCAGCCAAACGGCTGGTTAAGCGCTGGTATAATGCCGTAAAGATTGGTTTGAAAATCAGTAACAGCTGGCAGGTTGCTTTTATAAGGAATGTCCAGGTTGTTTTGTGTGAAATAAGCCTGGTTGAGCACACCATGTACCCATGTTTCGCCAAACAGGTGCAATTGGGGATATTCATCCAGTAACGCTTTATTACAGCGGTTCATGAAAGCAAGATCATTATAGGCATAGGTGTCGATACGCCAGCCATCGAGACCGTATTCTTCCGTGCTCCAGATAGCATGCTGGATCAGGAAGGTCGCGAAAAAAGGATTTCCCTGGTTCACATCGGGCATGGAACGGACAAACCATCCGTCCGACATCTTTTTCCTGTCAATTGCCGAGGCATAAGGATCCATGAGTGTTTGGTCCTTATAAGTTGTATTCGTATAAGAAGGCCATTTATGGAACCAGGAACTATCCGGCATATCGCGGAATAAAAAATGTTCGATCCCTACGTGATTATACACGGCATCCTGGATGATCTTCATACCCCGGTGATGCAGGTCATCAGCCAGTTCGTGATAAGCTTTTTCCCCGCCGATCCGCGGATCAACTTTATAATGATCGGTAAAAGCATAACCATGTTCCGTGCGGTTGGGCATATCGTTTTCAATGACGGGGTTCAGCCATAACGCTGTCACACCGAGATCCTGCAAATAATCAAGATGATTTTCTATCCCTTTCAGGTCGCCACCGTGGCGTTCAAAGATGGTATCCCGGTTCAGGGACTGGTCTCTCATCCCGGCTATCCTGTCATTGGTAGGATCACCATTGCTGAACCTGTCGGGCATTATAAGGTAAATAAGATCTTCCGAGGTGATGCCTTTGATCCTGGTCTTGCCGTTTTCTTTGCTTCTCGCATTTAACTGGTAGTCGAATGACTGCCATTCATTGTGGATGATGCCGCCAAAAGAGAATTTAACGGTCTGTGGTTTCGCGTTAACTGCTATGTCAAGATCGACAAAAATATAATGCCTGTTATCGGCCCTTGTTACCCGGGTCACTTTTACATCCTTACTGGAAGACTGGACCACGAGTTTATCCACCGCGATATCAGTTCGGGCATGGATCATCAGTTGCAGTTTTGGATTTTTCATTCCGACCCACCAGTGGGTGGGGTAAACGTTTAATCCCTGCTGTGCAAACAAACAACAGGAAAAGAACAGTACTAATTGCCAGGTTAAAAAGATCTTTTTCATAAAAAACTATATTGGTCGTTGCTCTTCAATTTCAAGTTTTGTCGTCGCTGTTTCATCAATGGTTTTCTTATCTTTTATAAAAAAGAAACAGATCAAAGCGGCAAGGATCATGAGTCCGCCGCCAATTTTCAAAGCGGCCATCCGGTCATTCCCCAGCACATTTTTCATCAGCCATCCAAATCCCAGCGATGCAATGATCTCGGGAAGTACAATAAAGAAATTAAAAATACCCATGTAAACACCTACTTTATCCTTTGGCAGGCTGCCGCTGAGCATAGCATATGGCATGGAAAGAATACTGGCCCAGGCTATACCTACACCGACCATCGAAGCAAAGAGCAGATTCTTATCGTGGATCCAGTTCACACTGATGAGACCAATGGCACCGCAAATAAGACAAAGGCTATGCGTCAGTTTCCTGCCGAGTTTGTCTGCGATAACAGGCAGTACCAACGCAAACAAAAAAGTAACAACACTGTAGAACGATAACGTAAGACTGCCAAAATCTGCCCCTTCCGCATATACAGGGTCATTTGCATTGGTTCCATGAAAAACATTTACCGCGACTGCGGTTGTATAATAAAACCACATCAGGAAAAGTCCCGGCCATGTAAAAAATTGTACCAATGAAACGATCCTCATTCTTTTGGGCATGTTTCTTAGTGCGGCAAGCACTTCTTTGAAACCAGCCCCAAAACCTTTATTTGATTCCTTTACCTTATCCCTGAAACTGAGATCGGAGGGCGGATATTCTTTGGTCGTGAAGACGGTGTATAGCACCGAAGCGATAAAGAAGAAGGCGCCGATATAAAAGGAAAATTTTACATTTTCCGGGATACCTCCCTGCGCTGCTGTATTAGTCAGGTGAAAAACATTTTTCATTAACCATGGGAGGGCTGAGGCGATACTGCCACCAAGACCGATCATCAGGCTTTGCATGATAAAACCCCGGTTGACCTGTGAATCGGGAAGTTTATCCGTTACAAATGCCCGGAAAGGTTCCATGGCAACATTTCCAAAAACATCTAATATCCAAAGTAAGCCAGCTGCCATCCATAGCTCGCTACTATGCGGCATAAAAATCAATGCAATGGAACTTAGAATGGCGCCGATCATAAAGTAAGGTCTTCTTCTTCCCCATTTAGGATGCCATGTCCTGTCACTCATATAGCCGATCATTGGCTGAACCAATAAACCTGTTAGCGGCGCCGCTAAAAACAATAGAGGTACCTGGTCTGGATTAGCCCCAAGGTTTTCATAGATACGACCCATATTGGCCCTTTGAAGGTCCCATCCAAACTGGATCCCAAAGAATCCAACGCTCATATTGATGATCTGTACAAGACTGAGTTTGGGCTTGACGCCCGTAAAAGCAGAAGACATAAGCGATCGTTAAATGAAGAAGGTATTTAATGGGAAGATAAGCAGTTTATGTAATAAGTACACATTTCGTAAAGGGATTTATGTGACCAGTATAGGGTGCTTTTGTTCTGTTTATATAAGGCTTCTGTAATAAAAAAGCCGCCCCTTTCGGAACGGCCTATGTTAGCCCCTGACGTAAGAAAGAGACAGTTACTGCTTTATAAAAAGGGCACTCGCTAACTGGTTAGGTGACTGGACGACAAAAGAATAAACACCCGGTACTAAACTAGCCACGTCAAAATTCCAGGTGTTAGGCCCCACAGTTACACTCCTGGTATAAATTCTTAACACCGTACCCGTACTATTCAATATTTTAATATTCACCTGTTCGGTATGCGTTGAAAGGAAGTCGGCATGTAATATATTTTCTACCGGGTTGGGCGAAAGGTGCAGAGCAGGCTCATTGTTCCCCGGCACGCGTATCGTATTACATATCGTTGTTTCGCAACCCAGTCTTGTCCTGATCCGGAGGCAGACCTCGTAATTACCACCAATACTGAAAGTATGCGTTACTTCCTGGCCGGTAGCTGTGCTGCCATCTCCAAAGGTCCATTGATAACTGATCGCTTCATCATTCGGGTTGTGGATGCTGAATCCTTTGAACTTAAAGGTTCTTGCCGCGATCATGGAGTCTCTCATATAGCCACCACATATCTCGGACAAAGGTCGTATTACTACTTCCCTGCAATCTTCGGCCAGGCAACCTCCTTCGTAAAGGATCTTTACACAGGCCCTGTATACACCCGGCGCAGGATAGGTATGTCGGATAAGGAAGAAGGGAGGTGTTTGCTGCGCATCAGGCATGATACAGGTATCTTCTCCATCCCCAAAATACCAGCAGACACGTACGACTCTTGCAGGCGGGGTCGAATTAGGTAATGCAATGAATCCGCGGACCAGGCTGGTAATGGAAGGTACCGTTTCAAATAAATGAACCCCACAATTCACCGGCGGTGGTATTACGATCGTTTTGCATTTTCTTGCTTCGCAACCACCATAGTAAAGAATATTCACACACACTTCATATTGCCCGGGGTGGTCATAACGATGACTAACCACATACTGGCCGGTATAGTTTTCCGGGTAATTGATACAGGTATCCCTGTTATCCCCGAAGGTCCAGCAGATCTTCGCCGGCTTCCGGTTATTATCATGTTGTGGCAGTGCCCTGAAATAGGCCTGGAGAGGATTGTTGACAGACCCCTGTATCTTTTCAAAATCGGCGGCACAATGATCCGGTTCACCTACCTGCACTGGTGCACATTTATGTGCCTCGCAACCGCCATAATAAAGTATCCTTACACATACTTCATATTGGCCTGGGTGATTATAGTGATGACTCACAGCATATTGACCGGTGTAATTTTCCGGGTAATTGATGCAGGTATCACGACCATCACCAAATGTCCAGCACACCCTCGCCGGTTTACGGTTATTATTATGCTGGGGTAATGCCTTAAAGTAAACGAGCAGCGGATTGTTTGGGGTGAGTAACTTTTCAAAGTCAGCAGAACACCTGTCAGGTTCACCCACCTGTACAACCCCGCATTTATGAGCTTCACATCCTCCATAGTAAAGTATCCTTACACATACTTCGTATTGGCCGGGATGGCTATAACGATGACTAACGGCATAGAGCCCGGTATAATTCTCGGGATAGTTGATGCAGGTATCACGACCATCACCAAAGGTCCAGCATACTCTCGCCGGTTTACGGTTATTATTGTGTTGTGGTAATGCTTTAAAATAAACCAGTAAAGGATTATTTGGAGTGAGTATCTTCTCAAAATCAGCACCACACCTGTCGGGTTCACCCACCTGTACCACTTCGCATTTATGGGCTTCACATCCGCCATAATAAAGTATCCTTACACATACTTCATATTGGCCTGGGTGATTATAGTGATGACTCACGGCATATTGACCGGTGTAATTTTCCGGGTAATTGATACAGGTGTCACGACCATCACCAAAAGTCCAGCAGACCCTGGCTGGTTTGCGGTTATTATTATGTTGTGGTAATGCTTTAAAATAAACCAGTAAAGGATTATTTGGAGTGAGTAGCTTCTCAAAATCAGCCGAACACCTGTCAGGTTCACCCACCTGGACCACTCCACATTTATAGGCTTCGCAACCGCCATAGTAGAGTATCCTGACACAAACTTCATATTGACCAGGATGATTATAACGATGACTCACAGCGTACAACCCCGTATAATTTTCGGTGTAATTGATGCAGGTGTCACGACCATCACCGAATGTCCAGCATACTCTTGCCGGCTTGCGGTTATTATTATGCTGCGGTAATGCTTTAAAATAAACCAGTAGAGGATTATTGACAACAGGAGGCAACTTTTCAAAATCAGCGTGGCAGGTATCGGGTCTTTCAATACGAACTTCTTTACACTTCCTGGCTTCACAACCACCCTGGTACAAAATCTTCACACACACTTCGTAGGAGCCGGGTGCTGCATAACGATGAGTAACAGCATAGTTGCCGGGATAAGTATTACTGTATTGAATACAGGTATCGCGACCATCCCCAAAGGTCCAACAGATTCTTGCAGGCTTCTTGTTGCCATTATTTGAAGGAATTGCCTTGAACGTGACCAGCAGGGGATTATTGGCGGTTGAGGTCAATCTTTCAAAATCGGCCCCACAAATGGTTTCGATCGTAAATGTTTTACAGACCTGTGCCGACAAAACAGAATCATGGAGAGTCGAACGGTAGCGGTATATTTTAAGGCATACTGTATAGGTTCCGGGTAACTGGTAATGGTGATCCGTTCCCTGTAATGGCGGGGTAATAGTTCCGCTGCCATCACCAAAACTCCAGAAAGCTTTCCTGGTTCCGGGTTCATTTCCCAGGACAGAAGTATTGGTGAAAACAACATTATTGTGATCCACAACATAGGTGAAGTTGGCGATGTCGGGACTAAGGGTGCGGGCTGGCGCGGCAAGTGTTAATAGGATACCAGCAAGCAAAGCGTAAAGCTTTCTCATAATTTTCATTTTTGGTGACTAAATGCTCTTACGCAGGGTTCAGCTAACCGGCATGTGACCGGGTTTAAATGGGCAGGTTTAAAAAAATGCCAAATGTTTTTTTATGTAGGAAATCTACGATACCTGTTTCTGGTGGTCGATGATGAACTGGATAAGTTCTTCGAGGGGGGTATTAATTCTTGATAAGGCATCGGTTATATCGCTCCGGTTCACCTGGGCTGCAAAAGAGGGGGTCTTTAGCCTTTTCAGGACACTTTTAACCTCCAGTCCTTCGTAACCAGTGGGGCGGATGAGGGCAGCGGCATGAATAAAACCCGATAATTCATCCAGGGCATAGATCATCTTATCCATGGTAGTAACCGGTTCCACGCCAAAATAGCCCGGGCCATGGGACGCAATACAGTGGATGAGTTCAGGATCTATATTTCTTCTTTCCAGTTCTTCAATAATGACCCGGCAATGATCATCGGGATATTTTTCCCAGTCGGCATCGTGGAGAAGTCCCGCCAGTTCCCATTTCAGGGCAGTTGTATCGTCTGCATTTTCTTTTTCCAGCGCCCAGCCCTTCATATTGGCGGCCACCTGTTTCATGTGCAAACGAAGCCGCTCATTCGGGACCCATTCATTTAATAAAGCATGGGCTTCTTCGATCGTCATCAGGTTACCGGCATTTTGTGGATCACCAAAAACAGAACGTCCAAGCGGTTGTGTTGCCATACAGGAAAATTGTACAATAAATATAGGGGTGATTTTTTATTTAAACGGAAGGCAACTGGAAAACAAAGGGCTAACCACAGATTCCACTGTGTTATCTGTGACTGAATCTGTGTAATCTGTGGTAAAAGGATAGGAGTTACTAATGAGCTACATATTACACAGGTTGTATACTATTTAAACTCACATTATTTTACTTCCCTATAAATTTGCAGTACTTCATGGACAAACAAGTATTCAAAGGCAATATTTCATTTATCAATTACGAAAAGGAATTCGCGACTATCGAGTATTTGCATAACAACAAGCAGAAGTCGGTGAATTGTAAAACAGGTGCGGAAGGCACAGGAAAAAAACCGCACCAGTTCAGGCTGGGTGACGGCGTAAGTTTTCAGCTTAAACTTTCCGACCGGGGAGATAAAATGACAGCCTGGAATGTAAAATTCACCCATAATACCGCGATCGACCTGTTGATCCAGAAAGCGGCGATAGAGAACCGCTTCTCCGGTTATTTAAAAATTGTGGGCGATAAATATTTTGTCAAGGAATGGGACAACTATATTCTTTTTCCCCTGCAGCTTTCACCCTGGGAAAAACCACCGGTTGAAACGGCAGCCAATGAAGCGATCAGCTTCAGGTTATTGAACCTTGAAAAACCGAAAGGGATCGTGGCGGAGCTTTTTTCTCATAATTTTATCCCGGAGTATAGAATGGCGTTGCAGCACTTCAATCATAAAATAGAAATACCCGCCATTATTTCTAAAGTCTCACCCCATGCCGTCTATTTGAATTTATTCAATGATAAGATCAGTGCCAAACTTCCACTCAGCGATTTCGAAGACACCGTGAAAGAGGGCGAGACGGTCCCTGTACTGATCACCCATTTTACCAATAACCGTATTGTGGTGAAGCGGGTAAGGTCTTAGCCGGTTCGTTCACCCCCGGGTATTGGCTACTCACCGAATTCAAAGCTATGGCTGGCAAAGGTTTCGCTAATTTGCAGCCTATAATTAAAATCGCATCACATGTCATTGAAGATAGGGGGTAAACTGCCATCCGGTAAACAGCTCGAACGAATAAGAAAGTCCCCTAATTATAAGAACGGAGCTTTCCAGAACATTTCTCCCACACCTATGAAACCGGAAGGCATTTCATATTGGAAGATGATGCGGGAATTTTTTAAGAAACACCCGGAGACCGCGCCTTCTTTTAAATTACCTGCCGTTATTACTGATCTTGGCAAACTGGATTCAACCGAACCTATACTTGTCTGGTTTGGTCATTCCTCGTACCTGCTTCGTATCGCGAAAAAGAATTTTCTTATCGATCCTGTATTCAGTGGTAACGCGGCGCCGGTATCTTTTATGGTAAAAGCTTTCCCGGGAAGTAATGTGTACAAGGCAGAAGATATGCCCGTCATTGATTACCTTATTCTAACCCATGATCATTATGATCATCTTGATTTCAAAACGGTGCGGAAATTAAAAAAGAATGTCAGGGCGGTATTTTGTTCCCTCGGTGTGGGTTCACATTTAAAGCACTGGGGCTTCGATGTGAATATCATTACAGAAATGGACTGGGGGCAATCAGAAGAACTGGATAATGATATGCAATTGACGGCAGCTCCTGCAAGACATTTCTCTGGCAGGGGATTAAAAAGAGGCCAGACCTTCTGGTCCTCCTTTATTTTAAAAACACCCAAACATAATTTATACCTCGGTGGTGATTCCGGGTATGATATACATTTTAAAGAGATCGGGGCGAAATACGGACCCTTTGATATTGCCATCCTCGAATCGGGTCAGTACAATACCATGTGGCCCCTGATCCACATGATGCCGGAAGAAACTGTACAGGCCGCGGTAGACTTGCAGGCGAAAGTCCTGATGCCTGTTCATTGGGGAAAATTCCGGCTGGGAATGCACTCCTGGAATGAGCCGGTTAAAAGAGTACTGGCAAAAGCGAAAGAACTCAATGTAAAAGTGCTTACACCAAAGATCGGGGAAGCGGTGACTTTAGGCAAGCCCTTCCAGGTAAATGAGTGGTGGAATAGACCGGTCTAAAACAGTCCGCTTAAAATTTCGTGCAAAAATTTTATTGTAAATCAGTCTTTTACAAAGGTGCGGTAAAAATTAACCTCCCAATTCTTAGGTTGGAAATCCTCTCAAACCTATCTTTGCGACCCCCAAAGAAGCTATTAGTTATAAGCTGTTAGCTATTAGGGGAACAGAAAGGGGGATAGCCCTGGCTGTATATTATTTAACTGCTGAAAGCGACCCGGCTAAACGCCAATAGCTAACAGCTAAAAGCTTTTCTCAAAATGAGCAAATTACATTTCACTACCAAACATGCGAACGAGGCTACCGTAAAACGCAACTGGTATGTTGTGGACGGTACTAATCAAACCGTTGGTCGTATGTGTGCTAAGATCGCTGCGATACTTCGCGGTAAGAACAAAGCATACTACACCCCCCACGTTGACACCGGTGATTATATCATCGTGATCAACTGCGAAAAAGTTGTATTAACTGGAAACAAACTGGACCAGAAAGTCTATGACCATTTTACCGGTTACCCTGGCGGTCGTAAAGAAGAAGTGGCCAGGAAACTGATCAACCGCAGACCCGAAGTGGTCGTTGAAAGAGCGGTGAAAGGGATGTTACCAAAGAACCGCCTGGGCCGCAAGATGTACAAGAAATTGTATGTATATGTTGGCGCTAACCACCCGCATACGGCACAACAACCTAAAGAATTAAAATTTTAACCCTCGCTTTGCTCGGGTTGACAATTAATATTAATAAGCCTAACTAAAATAAAAATGGAAAAGCAAAAAAACGGAATTGGTCGTCGCAAAGCAGCTGTGACAAGAGTGTTCCTCACCAAGGGTGAAGGCACTATCACGGTGAACGAAAAAGACTACAAAGTTTATTTCCCCCTGGTGTATTTACAGAACCAGGTGGAACGCCCGTTGAAGACCGTTGATGTTTTCAACAAATTTGATGTAAAGATCAATGCAACAGGTGGTGGCGTAAAAGGCCAGGCAGAAGCAGCTATGCTGGGTATTGCCCGGGTATTACTGGAAATCAATCCTGAATTTCGTCCTGCGTTAAAAGCAGCCGGGTTACTGAAAAGGGATCCCCGTTCTGTAGAGCGTAAGAAATTTGGTCACAAGAAAGCAAGAAGAAGCTACCAGTTCTCTAAACGTTAAACCCCTGCCCCTAAAGGGGTTTAGGTCGCTCATACTAAAAAGATTTTTCAAAATAATAGAGTCTTCGAAAGCCCCTCCTTCGGAGGGGTTTGGGGAGGCCTCAAAAACAAGAAAATGGAAAATAATACATCCTTACAACAGCAACTTCTGGAAGCCGGTGTTCATTTCGGTCACCTGAAAAAGAAGTGGAATCCCAAGATGTTGCCTTACATCTTTGCTGAAAAGAAAGGTATCCACATCATTGACCTCAACAAGACAGTAGAGTGCCTGCAGGAAACAGCGGCCGTAATGAAACAGATCGCCCGCAGCGGGAAGAAGATCCTTTTCGTAGGAACCAAGAAGCAGGCGAAAGATATCGTGAACGAATGTGCCCGGAGAGTGAACATGCCTTTTGTTACCGAAAGGTGGCTGGGTGGTATGCTCACCAACTTCAACACCGTTCGTAAAAGCGTGAAGAAGATGCAGAGCATCGAGAAAATGCTGGGAGATGGTTCCTTCGACAGCGTGACTAAAAAAGAGAGACTTACCCTAAGCCGTGATAAAGAGAAGATGGAAAAGGTACTGGGTGGTATCGCGCAACTTGGCCGTGTACCCGCTGCTTTATTCATCGTTGATATCGGGCACGAGCATATCGCTTTGGCCGAAGCAAAACGTTTGGGCATCCAGACATTTGGTGTGGTAGATACCAACTGTGATCCCAACAAAGTTGATTTTGCTATCCCTGCGAATGATGATGCAACAAAATCGATAGCTATCATTGCCAATTACCTGACAGCAGCCATCGCGGAAGGTCTGGCCGATCGCCAGGCTGCCAAGGATGACGAGGTAGACGATACGACGGATGATGAAAAAGAAAAGAGAGCAGCGCGTATGGAAGCTGAAGCTCAGGCGGAAGGTGGTCGTGGTCGTGGCCCTGGTCGTGGCCGTGGTGCGGCAGGTGGTCCCGGTGCAGGTGGTGGACAAAGACGTCGTACAACTGGTGGTCCCGGTGGTGGAAGCAGGGGTCCTGGTGGTGGAAGACGTTAAACAGTTTTTAGTTTATGGTTTGTGGTTTATGGTTTTAGAACAGGTTGTATTTCGGTGCTTAACCATGGACAGAACCAGCTGATTGTGGGAGTGAATTATTAATTCCTAATTCTTAATTATTAATTATCATGAGTACAGTAACTATAAGTGCACAGGACATCAACAAACTTCGCCAGGCTACTGGTGCCGGTATGTTGGATTGCCGGAAAGCGTTGACAGAAACAAACGGTGACTTTGAAGCAGCGATCGACTGGTTGCGCAAACAAGGTCAGAAAGTGGCCGCAAAAAGAAGTGACCGTGAAGCAAAAGAAGGCGTGGTGATCGCTCAAACTACCGATGATCATAAAACAGGGATTGTTGTTTGCGTTAGCTGCGAAACAGATTTCGTATCGAAGAATGCGGATTTTGTGTCTTTTGCCCAGTCCATTGCAGACGCCGCCATCGCGTATAATGTAAAGAGTCTTGATGAACTAATGAATGCCAAAGCTCCGCATGCTACGGTAACGGAACTGGTGAATGATAAACTTGCTTCGATCGGCGAAAAGATCGGGGTAACAAAGTTTGAAAGAGTGGACGCTGAGTACGTGGCTTCTTATATCCACGGGGCTTACCGGATAGGGGTGCTGGTGGGTTTGAATAAAGATGCCGCTGAAGCAGGTAAGGATGTGGCGATGCAGATCGCTGCGCTGAACCCGGTGGCTGTTGACGCGGCTTCCGTACCGGAAAGCGTGATCGCCAGGGAAAAAGATATCATCATGGAACTGATGAAGCAGGATCCTAAGATGGCTGGCAAGCCCGATGAAATGCTGGCCAAGATCGCTGAAGGGAAAATGGGCGCTTTCTTTAAAGAGCAAACATTGACTGCCCAGTCTTTTGTAAAGGATGCGGGTAAAACAGTGGCTGATTTCCTGAAAGAATCCGGTGATGTGAAAGTCACAGAATTCAAAAGAGTAGCTTTAGGATAATCGTAAACGTATAAATATATTTTGTCTCCCGTCCTGGTTTATCCCGGACGGGATCTTTTTTTATTCTACGTATGGCAATAACCAGGCTGTACAATAATTTTAGGCCATGGCGACGTTTATTTTTGGCAATTCAAACTTTCAAACTATGAAACATATATCTCTTGTACTTGCAGGGATATTCCTGCAGGGTGCGGTTATTGCGCAAAAAGTAAACCCGGAGCCATCGGATATCATTAAGATCAACGTCGGATCTGTGTTCGCCAAAAATATATCACTTCAATATGAAAGGGCTACAGGAAGTAAAACTTCCCTGGGAGTAGGCATACGCTTCCAGCCTTTCAGTTCACTTCCCTTCCAACACCTGGTAGCGGACGCGGTAAATGACCCGGACATCCAGATCGGAAATATTAAAGTGGGCAACTTTGCATTGACCCCTGAGTTCAGGTATTATTTTGGAAAGAAAGCGCTCAAAGGATTTTATATAGCCCCCTATGCCCGGTACGCCAATTATAAAATGGAAGCGCCGGTTAGTTATGCTTCTTTATTTACCACAAAAACTGCATTCTTTAAAGGAAATATCAGTTCTTTCAGCGGTGGTCTATTGCTGGGCAGCCAGTTCAGTCTTTCAAAGAAATTTATAGTGGATTGGTGGATCGTGGGCGGGCATTTCGGAAGTTCATCTGGAAGCCTCAATTTTGTCGCTTCCCTTACTCCTGCGGAGCAGTCAGACCTGCGGACCACGCTGGACAATGCGGATATTCCTTTATTTAAAATTGAATACGATATTAATTCGAATGGCGGTACCATCCGGAGTAAAGGCGCCTGGGCAGGTTTCCGGGGGTTTGCTGTCAATCTGGGTTACCGCTTTTAAGAGTAATTTGTTATGGATAATTATAGTGAATATTTCGAAGCCAATAAAGAATTATGGAACCAGCGGACAACAGTCCATAAGGATTCTTCTTTCTATAATCTTTCCGGGTTTAAAGATGGCGATAGCGTCTTAACGCCTGTTGAATTAAAGGAACTCGGAGATGTAAAGGGAAAAAAGATGCTCCACCTGCAATGTCATTTTGGAATGGATAGCCTTGACTGGGCAAGGAGGGGTGCTGAAGTGACCGGGGTTGATCTCTCAGATGAAGCGATAAGAGAAGCCAGGCAACTGGCGGATGAATTGAGTCTGGATGCCCGCTTTGTTTGTTGTAATGTGTATGACCTGCACCCACAGCTTATAGAGTCTTCGAAAGTCTCCCCCTTGAGGGGAGATTTAGAGGGGGCCTTTGATATTGTTTTCACCTCCTATGGTGTTGTAGGCTGGTTACCCGACCTTGAGAAATGGGCAGAGATCATTTACTATTATTTAAAACCCGGGGGGATATTTTATATGGCGGAATTTCATCCCGTTGTCTGGATGTTCGACGATGAGTTTACACATATTAAATATTATTATGAGAACCGGGAACTGATCGTCACGGAGAATTACGGGACCTATACGGACCGTCAGGCGGATATAAAAGGCAAAGAATACAGCTGGAACCACAGTATCAGTGAAGTGCTGAACGCACTTATTAAAACAGGTCTGCGAATAGAGTTCTTCAATGAATTCATGCATTCACCCTATCCCTGTTTCAGCAATACAGTGAAAGGTGAAGATGGGAACTGGTATATAAAAGGTATGGAAGGAAAGATGCCCATGATGTATAGTATCCGGGCTCTTAAGCCATTCGTCTCCCAGGAGGAACAGTAGGAACAGCGGAGTGATAAAAAACCATAAACCATAAACCACAAACCATAAACTTCCCCTTATCTTCGCCCCGAAAATTAAGCTCCGATGTTACCTAAGTACAAACGCATCCTCCTCAAACTTTCCGGCGAAGCATTAATGGGTGATAAAAGTTTTGGTTTTGATACCGATGTGATCAACCAGTACGCACAGGATATCAAATCCATCACGGAATTGGGTGTCCAGGTGGCTGTCGTGATCGGGGGCGGTAATATCTACCGGGGCATGAATGAAGCGGATACAGGTATTGAAAGGGCGCATGGAGACTATATGGGTATGCTTGCCACGGTGATCAATGGAATGGCCCTGCAGGCCGGCCTGGAAAAAGTGGGGATCTACACCCGCTTGCAAAGCGCTATTAAGATGGAGCAGATCGCGGAACCCTATATACGGCGCCGGGCTATCCGTCACCTGGAAAAAGGACGGGTGGTCATATTTGGGGCAGGCACGGGTAATCCTTATTTCACTACCGATACAGCCGGCTCACTCCGTGCCATCGAGATCAATGCCGATGTGATATTAAAAGGGACGAGAGTGGATGGCATTTATACAGCTGACCCGGAAAAAGACCCTACGGCCACGAAATACAATGTGATCACTTTCCAGGATTGCATTTCCCAAAACCTGAAAGTGATGGACATGACCGCTTTCACGCTTTGCATGGAGAACAACCTTCCCATCATTGTTTTTGATATGAATAAGGAAAGTAACCTCAGGAGGGTTGTTACCGGTGAAAAAGTCGGTACACTTGTTAAAGGCTGATCCATCGTACATTTCCTATTTGCCATCTCCTCACAACGGCTATCTTGCATCCTTTCTGCCACCACCCTGTGAAAAACTATTACTAATGTTTTGCGCATTTTTTAATAGTTTACGAACCTGACGTTTTATTATGGTCACCCTTTCACTCACCCTTGTCGAGATCCTTTTACTTATTGCGGTAGCGATCACCCTGGGTATCACTATTCATTTCTTTATCGTCAGCCGCCGCTCTTTCAAAGCCACCTCACCGGAGACTACAGGCAAAACAAGCAAAGAACTGGAAGATTGGAAACTCCGGTATTTTAATGATATGGAAGTACGAGAGAAAGAACTGGCAGAGCTGAAAAAACAATTTGCTGGGGCCGAAGAAAACAGCCATATCTATGCGATCGAGGCAGAAGAGATGAGGAAACAGAATAAAAAACTGCAATCCGAGATAGAATCATTGCGTACCACCGCTCCTGTTCCTGAAAAGCGGGATTATATCGACCAGCTCCGCCAGGCACAAAGCAGTTTGCTGGAACATAACGAGAAGATCAATGTGTTGTTGGGCCAGATCGATATCGTTAAGGAGACTGAAGAAAAGCAAAAGGAGATCATCAAGTATAATGAAGAACTGACCAACCAAATAGACGATCTCAAGTCAATGCTTTCTCAAAAAGAGAGAGAGATCAGCAATGTTCGCCAGAAAGAACAGGTTACAAGCGAAATGACCTCACGGCTGGACAGTGCCTATAACGAGTTCAATGTATTGCAGGACAAGATCCAGAAACTCGAAGGACAGGTTAATTCGTCCAAACGGCTGCATATGGAGTATGAAGAGTTAAAAGAGACTCACTACCGGGTAGCACAGGACTTTGAAGAACAGCGGCGAAAGTATACCGCCATGAACACCGAGAATAAACAATTGCTGGAAGAGCTGACCGAAACAGAGGACAAGTTGAAAGAAGCGAATTTCCAGCGACAGCAGCTTCAGAAAAGAGTGGCTTATCTCGAAGAACTCAACAACGATATGCAGGCAATGGCGGAAGCCAATAAAAAGCTCGAGGGACAGCTTAAAAGAGTTGGCGAACTGGAAAGTATGCTGAATGTGATCGCTGAAGAAAGAGATGACCTGGCCCGGAAACAATCCCAGCACTGACCGGCCGGTTATTGCCGATCGTGATGGATCAATTTGAATTTTCACGCCGAGGTCGCTGAGTGCGCGGAGTTTAAAAATAAATAAGTTATCTCTGCGATCCCGGCGCACCCTGCGTGCCCCCACTCCCGCCCGGTCAAATCGACCCCTGAGGGGCTTTTTCTTTAACTTCGTCGATCAACCCCCCTACTATGGCAGACAGTATCGCAGGCATCAGGAAGAATTATTCCCAAAAAAAATTATCGGAGAAAAAAGTGACAGAAGATCCTGTGCAACAATTTGAAAAATGGTGGAAACAGGCCGTTGCATCTAAGATCGTGGAACCGAACGCGATGACCCTGGCTACGGCCTCTCCTGATGGGGTGCCCTCGGCCAGGATCGTTTTATTAAAAGGATTTAGCCAGGAAGGGTTTGTCTTCTTTACGAATTATTATAGTTTCAAAGGACAACAACTGGCCGAGAATCCAAAAGCCTGTCTTGTTTTTTTCTGGAAAGAACTGGAACGGCAGGTTCGTATCACCGGGTTAGTGCAACGAATAAATGAGCAGGCAAGCGACGATTATTTTTATTCGAGACCGGCCGGCAGCCAGTTGGGAGCGATCGCTTCCCCGCAAAGCCAGGTGATCGAAAGCCGCGAATGGCTTGATAAGCACTATAAAGAACTAAAAAAACAATTCAAAAAAGAAAAACTGAAACGACCTGCCAACTGGGGTGGCTTTGTAGTAAAACCGGTGATCATGGAGTTCTGGCAGGGCAGACCCAGCAGGCTGCATGACAGGCTGCAGTATACAATGGATGCCAGTGGTGGCTGGAAACTGGAGAGGCTTGCTCCTTAATGTGGTAGTTAGTATATAAGTATATAAAGCATCTAAGTATACAATCCTTACTATTTACTTATATACTCTATATACTTAATTCACTTATTTACTCGCCTTCTTCGCTGCTACAGCTTTCTTCGCGGCAGCTTTCTTGGCAGGACTTTTTGTAACAGGCCGGCTTTTGCCAAAAGAACCTTTGAAACGTTTGCCTTTTGCTGTTTTCTTATCTCCTCTTCCCATAATATTTATTTTAAATGATGATTTAGGGGGCAAATATACCGTAAAAAAAACTCCGTCTCGCCTCAGGCGAGATGGAGCTTTTCAAATGCAGTCATGGTGCAATTACAATTTGCCGGAAAGTTCTTTACCAGCTTTGAATTTGGCAACTTTCCTGGCTTTGATCTTGATGACCTCACCAGTTTGTGGGTTACGACCGTTACGGGCAGCTCTTTTAGATACTGAGAAAGTACCAAAGCCAACCAGGGTAACTTTACCGCCACCTTTCAATGTTTTTGTAACTGCTTCTACGAAAGAATCCAGGGCAGCATTTGCCTGTGTCTTAGTAACGCCGGCATCATCGGCAACTTTTGCGATTAATTCAGCTTTGTTCATGATTTGATTTTTTTAATGTTTTAGTAACGGGAACAAATTTATAAGCTTTTTCCTTCCGGCAAAATATTTTTATCCAGTTTTCCTGTTTTTAACAATCAGCCCGAAGCCGCATGGGACAAGGTTTTTAAGCAAAACAGGAAGGAAAAAATCAAAAATGAATGTTTTTGGGTACCCGGAAACCCTTGCCAGTATTGCGTTTCACGGCTGTATTGCCAAATCCTTGCCAGTAGCGGGTTTGATAGGAATATACAATTGTTTTGGCACCTGCAAAATAAAAATAAATCTTTTGCACACTCAATGCACAACCCGCATTAATGATCGGAATGCGATGAATCGACCTCCCCATTTGTCAATTGCCTTCTTCCTCATCTCATCCGCGAATTTTTCAATATATCGGTCATAAAGTGTTTTATCTGTTGTATGATACTGCACTGCGTAAGTGATTCCTTCGTCATCATCCGCCTCCAGTAAATGAAGAATTTGGGCATGGGAAAAGCAACCGGTAGCAATAATAGCGGGGATATGCTCTTCTTTTAACCATTCCAGCCATTGAGGGGCAATGCTATGTTCTGCTTTAACGGTCACATTATAGATAATCATTGCTCAGAGTTTAATATCAAGGTAGATCGGGCAATGATCGCTGTGTTTTACATCCGGGTATATTTCTGCATCCTTTAGCTGTTTTTTCAGGGGAGCTGTTACGGTGATGTAGTCGATCCGCCAGCCTTTGTTTTGTGCACGCACCGTCGGGAAGCGCTGGCTCCACCAGCTATAGCGGTGAGGCTCGGGATGAAATTCGCGGAACGTGTCGATCCATTCACTGTCCAGGAACCGCGTCAGCCATTCTCTTTCTTCCGGCAGGAACCCGGAGGATTTCTTATTTCCTTTCGGATCATGAATATCAATCTCTTTGTGGGCAATATTATAATCGCCGCAAAGGATAAGCTTAGGATATTTCTTCTTCAATGTATTTAAATAACCCCTGAACTCATCGAGCCATGCATATTTAAAGGTTTGTCTTTCCTCACCGCTGGTGCCGGAAGGGAAATAGGCATTGATCAGCCGGACATCCTTAAAATCCAGCTGGAGGATCCTTCCTTCATCATCGCTTACTTTATGACCACTTCCATAGACCACATTGTCCGGTTTTATTTTTGTGAATACTGCTACACCGCTATATCCCTTTTTTTGAGCACTGAACCAGTAATCGTGGTAGCCCATATCATTAAAGACCTTGTGGTCCACATCGCCTTTCACGGCTTTTGTTTCCTGTACGCAGATCACATCTGCCGGGTTGGTCTTTAACCAATCGATAAACCCTTTTTTAATAGCAGCACGAATGCCATTTACATTGTAGGAAATGATCCGCATAAACAGAAGCTTTAAGATTTTTGTCAAAATTGTATAATTTCTTACTCCCCTTTAGGGGGTTGGGGGTATTATTGTTTAAATTGGAAGGCAATTTACATTACTATGGAAGCATCCCCAAAATCAGAAAGCAGCCGTATCATTCCTCCCAAAGAACCGGTTTATCTCGAAGGGCCTAAAAGCAGGGGATACGAACTGTCCTTTGCCTGGCGGGTTTTCATGCAGTTTCTCAAGGGGTTCCGGCACCTTCATTTTGTTGGCCCCTGTATCACGGTATTTGGATCAGCAAGATTCAAAGAGGATCATCCGTATTATATCAAAGCAAGGGAATTTGGAAAACGCATCGCTGAACTGGGTTTTACCACGATGACAGGCGGGGGTCCCGGTATTATGGAAGCTGCTAACCGCGGTGCATTCGAAAGTGAGGGGTATTCAGTGGGTTGTAATATTCAACTCCCGTTTGAACAGAAGGAGAATCCTTACACCCAAAAGTCAGTGACCTTTGAGCATTTCTTTGTCCGTAAAGTATTGCTCGTGAAATATTCCTATGCGTTCATCATCATGCCGGGCGGTTTTGGTACGATGGATGAATTGTTCGAAACCCTTACCCTGGTTCAAACCAAAAGCATCACCCAGTTTCCCATTGTGCTTTTTGGTAAAGAATATTACCAGCCATTACTGGAGAATATCGAATGGATGGCACAACAGGGAACTATTTCCAAAGAGGATATGAATCTTGTGCTCGTAACGGACAGCGTCGACGAGGCCATGACGCATATCAGGAGCTATATCAGTACCAATTATAAGGTAAAACCCCGCAAACGCCACTGGTGGCTCTTTGAAAAGAGATAGGCCAGAATGTGTACTTTTTACACAAAAACAATAACTTTAGCTCAAAATAACGATCATGCTTAAAAAGCTTTTACTGGTTGTATCTCTTTTTATTTCCCAGTTCTGCCATGCTAACCTTATTGACGCGGTTCTATCACCAGATGGAAATATTGTATTCCGTATCGTTTCTACGGATGGCAGCACGGGCGGTTATAAACTCGCTTACGAAGTAGATTATAAAAAGAAAAATGTGATCACCACTTCGCAACTGGGGTTTGTATTCAAACAACCAGCTGTCCGGCTGGATTATTTTGAAATTACCGGGACCGAAAAAACCAGTAAGGATGAAACCTGGCAACCGGTTTGGGGCGAAGTAAAGAATATCCGGAATAATTATAACCAACTGGTCCTGAAATTAAGAGGCAAGGATAGCATACTTGTAGAATTGATCATCCGTGTATTCAATGATGGAGTGGGATTCCGTTATTCCTTTCCTCGACAATCAAAGCTTACGCATTTTATTGTAGCCGATGAACTGACGCAATTTGGAATGACCGGTGATCATAAAACATTCTGGATCCCCGGGGATTATGATACCAATGAATTCATGTACAACACCACCCAGCTCAGCGGGGTGGATGCCAGCAGCAGCAAGATGAGCCAGGAAATTTCTGCCAAGACTTTCTTTGACAAGAATGCCGTGCAAACCCCGCTGATGATGAAATCGGCAGATGGATTATATATTAATATCCATGAAGCGGCATTGGTCAATTACCCGGCCATGGACCTGGTGATCGACAAGAGCAATTTTATCCTGAATGCTCATCTTGTTCCTGACGCGGTTGGTAACAAAGCCTATTTACAAACACCTGCCGTAACTCCGTGGAGAACGATTATTGTGAGTGATAAGGCAACGGATATCCTGGCTTCAAAGATGATACTCAACTTGAATGAACCTTCCAAAATAACCAATACCTCCTGGATCAAACCGCAAAAAATGGTGGGCGTTTGGTGGGAGATGCATATTGGCAAATCCAGCTGGGATTATAGCGGAACACAGGGTGGGTCTGTCCTTGTACCGCACGGTCACCACGGAGCCACCACCGCCAATGTAAAAAAATACATTGACTTTGCTTCGAAGAATGGATTGGATGGAGTATTGGTGGAAGGGTGGAATGTGGGCTGGGAAGACTGGTTTGGTCAATGGAAGGAAGATGTGTTTGATTTTGTGACACCCTATCCCGACTTTGATGTAAAAGAATTACAGCGCTACGCAGCATCAAAAGGAGTGAAGATCATTATGCATCATGAAACTTCCGCCTCCGTGACCAATTATGAAAGATGGATGGATACGGCTTACAGGTTCATGAAAAAATTCGGGTATGAAACGGTAAAGACTGGTTATGTGGGACGAATTATTCCCCGGGGCGAGCACCACGATGGTCAATGGATGGTGAAACACTATGAACGGGTGATGCAGAAGACGGCTTCGTATAAAATAATGCTGGATGCGCATGAACCCGTAAGGCCAACAGGACTGCAAAGAACCTATCCCAATTTCCTGGCTTGCGAAGCAGCAAGGGGAAATGAATTTAATGCATGGAGTGAAGGAAATAAACCGGAACACGAGACGATACTGGCTTTTACAAGACTGATGGGCGGTCCAATGGATTACACCCCAGGGCTCTTCAGGATAAAACTGAACCAATTCGATCCTAATAAAAAAGAGCAGATACATACCACGCTTTGCAAACAACTGGCCTTATATGTTACCATGTTCAGCCCCCTGCAAATGGCTGCCGACCTGCCGGAGAATTACGAAGCTAAGATGGATGCTTTCCAGTTCATCAAAGATGTAGCGGTGGACTGGGATGACAGTAAGATACTGGATGCCGAGCCAGGTGATTATGTGATCATTGCCCGGAAAGCTAAAGGCAGGGAGAATTGGTTTTTAGGTGCAATTACAGATGAGAACAGCAGGAGCTTTACAACTTCCTTGTCTTTCCTGTCAGCCGATAAAAAATATATTGCTACGATCTACCATGATGCTGACGATGCCGACTGGAAAAATAACCCGGAAGCCTATAAAATAGATAAATACCTGGTGGACAGTAAAACGATGCTTCGGTTAAAACTGGCTCCCGGTGGCGGAACAGCCATCAGCTTGCTGCCAGCTACTCCTGAGGAGGTTAAATCAATTGGAAAATATAAATAAATGAGTGGAGTCGATATACTGGGTTATGCAGCCGGTGCCATAACGTCGCTGACCTTTTTACCACAGGTGGTGAAAACATGGAAAGACAAGTCGGCAAAAGATATCTCCCTGCTGATGTTTATCATTGCAGCTATCAATGAAATAATGTGGATCGCTTACGGGGCCCTGCTGGATAACTGGGTTATTATTTTAACGAATGCGATCGTACTGGCCATGTCCCTGACGATGATCTATCTTAAACTACGTTATAAATAATGGCTGGTATCGATACGATTATTTTTGACCTGGGTGGCGTTTTGATCGACTGGAATCCCCGTTACGTTTTTGATGAACACTATTTTGATCTACCCGCAACAAGTGATTATTTTATCGAAAATATTTGCACGCTGGACTGGAACGAACAACAGGACGCCGGCTACCCGATTGCCAAAGCAGTCGAAGAAAAAGTAAACGCTTTCCCGGAATGGGAGAAAGCCATCCGGGATTATTATGACCGCTGGCCGGAAATGCTGAAAGGGCCTATTCATGCTACAGTAGAGATCTTCCGGGAATTGAAAAAAAATACCACATTAAAACTTTATGCCCTGACAAACTGGAGCGGTGAATTATTCCCCATTGCCCTTCAGCGCTATGATTTCCTGCAGTGGTTTGACGGGATCGTCGTAAGTGGTGACGAAAAAATGAGAAAGCCGGCACCGGAATTTTACCAGCTCTTACTCGACCGTTATGTGCTGGAACCGGGTAATGTTTTATTTATAGATGATAACCTGCGGAATATAAAAGCGGCTGAAGCGCTTGGTATAAGTAGCATTCATTTTCAATCCCCGGAACAGTTAAAAGCAGAACTGGAGCGCATTTCATTGCTTCGTTAAAGAAGATCAGTTACGGGGTAAAATCTTTGATTTCTTTCTGCACTGTTTGTATTCGTAGAGTTCCAGGGTAACACGAAGGACCTGCTGGATAACTGGGTCATTATTTTGGTTTGGGGAAAATTGGAGGGGACCAGTTAAAAGATTACGCCCAACGAAAGAGTATGAGTTTGGAGGAAGCCGAAAAATGGCTCAGACCGGTTCTTGAATAATCACACGCAAATTTTTTTGGAGCACAAAGGACACAAAGTGGGCACAAAGAACACAAAGAATTTCATTTGTATTTAACGTCGTGTCTTTCGTGGTTCTTAGTGTATTCTAAGATCAACAATCCACCAAAAATAAAGTTTCAGGCGGATTGTAAATAGTTATCAAAAAATGGTGTTTGGCGTTTAATAACAGCAAACATGCGGTATAAAATTTTGTTTCGAACAACGTTGATGGTACTCATTTTTGACTTACCATTTTCAGTTCTTTTTAAATAATATTCACGTAGTTCTTTGTCATATTGGATAGCAGATTTAGCAGACAGATCAAGCAGGCATTTCATCTGTTTATCAGCAAGATGACTTACCCTGGATTTTCGTTTGATGCTGGTCCCCGAGCTGTGTTCGAAAGGCGCTGTCCCGCAAAAACAAGCAAACTTCCTGGCAGTTGCAAACCGGGTAAAGTTGTGGGTTTTAATAATAGTGGCCAGTGCCAGTACTTTTCCGACCCCTTTAATGCTTTGTAACAAATGAAAATTTTGTTTTACAGGCTGTTGCTGATCAATTAGAGTTTCGATCTGTGCCATTAATTTGTGGATTTGCTTATCGAAGTTTTTAATCAGCTGCAGTTGTGATTGCAGCAGAACGTCTTTTACACAGATCCCGATGTGCTGGTATTCTTTGACAGCACAGACCAGGGCAGCTCTATGCCGCACTAACCTGTCGCGGGTAGAATGCAGCATTTGCAGGCGTTTGAGGCCGTCACTGGGAGGTACATCAACAGCAAGCTTGGCTTTTTTTTCATAGCCATAAGCGGCAATCCTTGCAGCATCCAGCTTGTCTGTTTTGCCGCGTGTAAGGCCGATGGATCGTTTAATAGCCAGCGCATTGACTTTACAAAAGGCAATTTGATGCTGATGTAAAAGCTTTTCAAAACAATAACTGTAAAGCCCTGTGTGTTCCATCACGATCATCATTTCCGAAGCATTGATGTTGTGTTGTCTGAGCCATAGCAGTAAATCTTTAAACCCGGCAGAAGAGTTTTCGATTTGAATATGAGTGTTTTGCAAATGGCAAACCAGGTCAATACTTTTTTTGGAGAGGTCGGCTCCGATGATGTGCTGAAGTTTCATAAATTTGTTTTTAGGACTTACAAAAAAGTTGCCTAGCCTAAGACCTTTAATTAGTCTTCAAGGACTTACTATTCTAAATGGGCCTTGGCAACCGTGGATGGCGAGTGGGGACTAATACACAGAGTAGACCTTCCAGTCTATGCCTTCGTAAAGTTCACCCCACTTTCCTTACACAAAATTCATATTCTGCTTCCACTATCCATTATTTCAATGAACTATTAATCTACAGGTCCTTTGTGCTCCTTATTCCCTAAAAATAGAAAACTATTTTTTACTTTGGACTGGCTTTACTACGTTTAAATCAATTTAGCCACAGTTGAACACAAATAAACACAGATATCTTCACCTTTTCTCCTGGTCGGGGTTCATCGGTGTTCATCTGCTGCAGAAAATTTAATGGCTGCCCTACTACTTATATTATTCAGTGCAATTCTCATCATGCTGGTCATCATGACCTATCGCATCCATTCTCTTGCTAAAAACAATGC
>JANMKG010000044.1:0-5387 GCA_031371915.1 Chitinophagaceae bacterium | reverse complement strand
TCCATTGTTCGTTTCCGTGAATTCCTGTACAAACCGCTGCAGGTAAGGATCTGTGGCGATCATAAAGGTCGTGATCGGTATCTTTAATTTCTTGCATTGGGCCGCCAGGTTGATACAACGGTTGATCACTTTCCGGTCCAGCCCGAAACTATTCTTGTAATACCTTTTCCCGATCTTTAAACAGGTAGGTTTTCCGTCGGTGATCATGAAGATTTGTTTGTTCGGGTTCTTTCTTCTTCGCAGGATATCCATCGCCAGTTCCAGCCCTGCAACGGTATTGGTATGATAAGGGCCCACCTGTAAATAAGGGAGGTCCTTTACTTCGATCGGCCAGGCATCATTGCCAAAAACCACGATATCAAGAGTGTCCTTGGGATATTTTGTCTGGATCAGTTCACTCAGGGCCATGGCTACTTTCTTCGCCGGTGTGATCCTGTCCTCCCCGTATAAGATCATGGAGTGGGAAATATCGATCATCAGTACCGTAGAGGTCTGTGCTTTGAAGTCTGTTTCGCGGATACTCAGGTCGTCTTCCTGCATCCGGAAACTTTCCACTCCATGGTTGATCTGTGCATTCCGGATAGATTCGGTGAAATCGATCTGTTCGAGCATATCGCCAAACTGGTACTGTCTTGTTTCGGGATTCAATTCATCCCCCTGTCCTGGTTTGAAACTGTGGTGATCGCCCTGCCGGGTCTTTTTTAATTTCCCAAAGATCTCCTCCAGGCTTCTTTTCCGGATACCCTGCTCAGTTTTGGGAGTGATCTTTATCTGCCCTTGCTGGTTATCACTGGTGATATATCCTTTTTCTTTCAGCTCATCAATGAAATCACCCATACCGTATTCATCACCTGTCAGCTCGTATTTTTTGTCAAGCTCATTGAGCCATTGCATGGCTTCGGTCACATCACCACTGGTATAGGTAAGTAACTGCATAAAGAGGTCAAGCAGTTGTTCAAACTTGCTTTTCCCGTCTTGGGCGGGATCAAATTTTGTAAAATGAAAACCTCTCATGTGATTGTTCCTGATTTTAACCTATGAAGGGTTACAAACCCTTAACGAGTAATAAATTTACGACAAATACGGTGCTACGGGTTCATCTTAACAACAACTTAAAGTAAAGGATGTTCAAAATAAAAACCTCTCCACCAGCAGGCGAAGAGGTTTTTTATAAAAAAGAGCTGGTTATTTATTTTTCCCGGAATCTTTTTTCACTGAACTGTCAGGTTTTGCTGTATTCGTGATCGTGGTAGGCCCCTCTGTAGATTTGGTCTGTGTCTGTGGAGCATATTGCTTCTCCACGGCATCCAGCACAAGCAGCATAGCTTCGTTGATAGGAGCTTCCGATCGTTCAAAGCCACCGTACAGGTCGGGTCGGTTCTCCCGGATATAATCATAATATTTCTTCTGTTGCTCAAGATCCTTCCGGATAGATAGCCTTATTTTTTCTGCCAGTTCCGTCTTGCCAGCCTTGTAACAGGCTTCCAGGTACATAAGACCGGTCTGGTTGTGACCGTTATAACGGCTGGTCATGGAATAGGGAAGATTATCCGGGCTGATACCTGCTTCTACTTTATCCACCAGTTTTTTTGCCTCATCCTTCCTGCCCTGGTCGGCAAGGTTACCGGCAGCTTCGGCATATAATGCACGCAGGTTGAGAATATGACGACGGTTCTCCTCATCATAATAAACATTTTTCTTATCGGCACCTCCAAACACATATTTATTCATCATGTTATTATACATGGTGTCAGTATTATTATCCCTGATCTGTGTACCGCCTAAACGCACCTGGCGAAGGGTTTGATCCGTTACCCAGTTGGCCTGTGGTGATTTGCTCAAAATGGGCACCAGGCGATAAGCTAAACCATCCTTACGGAGGTATTGGCTAAATCCAAGTTCACCAAAAAGGGAAGTGAAATAGATAGGGCGGTTCCATCCGCTGGAGGCAATGATATTCAGGATCATGAAATCACTCCGGATAAGCCCGCCATCCAGTTTGCTCTTTGGAATTTCAAACTGTATTTCTGACAACACACTATCGTTCGCATTCACCGTACCATTTTTTCTTACGAGGTCTACATTCACCGGCACTTTGAATTTAGCAACAGGGAAACTGCCATATCCAACATCGCGGCCTGTCTCGGGATCGATGCTGGGTTTACCCAATACGTTTTTCATGACGTCATAGAGATCATAGTAAGCATTTGCATCACCCTGTGCACGGTACCGGAGGTACTCCCGGTTATGTCCTTCGATTTGTTCAGGGCTCCAGAGTACATTCAATGAATCAGCACTGTTCACTTTATAACGAAGCTGGTTGATATACCAGTCGATACCGAGCAAACTGTTATTGATGATCCTGATATCGGGCCGGACTCCTTCCACTTCCTGGGCATACCATAGGGGATAAGTATCGTTGTCACCAAAAGTAAAGAGTACGGCATTTGGAGCGCAGCTTTCCAGGTAATCCTTCGCCATATCAGGCCCGGTTGTTTTTTTACTGCGGTCATGATCATCCCATTCCTGCTGTGCCATCATCAAAGGAGCGATCAAACAAACTACAGCCGTAGCAAGATTAAGTATCCCCGCATTTTGCCCGCCGGAAGAGATCGCTCTCAGGAGATAAGTAACCGCAGTTGTCAGTACAGCAAAAAGAGCTGTTACATAAATAGAGACCATCACAGCATCTCCAAAGACATCATTCGCGCAACTCATCAGCGTAACAAGAAATGTCAGGATGCTGCCGTATATCAATGTATTCTGGAAACTAAGTTTATCTGCTTTATCCCTGGCCAGTTTGATAAAACCGATCACCGCAAGCCCGATCCAAATCGCAAAAGCATAAAAGGATCCAACATAAGCATAGTCCCGTTCACGGGGCTGGTTACCCGGTTGGTTCAGGTACAGCACAACGGCAATACCTGTAAAGAAGAACAGGAGGAAACTTACTACCCAGTCTTTCCGGTTCTTCAGGAACTGGAATACACATCCCACGATACCAAGCAGGAAGGGGAGCATGTAAAGCACGTTGTGTGCTTTATTCTTCTTAATACTTTCAGGAAGTTTGTCCTGGTCGCCCAGCCTTTTATTATCAATAAAAGAAAGACCACTAATCCAGTTACCATCCCGTTTATTCCCCAGCCCCTGTATATCATTTTGTTTGCCGGAAAAATTCCACATAAAATAGCGCCAGTACATCAGGCTCATCTGGTAGGTCATGAACCAGTTAAGATTATCGCCATAAGTAGGAGCGGCATAACGCCCTGATTGGGGATCCTGTTCCAGGCTTAGCCATTCCGCATAGAAATCCGCATGGTACTGGTCATTACTGGAATCCCAAACCCGCGGGAATATCTGCATATCACTGCTCTCATAGACCGGCTTCTTCTCGCGGCCAATAGGAATATATTTAGTCTTGCCTTTTACATATTTCATTTCCCCTTCTGTCATGTCCACCATGTTGTCACCATCAGCATCCCTGTATTGGGCGGCAAAATGAGGACCATACACCAATGGCGCTTCGCCATATTGTTCACGGCTCAGGTAGTAGACAAGGTTGATCGGGTTGTCTACGTTGTTCATATCGATCGCTGGATTGGCGTTCGAACGGATCAGGGCCGTGAAGTATACGAAATAACCCAGCATCATGAACGCATAGCACCAGAGCGACAGTTTCAATACTTTAAGCGCTGAGGCTTTCAGGAAATAACCTGCAAGTGTCCCGATAGCAATTAACAACAGGAAATCGAATACATAGGAATGGAAAAGCCCGCCACCTTTTAACGTAAAGAAGGGGAAAGCAAACAGCACGAGGAATATATTGAACCAGACAATGAATTTTGTCTGCGAGAAATTTTTCTCTTTCAGCCGGAGTACCCACACAATAACCGCCGCGACAGCGATAAAATAGATCGCGAATCCCGAGAAGAACGGCATGCTTAGCTTGTTCACAAAGAATACGTCAAACTGCCCGGCCGCTTTCATGGAATATTGTATAACGCCCAGTTGCACCAGGCCGGTTATGACACAACCTGTAATAAAGGCAAGAACGGCCCCTTTGGTAGAAACGGGATAACGACGATAATAATAGATCATGACAACGGCAGGAATCGTCAGCAGGTTCAACAAGTGTACACCTATCGAAAGCCCCATCATGAAGAAAAGGAAAATGATCCAACGGTCACTCCGGGCTCTTGCAGCAGGGTCATTACCGGCATGTTCATCGGCATGTTCCCATTTCAGCATACACCAGAATACAAGGGCTGTAAAGAAAGAGGACAGCGCGTAAACTTCACCTTCCACTGCACTGAACCAGAAAGAATCACTAAAGGTATAAGCAAGACCGCCGACAACACCGGCAGCCAGGACAGAGAAAGTTTGTTGACGGGTAAGGTCTTCACCAACTGTTACAAACATCTTACGGGCAAAATGGGTAACCGTCCAGAAAAGGAAGAGTATCGTGGCGGCACTCGCCAGTGCACTCATGAAATTGACCGCGTTGGCTGCTGTGTGCCCGTTATCGCCAAACAGGATGATAAAGAAACGACCCAGTAAAACGAACAGGGGTGCACCGGGGGGGTGAGGTAATTGCATTTTATCGGCACTGGCCACAAATTCACCACAATCCCAGAGACTGCCTCTTGCCTCACGGGTAAGAAAATAAGTAAGGAAGGCAATGAAGAAAACTGCCCAGCCAGTAAGATTATTGACCTTTTTAAAGTTCATAATGTAAGAATTGGTTTTTACTTCTTTGAAACCCTGCTTCAGGGGGGTTGAAGGAAAGCAAAAATAGGGATATTCAGTTCACCTTCAGCAGGGGCTAATAGCCTGTTTTCCAGTAGAAAATCTTAAAAGAGGAAGAGCGGTCTCCCGCTTATTCAAAGTACACTTTTATGGTTTGATAGGAAAGTTGTCCCTGCCGGAGTTTCTCGGAGAAACCACGCAAACCAAAAAGACCCGCTGCATTTCCCTTATTAATGGCGATCTCGAGGTAATTGGCGCTGTTGAACAGGGCCAGTTTTTCGCCTTCGGCCACGTCGGCATAGCTCTCGCTGATCCGGTCGATCATTTCATCTCTTTTGAAAACGATCCGGAAACTTCTTCCTTTCCGCTGTTCTTCAAACTGGTCGCGGGTGATATTAACGATCACATTTTCGAAACTATCGATAAAAATGATCTGGCCTTCGATTGAATTATTATCAAGGGTCGGCCGCAAGTGTCTTTTTTCCAGGTATTTAACATCCGAGATACCGATGCTTTGGATGGATTCGCCATTCACGAGCTGGTTCACCACTTTACCCATCACCGAACTAAGATAGGTCGTATTCTTGATCGCTGTTTTCTCGAGTGGTATACCTATGATAATATCAGGTGTTTCTTCCAGG
>JANMKG010000214.1:0-28115 GCA_031371915.1 Chitinophagaceae bacterium | reverse complement strand
GGATTTGGAATTATGCATTCCTCCATTCAATAAACCGGTGATGATCTTTTCAGGGTTTTTAGGGTCGGCGATCTCGTTAGCGGCATTGAATTTATAACGGAATACTTCACTGTTGGAAGAAGCATAGAGATAACCATTTTTGATAGCGATGCCCGTGCCGGTATAATTGCCAAAGCTGTTCATCACCTCATAGTTCCCGTTTATCCTGCGGAGTTGAATTATCCCATTCCCATTTTTCAGGCGCTCGAGTTTTACATAGATATCCCCGTTGCTGTTGACCACGAGATGGCGGTTGCTTCCCAACGACTGCACAACAGTTTCTGCCTTAAAACCCGTGGGCAATGTGATCTCCACATCGGCAGGAATAGTATTATAAACTGTTCCCGGTGTAATGAAACCAAAAATCAGGATTACAAGAAGGGCTAAGGATTTCCGCGGGATACTCTTCATAATAAGGTTTTAGTGTATAAAATTACACTTTCCTGTTCAAAGAGTCGATGGACAATGGTCCATGGTCGATCGTCCATTGTCCATCGCCGTACTCATTATTTGAAAAAAGCTTGTAGTTTCTTAACTTGAAGGACTAAATTCCTCACATGACAACCAAAATTGCGCGGCTATTTTTTGCTCTTTTATTTTTAGGTATATCCTTTCATCTATCCGCCCAGGATGATCCCGGTTACAAACTCCCGCCAAAAGATATTGCCGATATGTTGCTGGCCAAACCCACCCCGGGGGTAAGCGTGGATCATAAAGGTGAATGGATGCTGTTTACCGAAGCCAATAGTTATCCTTCCGTTGAAGAACTCGCAAGACCCGAACTCCGGATCGCGGGGCTGCGGATCAACCCGGCAAATTTTGCTCCCAGCCGGCAGAACTTTATCAATAATCTTACACTCCGTCAAATTGCAGCGGGAAAAGATATTAAGATAACTGGTCTTCCCACTCCTTTATATGCCGGGGCCGTTTCCTGGAGTCCCGATGATAAAAAGATCGCTTTTACCCAAACAACCAGCAACCGTGTTGATCTCTACGTGATCGACGTGACTACGCAAAAAGCGATGAAAATTAATAAGTCGCCGCTGAACACGATCATGGGAACATATACATGGTATGATAATTCAACAATATTATATAATACGGCTATCAAACCTGTAACGGCCGCGCCGGAAAAACCGGCCATGCCAAAAGGGCCCACCACGCAGGAGAATTATGGCAAAGCCTCTCCCCGTCCTACTTTCCAGGACCTGATTAAAAATCCCTATGATGCTCAGCTTTTTGAATTCTATGCCACGACACAACTGGTAAAGAATACGAACGGGGTTGAAACAAAGATCAGCAGCCCGGCCATATACAGCAGTATCACCCTTTCGCCGGATAAAAAATATATATTGATACGGACATTAAAAAAACCTTTTTCTTATACTGTCCCTGCCGGCGGATTCCCTGCCAATGTATTCATTACCGATATAAACGGGAAGGCCGTAAAGCAACTGGCCGATTTGCCGTCTGCCGAAACAGCACCGAGTGGGAATGATAATGTACAATTGGTGCCACGTGCATTTGACTGGAGAGATGATGAACCCGCCACGATAACCTGGTGCATGGCGCTGGACAGTGGCTTAATTAAAAAGAATATGGATTACCATGATGCCATTTATTGCCTCGCCGCACCTTTTAATACCGAAGCCAAACAACTTTTCAAAACAAAAATGCGCTACCGGGGAACCAGTTGGGGAAATGCAACACTGGCATTAATATATGAAGGCCTGACAGGTAAACAGCAAACACAAACCAACCGTTACAACCCTTCCACCGGCGAGATGGATAAATTGATGGAAAGAAATACCACCGATGCGTATTCAAATCCGGGCAACCCTGTCACCGAAAAGAATCAATGGGGAAGGGAAGTGATAAAACTCGTGGACAATGGAACCAAATTGCTGATGAATAATCAAACGGGCAGTTCACCCAAAGGGGATCTTCCTTTTCTTGCCACATTTGATCTCAGTACAAAGAAAACAGATATCCTCTGGCGGAGTAATGAAGGATATTTTGAAAATGTGGTGAGTGTGCTGGATGCCGACAAACTACAATTGCTGACAAGAAGGGAAAGTGAAAAAGAAGTCCCGAACTACTGGATCAAAAACCTGAAATTAAAAATAGCCGACAGGCAGCTCACTAGTTTTACCAATCCTTACCCGCAACTTGATGGCGTGACCAAAGAAAAAATAAGGTACAAACGTGCCGATGGTGTGGATCTTACCGGTGATCTTTATTTACCCAAAGGATATAATAAAGAAAGGGATGGCAAACTTCCTGTATTTATCTGGGCCTATCCTGCCGAATATAATTCAGCTGCTGATGCCGCGCAGGTCCGCGGAAGTGAACATAGATTTACCCTGGTTAACTGGGGTTCTGCGATTTTTTATGTGACACAGGGATACGCTGTATTGAATAATGCGGAAATGCCCATCGTGGCAACCAGCAAGGACAAGAAACCCAATGACGATTTTATCGACCAGCTCACCATGAATGCAGAAGCGGCGATTAATACGCTTGATGCGATGGGTGTTGGTGATAAGAACCGGGTGGCGGTTGGCGGTCACAGTTATGGGGCTTTTATGACGGCGAATTTATTAGCACATACCAAACTTTTTAAAGCGGGTATCGCAAGAAGCGGCGCTTATAACCGTTCCCTTACTCCTTTTGGTTTCCAGAACGAGGACCGTACCTACTGGCAGGCGCCGGAACTCTACAATGCCATGAGCCCTTTTAGTTACGCGGATAAAATAAAAACACCGCTCCTTTTAGTACATGGTGAAATGGATAATAATACCGGCACTTTCCCGATCCAGAGCGAGAGAATGTTCAATGCGATCAAAGGAAACGGCGGTACGGTAAAATATATCAGCCTGCCTTATGAAAGTCATGGCTACCAGGGCCGGGAGAATATCCTGCATATGCTGAACGAGCAGTTTGAGTGGCTTGAGAAATATGTGAAGAATACGGATAAAAAAGTAAAGGATGAGAAGAAAGGGTTTTAAATGTGACCAATACATGAGATCATCACTTATTATTATATTGATCCTTTTTACGATTCAATCATGTTCAAAACTAAAAAATGATGAACAACTTGAACTAAAAATAAAAGAAGTTGTGCTTTCAGGTAAAGACGAGCTAATTCTAAAAGACCTGACAAATTTCGAATGGGACAATCTATTAATTCTGACTCCTTATTCATCAATAGCGACATTTGAAGAGAAACTTAAAATTAATCTGACAAAAGTTCAAGATGTTGGAATAGAGTCGAGAGATGACATAACGCAACTGATTTTCGTCCTCGATAAAAAACCAGTAAGGACAATTACATATCCAAGATATCCAGGTGATTTTGTTGAAAGAGAAATAAAATTGATTCCAAAAGATAAGGCGGTTTTCAAAATAATTGTGACACAGCAAGTGAATAGTAATGGTGACAAATGGATTAAGTTAGAAAGAAAGTGATTTAAAAATAGTATACATTATAAAGGGGCATTTTCATGAAAAAAATATTACTTGTATTCAGTATCATTATTTGCTTACGATCCTACTCTCAACAAGAAAAGATCCCCGTCCCCATCCGCTGCGATGATATCGGTATGTGTCATTCGGTGAATATGGCCGCTAAAGAAGTGCTGGAAACGGGTATCCCTGTATCGATGTCGGTGATGGTCCCCTGCCCTTGGTTCACCGAAGCAGCGGAAATGCTGAAACAATATAAAAATGTATCAGTAGGTATACATCTCACCTTGAATTCAGAATGGAAACAATACCGCTGGGGCCCGGTGTCGGGTCGTAATACAGTTCCTTCCCTCGTGGATTCACTTGGCAATTTCTTTCCCTCCCGCGGGGCTTTGTTTGGCAATAACCCTAAACTATCCGAGATCGAAACAGAACTGAGGGCGCAGATCGATAAAGCGATGCGGGCGGGATTAAAGATCGATTACCTCGATTACCATATGGGCGCGGCGGTACAAACACTGGAAACAAGAGCGATCGTGGAAAAACTCGCGGCTGAATACAAACTCGGTATCTCCCGTTATTACGAGGAAGAAGGGGTCGAGGGCTGGTATTTTACCGAACCGGCGCTTAAACCGGATTCGATGCTCTATAAATTGCAAACGCTGCAGCCCGGTACCACCAAACTCTTTGTGATCCATGTTGGACAGGAAACGCCCGAGATGAACGCGATGGAAGATGCCAATCCCTGGGGACCAAAAGATATGAGCAAACACCGTAACGCGGAACGTGCCGGCTTAATCTCTCCTTCTTTCCAGCGATTACTCCGTGATCCGAAATACCGGCTGGTGAATTACAAGATGATGAATGAAGAGAAAGGATTGAAAGCGATGAAACGTCCTCCAACTAACTAATTTCACCGCAACCAGGAGTACTGTCTTCGTTGCGCCATCTTTGCGTCTCCGCGCCTTTGCGTGAAATATTTATCTTCGGTCTTTAAATTTTTTCGACCCTTTATACTAACTCTTCTTTACTAAAATGGGAAAAGCCTTGCTATGATCCAGTTCCGAAGAACCTCCTCCGATGATACCGATTTCCGGGAGCTGGTGGCTTTACTGGATAAGGATCTCGCACTCCGCGATGGCGACGAACATGCTTTCTACGCCCAGTTCAATAAGATACAGGCTATCAGGAACGTCATTGTTTGTTACGAAGACAGCAAGCCCATTGGCTGCGGCGCTTTCAAAGAATTCGAACCCGGGAAAGTGGAGATCAAAAGAATGTATATGCTCCCCGAACAGCGGGGGAAAGGAACTGGTCTCGCTATTCTTAGTCAGCTCGAGGACTGGGCCAGCGAACTCGGCTATACCACTTGTGTTCTCGAGACAGGTAAAAAACAACCCGAAGCCATCAGTCTTTATAAAAAAGGAGGTTACAGCATCACTCAAAATTACGGACAGTACGCGGGTGTGGAAAATAGTGTTTGTATGAGGAAGGAATTATAGAGAGGTCCCGAGTCCGGGGCCAGAAGTCCGGAGATGGTCGTTTAAAACACGGAGTTTGCTTTTTCAACCGAAGCGCATTTACTTTCTCATTCCTTATTTCTCATTTCTTATTTCTCATTCCGTTCAAGCCACCACCGCCTGCTTATTATACTTATTCCTGTACTCCACCGGTGTCAGCCCCGTCACTTTCTTAAAGACCGTACGAAAAGCCTTGGTATCCGTATACCCCACATCAAACATCACTTCGTTGATATTCTTTCGGCTGGTCTCAAAACTTCTTTTCGCGGCTTCCATCTTTACCCGCTGGATATATTCCACCACGGTGTTATTGGTAGCTTTTTTAAACCGCCGCTCAAAACTCCGGCGGCCGACGGCCGAATTCCCGGCCAACTGGTCGACGGTGATCTTTTCTGTATAATTCTCCTCGATAAAATCCTGTGCTTTGATGATGGCATCATCCTCGTGGCCACGTTGCCCGTTGAACAACATAAATGCCGATTGACTGGTCCGGTCAATTTCTATCGCGAAGAATTTGGAAGCGAGGATCGCGGTGGCACGATCGGTATATTTTTCCACCAGGTATAACAACAGGTTCCAGTAAGAATTCGCGCCGCCGCTGGAATACAGGCCTTGTTCTTCGGTGATGATCGTTCCATCCACCAGTTCCACGTTGGGGAACATCGCCCTGAACTCGTTCGCCGAGTTCCAGTGTGTCGAACATTTTTTCCCATCCAGCAAACCGGTAGCCGCCAGCAGGAACGCGCCAATACAAAGCGAAGCTACTTCAGCCCCGTTCTTGTACTGCTCTACGATCCAGGGAATACAATCTTTATTTAGTTCCAGTGATCTTTTAATATCCCCGCTGATCGCAGGTATGAAAATAAGATCTGTTTTTTTCACCTCTTTCAGCAATGCATCGACATGCACAGAGAATAAACTATTCTCAAGTTTTACTTCTTTGCTGAGCCCTACCAGCTCCACTTTAAAGAGAGGTGCTTTGCCGGCAGCTTCCAGGAACTGGTTGACTGCATTACACAGGTACCGGGGATCGGCGATAGCTTCTACCACCGCTGTTTCCGGGACCAAGATGGATACATGTTTCATGTACCAAATATAGAATAGTTCGTTGTCGCAATCAACCCTTTGAATTGTCGTTTTTACCAGCCATCAAATATTGCCGGGGAGAGTATGTTTGTACAGTCAATTAAAAGTGAACAGTAAAAGATAAAAAGAAAAGATGACACAAATTAATTCCTACCTCACTTTTAATGGTAATTGCAAAGAAGCAATGACCTTTTATGCCGGCTGTCTTGGAGGAGAACTGGTATTGCAAACGATCGGTGAATCACCCCTGGCAGATAAGATGCCGGCACAAATGAAGAAAAGTATTTTACATGCCACGCTGACCAGGAGGGATCTTATCTTGATGGGCTCGGACATGGTGAGTGAAAAAGGGTTGGTCAAAGGAAATTCCGTTTCGCTGATGCTGAACTGCAGCAGCGAGGAAGAAATAAGATCCTTGTATGAATTGCTTTCCAAAGACGGGGAAGCCACCCATCCCCTTGAAGTTTCCTTCTGGGGGGCGCTGTTTGGCGACCTGACCGATAAATATGGTAATCACTGGTTGCTGCATCTCGACCAGCAATCCAAAAAACCCGCGAATTGAGACCAATCGTTTAAATTTAAAGAAAAAAACATGGGTAATCTGTACGTCATCGCAATGAACCTGGTGATTGGGAAGTTGGTCGGTCGTGATATGCAAAGAACCTGGAGAACATGAAGGATAACCTCGAGAAATCCATTTAAACCCTTGATGAAAACTCAGTATGATAAAGCTTAATAATTTTTAAACCAGTTAAAATGATCACGAAAACTCCCCCCGCAAAGAATGTTGCTGGTTATATAAAACCCTTCCCGCCGGAAGTCCGGGGCAGGCTGGAAAAGATCCGGCAAACCATTAGGGACGCGGCACCAGGAGCGGAAGAAATGATCAGTTATAATATGCCGGGCTATCGCTTGAACGGTATGCTCGTCTATTTTGCCGGCTATAAGAATCATATTGGATTTTATCCTGCTTCCCCTGGTGCGAGGGCGTTGGAAGGAACGGCTAAATATGCCGGCGGGAAAGGCACGTTACAATTTCCCCACGATCAGGCCCTGCCACTGGCATTAATAAAAAAGATCGTAAAACTAAGAATGAAGGAGAACACAGAAAAAGCCGCTGCAAAAAAAATAGCAGCAAAAAAATAAATCATAAACCTCAAACATTAAACTTCAAACTATTTATCATGCCAGTTATCAATCCTTATTTGAATTTCCCGGGTACTACGGAAGAAGCTTTTACTTTTTACAAATCTGTTTTTGGGGGTGAATTTGTCATGGTGCAGCGATTCGGGGATACACCCGAGGGCGACAAAGTACCGGCCGACCTGAAGAACAAGATCATGCATATCGCCATGCCCATTGGCGGGAATGTGTTGATGGCAACGGACGCGATCGAATCCATGGGACATAAAGTAACAGCAGGCACCAATTTCCATTTATCAATCAGCGCGGCCAGCCAGGCGGAAGCTGATAAAATATTTGCAGGGCTGTCCGCGGGTGGAAAAATCACCGTTCCTTTGGCAAAAGCCCCCTGGGGCGCCTATTTCGGAATGTGTACCGATAAATTTGGCATCCAGTGGATGGTGAGTCATGATGAGAATTATAAAGCCTGAAAAGAACGCAGATAATTATGGTTTTTATGATTAACACTGCAAATCATAATAGCGCATAACAATCATCAAAATCAGCGTTCAATTATGGAAATTTTCCTATCAAAAAAAATTACACAATCAACTTCAACAGTGACCGATACTACCGGAAAGAAACTTCGCTTGTCCCGGTTATTGAATGCGCCTGTCAGGCTTGTTTGGGAGGTGTGAACAGATCCCGAACATATAAAAAACCGGTGGGGTCCTAAAAAATTATCCTCTTAAAATAATAGCTATGACCGCAACTCCTTTTACGATTGAAAGAATTTATGATGCACCGGTAGAAAAAGTGTGGAAAGCCATCACCCAAAAAGAGCAGATGAAACAATGGTATTTTGATATCGCTAAATTCAGCCCGGAAATTGGATTTGAGTTCCAGTTTACCGGGAAGGGAAAAACTGGTGAGGAATTTGTACATAACTGTAAAATAACGGATGTGGTAACCAACAAAAAGCTCAGGCATAGCTGGGCCTATAAAGGGTATGAAGGCATCTCCTTTGTGACCTGGGAGTTGTTTGATGAGGGAGGAAAGACAAAGGTGAAACTTACCCATGAAGGATTGGAAAGCTTTCCAAAAACGGCTTCTGATGATTTTGCCAAAGCCAACTTTGCAGAAGGCTGGACCTATATTACCGGTGTATCTTTAAAAGAGTTTGTTGAAAATAATTAATGTTTATGAAAAGATTATTGAGCACTAAACCATTCAGCGCAGACCTGGGAACTCTCCTGCTCAGGTTAATATTCGGCGGGTTGTTTACCTGGCATGGTTACGATGCGCTGAACCATTATAACTTATACCTGTCGATGTCCAAATCCACGATAGGTTTAGGCGCCAACCTGGAATTTAACCTGGTCGTATTCGCGCAATTTATCTGCGGGATATTGGTAGCTGTGGGATTCCTTACCCGTTTTGCCGTGATTCCTATATTTATTACCATGACGGTAGCATTTTTTGTTGCACACCATGGCCAAGCATTCATGATGAAGGAATTACCATTTACTTACTTGCTGCTATGCATACCTGTATTTATACTGGGCAGCGGCCGGTACTCAGCGGACAGGCTGTTTTCCGGGAGATCTTTGTGAGGAGTGCATAATTTCCTTATCAAAGAAATATTCACGCAGAGAGCGCAGGGCTCGCGGGGAGAAATATGTATTCTCTGAGTACCCGGCGTCCTCTGCGTGATACCAACTGGCAACCTCTCACCGCCCACTGCCGTCCTTTGCGTGTCGGTAAACTTTCGGTAAATTCGCCGATAGTCGCACCAAACTGGCGGCTAAAAAAATTCATACTCATTATGCGAACATTTTTTCTTATTGCCGGCGCCATTTGTTTCAGTTCTCTTGCAGCACAACCCCCGGAAACTGCCGGTTACAGCCTTGAAAATCTTCCCTTGCCTGCTGCTTTTAATAAACAGGTCTGTATCTCAGGAATGAAGTATTATAATAATGCCCTGTACCTCGTATCGGAGCGCTGCCCTACCATTTTTGTTATTGATCCGCAGACAGCGAATATCACCCACACGATCAACCTGCAGGTGCCACAGTCCTTTGAAATGGAAGGCATGACCTCCTACGGGGATAAACTTTATTTGATATCGGAAAATATTGCCGCAGTGTACGAGGTTGATATGAAAACTGGTGTGGCTCGTCCTGTCACCACTAACCTCGCCCTTCCTCCCAAATCAAAGGATGGCGATGGTATGGAAGGAATAGCCGCCAATGAAAGAAATAAAAAGTTTTACCTGCTGCGCGAGAGAAATGAGAACATGTCGGCTTCCGAGCTCTATACTTTCAATATTGAAAGAGGCAAGGACAATACCCTTTCTTTACAGTACGAGTCCATGATCGAACTCCCGCTGGACAACCCGCAGTGGCGATACTCTGATATTTGTTTAGACAGTGACCATTCCCGACTGGTCTGTTTGAAATCCTATGCGAAGGGGAAATTCCGCCAGCAATACCTTGAATCGCTTGAGCTTGATAAAAATGGTAAACTGCTGCCGGAAACACTGAAGAATATCCCCGTGGAGAATTTTACCGGTGCGTCCAATTCCTACAAAACTCAAAAATATAGCATGAACCTGGAAGGCGTTACCATCACGAAGGACGGAACCATCTATATCGTCAGTGATAATACTTCCGGGAAAGCGGCATGCGACCTGCTCTCCAAAGAAAAGACGGTACTCCTGGAGCTTAAGAAGAAGTAATGTGTTTCCGCTGATCTTTTTTATCCCGGGCATATTGCCAGGCCCAATAAACCAGCAATAGCTGTAGAGGTAGCCGCAGGATAGTAACCCATAAATAAGGATGATGCTGCTCCCTGTAGTTCAGCATCATCTGGACATTGGCCGGGAAGACCGCCACTAATAACAGGATAATACCCCATGCCGCCCATTTGCGTGTGGACGGGGGTAACAGCAAAGCTCCCAGTATGATCTCCGCTCCCCCGCTGGTATAAATAAGTAAATAATGCGCCGGTAACCATCCCGGCATCATCTTTTTATAAAAGCCGGGGTTGAGGAAATGATTGACCCCTGCCAGGATGTACAATGCGGCCATTATGTACAGGAATATTTTCGGTTTCTTATTCATCGCTCCAATATTCTTACAATTTACAGGAACATTTGCTGTAAATTAGAAAGAGCAATGCACCATGCCGAAAGAAGCTGTAAAAGAATTGAAGCAATTCCTTAAGCCTTTTCCGAAAGAGACACAGTCAACAGCTTTATGGCTGAGAGAATTTGCCTGGGACCTCTACCCCGACTGTAATGAACTTATTTATGATAATTACAATGCCGTGGCCTGGGGCTGGTCGCTTTCGGATAAACTGGGCGATACTTTTTGCAGCATCGCGGTAGGCAGGACCAGTTACAATGTTCATTTTGGTTTTTACCACGGAGCCTCCATTGCCGACCCGGAAAAAAGATTGTTGGGAGCAGGCAATCAATACCGCTATATCCTGGTACCCGACCTGGCGAAATTTCCCAAAACCTATATCAAAAAATTGCTGAAAGAAGCTTACGGTAATGCGTTTAAAAAATTGAAAACAGGGAAACAGGTCATAAAAGGAATGACAGTGGTAAAATCAATTTCTGCAAAAAAAAGAACGAAATAAGGGCGGATTTTAGTTGTTGTACCACGGGAATAGCCAGCCAATTCTTCAACATCCTTTCCTCATTTATGAAATCCTGTATATTAGTTGTATGAGAAAGGATCTTACTGTAAAAAAAACCAGCATGGGCATCATTGTCCTGGTTGCCTGGCTGGGGATTATCCTGCAATTTTATCTTATCCTTCAAACAACCGGGGCAACAGGTTACAGTACCCGGAAACTGGCTATTAATTTCTTTAGTTACTTTACCATTCTATCCAACCTGCTGGTCGCTGTTTGTCTCAGCTCGGTATTGCTCAGTCCCCGTTCCATGTTAGGTACCTTCTTTTCAAAGATCCCTGTTCAATCAGCCATTGGCGTCTATATTTTTATCGTTGGGCTGGTATATAATCTTGTACTTCGTGGTATTCTGACCCTTACGGGTCTAAATTGGATAGTGGATAACATCCTTCATGTGCTGGTGCCTGTTTTATATGTTCTATACTGGTTTGTCTTTACACCCAAAAGATCATTACAATGGAAGAATATATTACCCTGGCTTATTTTTCCCCTATTTTACCTTGTCTATTCGCTTATCCGCGGGCCTCTTGCCCATTGGTACCCCTATCCTTTCCTGGACACGGAAAAACTCGGTTATGGGAAAGTGATCGTTAATTCCTTCTTTGTCCTAACAGCTTTCCTGGTTGTAAGCCTGTTACTGGTAGCTTACAACCGGTCTGCTAAAAAAAGTTAACAGTCTTAGAATTTTATAGTTCGTTAAAGCTTTCTGAAACATCTCTTTAAACCAACCTTTTGGCCCGATTTTCCGACTTTTAAAGAACACATGAAAAAAATTTTCCTTTTTACTCTTATCAGTGCTTTTTCCTCGCCCCTTTTTTCGCAAAAAGTGGATAGCATTTATTTCCATTTATATACCGATAGCCTGAAGAAAGGGCAGCATAACTATATCAACGTGGATGGGAAATTATCGAATGGCCACTGGCTGCCACTCACAGCCAAAGAGATCCAGTTTTCCTGTTCGCTTGCCGGGTTTGAGGGCAATGAACTGGTCATCCCGGAGAATTTCAGGGAAGAGAAAGTGACCGTAAAAGCCGTATTAAAAGCCGATCCCGCTGTCTGGATCGAAAGAACGATCTGGATCAAAAAGAAACCCGACCCCGCGCTTCCTACGAAAGATGATATCCTGAACGGAACCCCTCCGCGAAAAAATAAAAATCATTAATAATAAGAAGAGGCTGTCTCAAAAGGTTGTCAGCCTGAGTTTATCGAAGGCTATCAATTTGATAGTCAATATTTCGTCCCGCCCGAGGCGGGATCAATATGACAATCAAATTGATTTTTGAGACAGCCTCTTCTTATTACTATCTTTTTGCGATCAATTACAAGGTCTTCTTTGCATCTTCGAGGAATTTAGCAAGCCCGATATCGGTTAACGGGTGTTTAAGCAACCCGAGGATCGACTCCAGCGGGCAGGTACAAACATCAGCTCCGGCTTCCGCGCATTTCACAATATGCAGGGCACTGCGGATCGATGCGGCGAGTATTTCTGTTTTAAATCCCTGTAAGGAATAGATATGAGATATCTGGGCGATCAGTTGGACCCCATCCCAGCTGCTGTCATCGATGCGGCCGATAAAGGGTGATACATAGGAAGCGCCGGCTTTAGCAGCCAGGATCGCCTGTCCCGCGGAGAATACCAGCGTGCAGTTTGTTCTGATACCATTATCAGTGAACCATTTCATAGCTTTTACACCATCCTTGATCATGGGGACTTTCACCACGATATTCGGGTGAATAGCCGCCAGTTTCTGTCCTTCTTCCACGATCGCTTTAAATTCAGTGCTGATCACTTCGGCGCTGATATCGCCATCAACCATTTCACAGATAGCCTTGTAATGGTTCATCACTGCTTCCTGTCCTTTGATACCCTCTTTGGCCATCAGGGAAGGATTGGTAGTTACTCCATCAAGGATACCCAGTTCATTGGCTTCTTTAATTTGTGCAAGGTTCGCCGTATCGATAAAGAATTTCATATTTATTTAATATTTCAGATTTAATATTGAATATTCAAGGTTTCAATTTTTTTTGTGTTGTCTTCCGGGATGCAGCGAGGATTCGTGTTAGTTCATCCGCTTCTTTTATTATCAAAGGTAGTTTGTCTGCATTTAAAAGCGCGAGGTCACCTATCACTTCCAGCCAAAAGAGAGACTCATCTATTTCCTCAAAAGCAATACTTAGTTTGGAAGAAAAGGCCTTAGGTGACTGAGCTTTGCAAGCTGCCCGGTAATTAGCTGCAGCCGAAAAAGCTGATCGCATTAATTGTCCTTCAATAACCTTTGATATTTTCCTGGAAGGTAATGAGTCGCAAACCAGGACAATGCGATAAGCAAAGTCTTTCAATCTTTTCTGGAGGTCTGCAGAATTCATATAGAAATTAAGATTGGAGGTATGACGAAAATATTAAATATTACCTCATCAATCTTAAATAAAAAAAATGGCAGGCTGATTACATCGCACCGCTCAACCACCTACTCTTGCTGCCTTCCGGCCCTGGGAGGGTTCAGCAGGAGCTGGTCGTGTAAGACCTGCCGCAGCAAAGATAAGGGAGTGAGAGTAAATGGGGTGTTGAAATGCTATAACAGCATTAAAAAACTTAATGCTGGAAGGCGGAGTTAACGCGGGTGAAGCCTACCAGTTCATCAGCCCGGGCGCCAAAGGGACGGAAATAGACCATGATCATGTAGCCATTTTCAGTTCCCCAATAATTTCCTTCTGTATTCTCCACAGAAGGATGTACCCCGGCCTGTTTTTTATCGGTGAGGGTAACATATGAATAATTGTAATACCCTTGCTTGAGGTAAAGCGCTTTTTCATAAACTCCTTTTTCTTCGTTAAAGATCATCCGCGAGGCATCGTCCTGTTCATAATTGGTGAGTTCACCAAATACATAAACTGATCTTCCTTCATAAGCGCGGTTCCCGGGCGGCACATAGGTAAAATGTACCCAGGCATAATCACTTTGCCAGAGCGGGTTAGGGTTATCGCGGTTCTCCATCACATAGATACCGTTTATGTCCCGGTAATAAACATATAACTGCTGCCGGCGTTCTCCATCCGGGTTCACATATACATCGATCCGCTTACTGGTATCTGAGTCGACAATTTTCTGCATCCGTTCGCTTAACAGTCTCAGGCTGCGGAGATCGATCCATCTCCATTCCTTCCCCGCTGCAAACGTGGTAGTCTCCTCATCACTGTATTCATAATAGTTACCCCGGAAGATCGTGGGCCTGTCGATCACGGAAGAATTCGCCCAGATATTATTCTGCACCACCACCACTTTCAGGTCCTGCGGGGAAAAGGTATTGATCTGTCCCGATTGCGTACTCACCGTGACCTGCACCCGCTGGTGACTCTGGAAAAAATTAGTATTGAAAGGTTGCGTGATCCCGGCAGCAACAGAAGCCTTGTTATTGACGATCAAAAACCGTCGTGTAAAAGCCAGTTTGGAAGTATCATCATTTAAAAAAACCTTGAGAAGATAGTTGCCACCACGTGACGGCGCTGAATTTCGTTCAGGGATCGTGGCCTGGTAATGCGTATAACGGGTCTGGACAATAGAAGAACCGCGGTAATTGCTGATCCTGTTCGTCTGGAAGCCCCGGATATAATCAAAGGACTGGATATTGGCAGGTGTCCAGTCTGCATTACAAAGCACGAAGCTGTAATAATAATACTTCACATCCGCGTCCATATCATCGAAATGCAATTCGAGTTGCTCCCCGCTGTTCAAGGTCATTACGGGATAACTGTAAATGTCTCCCGCCTTGTACAATTTTACACTGCGGATATTGGGATAATAAATATGATCGGGTACCTGGGCATTTAACACAGACAAGATCAGCAAAAATGAGATGGTGAAGTTTGTTTTCATCAGATAGTATTTGCTAAGAGAAAAAAGAAGAGAAGGAGATAAAGAGTAAAGGATGAGTCACTCTTTTTCTCATTTCACTCCTTTTTTCTCTTAGCTTATAAAATTGCTTAAAATCCATCAAAAAAGAGGAGAAATCTTTTAAGCGGCTTATTTTTGGTAAAAGACAAACAATTCAATTTGAAGGTTGCAGGCTTTATAGCAAACCGTATAGCATTTAATCAGCAAAAGTCCTTTTCCCGGTTTATTATCCGGTTATCTGTCGTCGCCACGGTCATCAGTGTTATGGTAATGATCGTCACGCTTGCACTGGCCAATGGTTTCCAGGAGACCGTGAGCCAGAAAGTGTTTAGTTTCTGGGGACATATTCGGGTGCAGGAAAAACAACCGGATAAAGCCATTATTTCTGAAGAAACGCCCATCATCGCTAACGACTCCCTTGTGGAAAGCATCCGGCAAAATCCTGCCGTGAAGAGTATTCATCCTTTTGCCACCCGCTATGGCATCCTCAAGACAAGGAATGATATGGAAGGAGTGCTGGTAAAAGGATTGGACAGCAGTTATGATTTTGAACATCTTCGTGACTTTATCCAGGAAGGAAGACCTCCCCGGTTTGGAAAAGACAGCAGCTACAGCCGGGAGATCATGATCTCTACGATCACGGCTTCGCGGATGCAATTGAAAGTGAATGACAGTATCCTTCTTTATTTTATCATCCCCGGCCAGGACCCGCGTCCGCGAAAGATCAGTATCACGGGGATCTACAAGACAGGTATCGAAGAATATGATCGTTTATTCGCTATTGGCGATATCAAACTCATCCAGCGTCTCAACAACTGGCAACCAAATGAGGTCGGTGGTTATGAGATCTTCCTGCATGATTATAAAAAGATCGATAAAACGGTGGATGAACTATATGAACTGGATAATTTTCCCGATACATGGGATACCATCAGTGTACGGAATGTCTCTCCCAATATCTTTGACTGGCTCAATATGCAGGATGTGACCCGCAATGTGCTCATCGGCTTTATGGTCATCGTCGCGCTGATCAACCTCGTGACCTGCCTGATCATTTTAGTCCTGGAAAGAGTACGCATGGTAGGTGTATTAAAATCATTGGGTGCCACCGACTGGACTGTACAAAAAATATTCCTCCGGCATTCGCTCATCATTACCATCACAGGTATCATAGTGGGCGCCGGGTTAGCGTTGGGACTTTTATACCTCCAGCAGGTCACGGGTTTTATCAAATTAAAAGAGGAAGCGTATTATGTAAGTACAGCAGCTGTAAAGATCGTCTGGTGGCAGGTAGGTGCTATCTGTGCAGGAACGCTGCTGGTTTGTTTCCTGGTCATGCTCATTCCTACCCTGCTGGTAAAGAAAGTGCAACCGGTGAAAGCGATACAGTTCAGGTGAGACTGGTTACTGGTTGTTGGTTGCTGGTTGCTGGTTGCTGGTTGCTGGTTGCTGGTTGTAAAAAAGTTGGCCAGTGGAAATTATTGTATATTACTATAAGAGGACTACATTCTTACACCAAAACATAACCCATGACAAAGATCTCCCTTTTTGCCTCCGCCCTTTTGATCGGTTCTTCCTTAAGTAGCTGTAATCATAGTGATAATTCTAAAGGAACAGGTAAGGAAAATACAATGGCCCCGGCAGAAGCTCCTGACTATTTTAACCTGCGGCCAAAACTGGAAAAAGAGTATGGCTATTCACACGCCGTAAGGATCGGCGATGATCTTAAAATTTCCGGGGCGGTGAGTATGGACGATTCAGGGACCATCGTTGCCCCGGGCAATATGGAACAACAAATGAAGAATTGCTATAGTGACCTTGAAAAGATCCTGCAGCATTATGGTTATACTTTTGATGATGTCGTGGCAGAAAATATTTATACAACCAGCATGACTTATTTTATCAAAGCATCAGGTTTCCGTAATTCCATTTATAAAAAGCAATTCCCGACAGGAACCTGGCTGGAAGTAAAAGGATTGGCCGTAAACGGCCAGTTGATCGAGATCGATATGGAGGCGCATAAAACAAAATGATGCTGTCAACAGATATGTGATAAGATGATCCCGGTCGCCACCGCTGCATTCAGGGATTCTGCTTTGCCTTTTTGAGGAATGGTGATCTTGGCAGTGGCCAATTCCATTATTTCATCGCTGATCCCTTTTGATTCATTCCCGATTAGGATGATCCCTTCGGTTATTTTTTTCATGGCCGTTACATCCTGGCCTTTCAAAGTGGCTGCATAAACAGGAATGTCTTTTTGTTCCCCTAACCATCCCGCCAGCCCAGTATAAATAACGCTGGTCCTGGCAATGCTTCCCATAGTTGCCTGCACAACTTTTGGATTATACACATCGGCAGTACCCGGACTACAAATGATCTGCTCTATACCAAACCAGTCAGCAATGCGAATGATGGTGCCCAGGTTACCCGGGTCCTGTAGATTATCAAGGGCAAGGCTGATCTTTCCTTTTATTTCAAGGGGCATTGTAGTATTGAATTGCTCAACGATCGCCAGCACTTTATTGGGAGTGGTAAGCTGGGATATACGTTCAAGTTCTGTTTCGGATACCGGCGTAACTGTCGTTGTAGCCAGGATATTTTTATACTCGCTGATCCAGTCCTCCAGGGCAAAAATTTCTTTTATTACAGCGGTGCCGGATTCGAGTAATTCCGCGACCAGTTTCGGTCCTTCGGCAATAAAAAGGCCTTCCTCGTCCCTGAATTTTTTCTGGCCTAAAGTTTGGATATATTTGATCTTCAGTTTAACAAGCATTATATCTTGGTTTAATTTATGTCAGCCACCCAGCCAATCAGTTGTAAAAGGATCCTGCAAATGATGGCGGCTGTTATCCTTATCATTTTTATCCTGTCTTCCTGCGGTGTTGTCCCTAAAAATTACCCCGTCAAACGCCCTTTTGTCTTCAAATATAATGTGGACGTAGTTGGAAATATCCCCGACAGTGAAAAAACCGAGTTGGAAGCCCGTTTGCCCAACCAACTGGACGACAGTATTCGTGTAAGAACAGCCCGGAGGCTACTTTATAAAGGTATCAACAGGCCGGTCCTGGACAGGCCACCTGTATATGACAGCAACAATGCCGGTAAGTCAGTTATTTACATGCGGGCCCTTCTTAATTCAATGGGTTATTTCAGGGATACCATCACTTATAAAGCCATCATCGATACGGTATCGGGTGATCAATACCGGACCACCGTTAATTTCGCGGTCAATCCGGGCAAAGTGGTCCGCATCGATTCCTTTAGCTATAATATCAAACAGGAAGAACTCCAGCGTCTTGCCGTGGCTAACCAGCAGGATGCAGTAGTAAGAAAAGGTTCTCCTTTTGCCAAATCAGCCATCTCGGTGGAACTGGACAGGCTCGTGAATCTTTACCGCGACAATGGGTATATGCGTTTCAGCAGGCAGGAACTGATCGGGCTCTGGGATACACTTGATGTTTCATTATTACGACCCACTGTTGATCCGCTGGAACAATTACAGATCCTGCAAAAATTAAAAGAAAGAAGGGAGAACCCAACCGCCAATCTTGAAATACGACTGAAACCCGGTTTTGACAGCAGCAAGCTTACCAAGTATTATATCGGGCAGGTAACAGTATATCCCGATTATAATGCCGATACGGTCAACTATACACATAAAGAAGAAATGGTGAACGGTGTGAAAGTGATCTATTACCGTAAGATGTTCAGGTCGGTGATCCTGCCTCCGAATATTTATTTTCACCGGGGTGAAATCTATGAACAGAAAAAATACAGCAAAACGATCACCCGTTTCAATTCCATGGGTGCCTGGCGTCTCGTCAGCATCGAACAGGTACCGCGGAATGAACAGGATACGACCGATATGACCATCCGGTTAACTCCCGCCCGCAAATATTCCTTCACCGCCAACCTGGAAGGAAGCCGTAACCAGAATGCCATCTCGGGAAATCTTTTTGGTATTGCCGTCAATGTGGGATTACAAAACAGGAACTTCGCCCGCTCTTCCAACCAGGCCAATACAAATATTCGTTTTGGTGTGGAGACCGGGCGTGATACCGCTACGAATGTAAAATTCATCCAGACCAAACAGGTAAGTTTAAGTCATGTCATTTATTTCCCGAGGACGGTACTCATCCATAACCTCGTGCCGCAAAAATTCAAAGAAAATGCACGGACGATCTTCTCTTTTAATGCAGCCAATACTGAAAGAAGATCACTTTATAATCTTACCACGCTGAATGCATCCTGGGGTTACGAGTTCCAATGGAACAGAAGCACGTTTGCCTTTCGCCTGCCCAATATTGAATACTCCTACCTGAACCCCAAACCACTATTGATCACACTGTTTGATAATAACCCCTCGTTAAGGAATATTTTTACGGATGGTTTTATTTCTTCCATCATCGGCAGTTATACGATCGGTGGTGGTACTACTAATAGTCCCACCCTGGTCCGGACGAATATGGAAATATGTGGTTTGCTGACAGGACTGATCAAGAAAAGTAAATTCCTTGATTCCAATCTTTACCGTTTTGTCAAGCTGGATGCGGAATATATTAAAAAGATCAAGCTCAGTAAAAATGACTTTGTGCTGAGGTTTTTTGCCGGCGCTGGTTATGAATTCAACTCCACTGTCGATGAAGAAAAAAAGAGGAACCTTCCTTTTTTCAAAGAATATTTTGCCGGGGGGCCCAACAGTATGCGGGCATGGGGTTTGCGTAAGCTCGGACCCGGCTCCGTCATCAAATCCTTTAACGTAGACCCGGAACGTTATGGGGATGTCCAGCTCGAATTAAATGCCGAATACCGCTTCCCCATGGGCAAACCGCTTGGTGTGAAGGTAAATGGTGCTTTATTCACCGATATGGGGAATATATGGTTCCTGAAAAATGCACCCGGCCGTCTTCCGGAAGAAATCTTTAATTTCAGTCGCCTTGCCACAGACCTCGCCATTGACGCCGGTTTTGGTTTACGCCTCGATTTTAGTTTCTTCGTGATCCGGTTTGATATAGCGCATAAACTAAAAGATCCCAGCCCAAGCGATATTAAATACCAGAATAAATGGTTTGGCTATCTCAATAAAGATTTTTTAAAAGGGACGCAGTTCCAGCTCGGGATCAGTTATCCTTTCATTCTCTAAGGCTGTTTCATTTTATCCTGGAATTCTTCCGGGGTCAATGCATCCACTACGGAATAATCACCGATCCTGGTCCGGCAAAGACTGCTGAGGTAAGCCCCGCAACCCAGGGCTTCACCGAAATCGTTGGCAAGGCTACGGATATAAGTGCCCGTGGTGCATACAACTTTGAAAAAAACAACGGGTCCGTCAATTTGGGTGATACTGAATTCTTTGATCGTAACCTTGCGCGGTTCCAGTTTTACTTCCTTACCCTGGCGGGCCAGTTCATAAACCCTTTTACCATCCACTTTGATGGCGGAATGAGCCGGTGGCACTTGTAATATCTCCCCGGTGAATTGTTGAGTGCTGTTTTTTATTTCCTTCCCTGTAATATGATCATAAGGTTTCATATTGGTGGGTTCGCTTTCGAGATCATAGGTAGGAGTGGTCGCACCCAACGTAAAACTCCCGGTATATTCTTTTTCCTGCGCCATGTATTCATTGATCCGCTTGGTGAATTTCCCGGTACAGATGATCAGCAAACCTGTTGCCAGCGGATCCAGCGTACCCGCATGCCCGATCTTTTTTATCCGGATGATATTCCGAAGTTTTTGTACGACATCGAAAGAGGTCCAGCGCAGGGGTTTATTGATAAGCAAGACCTGGCCTTCTTCAAAACTATTCATGCTGCAAGTTAGTCGGAAAGTCCGGAAGACCGGAAGACGGAAAAACGATTCAATAAGCGGAAGGATTCCTCCGGACTTTCGGTCTTCCGGTCTTCCGGTCTTCCGGTCTTGCGGTCTTGCGGTCTTCCGGTCGCCAAAACTTCCGACCTAGATCGACATTCGGGTCTTTAATTCCAAATACTTATTCACCGTATTTACCGTGAGATTCTCAGGTGTAGTGAGGATTGAAGGGATACCATTTTTATGCAGCTCTTTCACCATCTGTCTTTTTTCAAAAGCAAATTTTTCCGCGATGGTTTTGATATAGATATCTTCCAGGGAAGAGGGGCTCCGCTCAACCAGGTATTTCAATTCCGTATTTTCAAAGAACACCACCAGCAATAAATGATAACGGGCGATCTTTTTCAGCGCGGCCATTTCCCGCCCAAGGCTTTCAAGTGATTCAAAATTCGTGAACAGGATCAGCAGGCTCCGGTTGGTGACACGGTTCCTGATAACGGAAAACAGTTTCTCAAAATCCGATTCAAGGAAATCTGTTTTTTGTTTGTAAAGTGTTTCAAGCACCAGGTTCATCTGCGTAGGCTTCTTATCCGCCGCTAAAAAAGTATCCAGGTTCTTTTCAAAGGTGATGATACCGGCTTTGTCCTGTTTCACCAGCGCCACATTACACAATACCAGCGCCGCGTTGATGGCATGATCAAGGAGGGTCATTCCCTGGAAGGGCATTTTCATCACCCTGCCTTTATTGATCAAACAGTAGATCTGCTGGCTTCTTTCATCGGTATAATTGTTCACCATCAGCCCGTCGCCATCCTTGCGGGCCGTTGCTTTCCAGTTGATCGTACGGTAATCATCGCCCCGCACATATTCCTTGATCTGTTCAAATTCCATGCTGTGCCCTATCTTCCGGATCCGCTTTACACCTGCTTCCTGCAACCGGTTACTCACGGCCAGCAACTGGTAACGCCGCATCTGTATATAAGAAGGATAGACCTTTACCACCTGTTCCGCCGGGAAGATATAGCGGCGTTTGACCAGCTGCAGGGGCGCATGCACATAGACATTGATATCATGAAAGACAAATTCTCCCCGCGTAGTGGGTTTAAGAAGGTAAGTAAGTTCATACCCGGAATTGCTTTTTATCATTGCCTTCCGGATCCATTTCCGTTCCTGGAACTGAATGGGAAGTTCATCAATGATACTCGTACGGACAGGAAAAGCATAACGGTTAAAAAGTTGTACCAGCACTTTATTATCATCTCCGATACTAAACCGGTCCCCCACTATCCGTTCTGCTTTAACCCCTTTCCCTTTGCTGTACACCAGTATCGCATCAAAAGCAACGGCAATTAAAAGCAATAAAAGAATAAGTCCGCCGATCCGGTAAAGTGCAGGGTAAAAATAGCTGAGCACAAAAACAACAGCCGCCGCCCCCGCGATGTAATAAACAATCTTATTTAAATAAAACGATCTTATCAATGCTATTCGATATTATAAGGACTTTTAAACAATAAACGACCAACCATAAACCAAAAACTATAAACCATAAACTAACGACTATCTCGGTACATCCATTCCCTGTATGATCTGTTTGATTACATCATCTTCCGTTATTCCTTCCATCTCTTTATCCGGTGAAAGAATGATACGATGACGAAGCACCGCCGGGATGATCGCCAGGATATCCTCTGGTGTCACAAAATCACGGCCCTGGATAGCGGCCATGGCTTTGGACGCGTTCATGATCGCTAAAGAAGCTCTTGGAGAAGCGCCCAGGTAAATGGATTTATGATTTCTTGTCTGGTGGACCAGTTTAGCAATGAACTGCAAAAGTTTTTCCTCGATGACCTGTGTCTTTACCTGGCGGCGAAGGGAAGCGATCTGCTCCGCACCCAGTACCGGTTTGATCATTTCAAGGGCCGATACATTTCCCATGGTATGAAATTGTGTAAGGATGGTCGCTTCCTCCGTTTCACTCGGGTAAGGCACTACTATTTTAAAAAGAAAGCGATCGAGTTGTGCCTCCGGTAAGCGATAGGTCCCTTCTTGCTCCACGGGATTTTGCGTGGCCAGCACCATAAATGGTGATGCCATCGGGTAGGTCCTGCCATCCACCGTCGCCTGTCTTTCTTCCATGATCTCCAGCAGGGCCGACTGCGTTTTAGCAGGTGCCCGGTTGATCTCATCAACCAGAACAATATTGCTGAACACCGGTCCCTTCTTGAATTCAAAGGTCGCTTCCCGTGGATTGAAAACAGGTGTTCCCAACACATCAGAAGGCATCAGGTCGGGTGTGAACTGTATTCTTGAAAATCCCGCGTTGACACTTTTCGCCACCAGTTTTGCCGTGAGTGTTTTGGCTACACCCGGCACGCCTTCGATAAGTACATGTCCATCGGCGAGTAAAGCAGTGATGATCAGTTTGACCATTTCATCCTGGCCGACAATGATCTTCCCGATCTCGTTGCGGATCGAAAGCACCGCTTCATTCAGGGCAGTGAGATCGGTGCGTTGCTGAAAAATTTGTTCTTCCATATTTTCTATTTAATAGATTTTCCTGGCCCCTCTCCTGGAAAAAGGCCCGGGTAAGGTTATACTTTTTGATAGAATGATTCCAGCTGTTTATGAAAATCCGTTAGCTCCCTGTCACTGATCACCGGTGCATCCTCTGCATATTTAATAAAAGAAATGATACCCCTTATCGTTGCCTCATCGGCGCCCGATTTATACTGCAATGTCTTCACAAACTCATCGCCCAGGTCACCCGTTGGTATTTTATACCGGCTGCGCACATGCTCCAGGAAATAAGCGCCCATTTTACGGCAGAGGTTTTTATGATCGCCTTTATCGTAATAGAGACGCCCGATCGTCTTTACAAAGTCGAGCGAATCATTCCTTGGTTTTGCCACGACCGGGATCACCCGCTGCTTTCTCCTCATTTCCAGCAGCACGTATAATAATAAGGTAAAGATAGCGGTCAGCAGGGCAGCCCGCATAGCCGGGTAACGAAACAGTACGCTCAGCCATCCTTTTTTAGGTTCCCGGTCCTGGTCTTCTTTCTTGTTGAGATAATATTCATCCCAGGCGATCTTGCTGACCGTGGGAGCGATCACCGAGAGAGCTTTTTCGTAATATTCAATATTATTCTTGTGGAGTAAAAAATAATTACTGAAAGCCAGCGGCTCAAGGTGTACATAAAAATTCCCTTTGCCGGCACGAAGATGAATAAAAATGGGTCGCATCAGTTGATCATACCCCAGTACTTCCGTTGTTAGGGTATCAACACTGGAAAAATAAGAATAAAAACTCCGGCCGGGATAAGCATAGCTTTCCTTTTTATCAAAAGGAGGATGATCAAGCGTCATCTTCACATTCTCTGTATCTTTTTTGATCGTGACGAGGGAGAGATCATAAGCACTGCTGGTACAGCCCAGCAGGCGGTCGGCTGCCGAAGAAATATAACGGGCGCTGACAAATACATCATTACCATGTTCCGCGAAGGAGATCAGCCGTTGCATCTCGTCATCATAAGGCGTAAAACGATCGGTAATCGCAATAAAAGCCTGGCCGGAATCATAATTGGAAAGCGACTCCCAGTAACCCGGTTCCTTGCGGCTGGGGAATATGCTTGCATGGGGGAAAAGATATTTCAGGTTGCGAAAGGCAATATAAGTACCATAGGGGATCTTGTCCTGGCGGCGCAGGGTGATCCTTTCGTTTAAGGTGCGGTTTTTTTTCCTGTTATTATTCCCCGTTACGAAAAGAATGATGACCGCTGCGGCCAGTAACGTTGCTAATATATATGGTGTGTATTTCTTCCCCACTATCTTAATCCTGTTTCAAAATGATCAAAATCCTTGCGGATGAGCTGGTAGTTTGGTTCGCTTATATCAAACTTTCCATACCAGCTGTATTCATAGTTCCGGGTGATCCGGAAAAAATGCGGATAATAAGATGTGCCATGCAATTGCATCAGGTAATCGAAATTGGTCTTGTCCTGCTGGTAGCGGATGATATTTTTTTCAGACATATTCTTCAGCAACCTTAAGAACATCAGCCTCACCCCCAGACGGTAATTTCCCTGGGCGGTTGCTTTATCGATCTCCCGCTGGTAATTGATGGCAAAAATATCTTCGGTGACTTCCTCTCCTTCTTCCCTAACATCGTTCAAAACTTTTTTCTTTCGGAACAACCCGATATTGTTACTGCTGAGATAGATCATCAGCAGCGTTGCGAAACCACCGATAATGATAAACCAGATCAAGGTCTGGAACCATGACCGCTGGGATACCGGTATATAAGAGCCATCGGCAGTATTTTCTTCCGCTGGTTTCTCTTTTTCAATGACCGCGTTGGCATACCAGAAACTTTTATCCTGCTGTGCCTGCTTCACAAGGCTGTCAGGTACTTTGCGTTCCTGTACAGAGAGTCCGGGGTAATCTTCTTTCTTTAGAAATTTAGTTTTTTCCGGGTCGCCTGAATGCGTGTAATCACCCGCGGTCACGGAATCCTGTGTCACTTCTTCGATGACGCTCGTAGCGGTATCCTCTCCATACTGGGCATAGGAGGACAGGGTGCCCAGGAGCAACAAGAAAATCACGATGATCTTAGCCCGCCAATAGTTCATATTCTTGTTTACCCGGTACACTTATACTTCCTCCTCGTTTAATTGTACCGATAACTTTTTGCTAAGCCGGATCGGCCAGAGGATAAAATACCAGATCACAAACAATACCGACAGGGCAAAGACAGCTGTCGTAAGCCAGGATACATCATTGTAGAGACGGGTGATAAATCCTTCGAAAAAAGCGGCCAGTGCGAATACCGGCATAAGACCGATCATTATTTTCACGCCATCCTTAGCCCCCTGTTTGAAAGCCTCCATTCGTTTTATCGTTCCGGGAAATAAAAAACTTTTGCCCAGCACCAGTCCTGCCGCGGCGGACAGTATCAGGGCCGTGATCTCCAGGGTGCCATGAACAAAGACGACCAGCCAGAAATCAACCCCTAATCCTCTTTCCGCGAAGAACTGGTCGAATATACCTACCATGGCGCTGCTTTCACAATGTTTATAGAGCGTGGGAATGCCGCAGAAAATTCCTGAGACAAACATGATCAATCCCACTTTGATATTATTGATCATGATCCCCATCCAGTTCAGCAGGGAATTACCGGTCTCATAGACACCAAAAGGGTTGCCTCTTTCAATATTCCGCTGGGTCATATCCGTGTAATCGCTGCCAAAAAAACCGCGGGCCACTTCATCATCTTCCCGGGAAGCAAAAAAACCCACTGCAAAAAAGATAACAAAGATGACAAAAGCGAAAAGTACGACACCCTGGTGTTTTCGAATGGTAAGCGGAAGATCATATTTCCAGAAAGTGACCAGCCGGTTGGAATCTTCTTTACGGTTCTTATAAATATCCAGGTAGATCTTTGAAGCCTGTGCATTTATGAAAGTGGTCACTTTACCCGAGGGATAAAAGGTTTTGGCATAGGCCAGGTCGTCCACCAACCGGGTAAAATCAGTGGCCATTTCATCCGGGTCGGAGGAAGATTGCTGCTGTATGCGCTGCCAGCGGTCCTTGTTCTTTTTTATAAATAGTGCTTCTCTCAAAAAGGCTGCGTTATGGTTGTAAAATAATGTTTTTTACAACTGTAATCCGTATTACAGGAATTTAAATATCCAAAAAACAGTAATTTAACGGCCTGATAAATAAACGCGTGGATGGGAGCGATCAAAGTACCTACTAATTTCAATATTGAGCTGGAGTTTGAAGTGCCGGAGTTCTACAAACGACTCCTGTCTCTCCTGATCGATATCATCCTCCAGTATTTTTACCTGCGGATCGCAGCTGAAATATATTCTTCCCTCGACCATAGCAATGACCCGCTGGATGCCAGCAGTATGCTTCTCCTCTTACCGATCATGCTCTACCATATCGTGATGGAGATCACGATGAACGGGCAGAGCGTGGGTAAAAAAATAGTGGGATTACGGGTCGTGGATGAGAACGGTGGCCGCCCATCGATCAGCCAGTTCGTGATCAGGTGGCTGCTGCGTTTATCGGATGTCTGGATCGTACAGATATTATTATATGTGATCTACGTAGTGTCCACCGACCGCGGTCTTGAAAATGCCCAGGTCATATTCATCATCATTTTTGCCCTGGGTTTCCTCATCACCGACATCGTCCTCGTCGTCTCCTCCAAAAAAGGACAACGCATCGGTGATATCCTGGCCAAAACGATCATCATCAGTGTGCGGACAAGAGGCACGATCGAAGAAACCGTTTTCCAGGAAGTGGCGGACAATTATGTTCCTTCCTTCCCGCAGATCATGCAACTAAGCGACAAGGATATCAATGCCATAAAAAGCATACTGGAAACGGCAAAGAAAAAAAGTGATATGCATATGGCAGAAGCCGCCGGCTACAAAATAAAGTCCCACCTGAAGATCGAGACCAGCATGCCGCCTTTTGATTTCCTGGAGATATTACTCAAGGATTATAATTATCTCTCTGTAAAATAAAACCCCGTCTCATGGAAACAGGGTTAATTTTTTTGGTACCTCGTTTATTACTTTCCCAATGATCCAAGTATACCCAGCAGTACCAGCAACAAGGTAATGATGATCATTATCGCCCAGAAAGCAAAATAATTCCGGGCCGCAGCAAAGCCTGCATTCAATGTCGCCTGGTCGTTGGCCTTCAAACCGTTATTGATCTTGTTACCGGCATTTAGTGCAAAGATGGAACTAACGATACAGATCAATCCCATGATCACGTAGGCGGCGAGGCCTGCATTGCCCATGGAACTGGCGCTGAAACCGGAACTCCGGTAACCATAACTTGAATTACTCATCACCTGTTGCACCATGATCCCCAGGATGACAAAAAAGATCCCGAGTATTAAACCTACTATCCCGAGCACCCTGGCCCAGGAAGCAGCACTCCGGAGGGTATAACTATTCTGTGCATCAAGGTTAAGCTGGAATAATGAACTGTTTTGATTTTCTTCCATAAAAAGTTGGCTTTGGTTTGGATAATAAATGTAGTTGCCTTTGCCGGAAATTCAAATTTTCTTTCTTCAGATAGTAATTCTCCTTGATTTTTACCACGGAATACACAGATTTCTGCACAGATTACACAGTGGTATCAGTGATGTTTATAATCTGCGTAATCTGTGGTAAATTTTTCAAGTAAAAGACTTCCTAGTATGCCCTAGCAAACAATACCCGCTGGATGGATGGTTTACCTGTTAAGATACACGCCCCGTTCTCCAACTGGTTGTTGAGTGGAATACAACGGATCGTGGCTTTTGTTTTTTCTTTGATCGCTTCTTCTGTTTCAGGTGTACCGTCCCAGTGAGCCGAGATAAATCCGGCGTTTTCATCCAGCAGTTTTTCGAATTCTTCCCAACTGTTGGCCGCAACAATATGTTCATCCCGGAATAGTTTTGCCTTATTGAACATATTCTCC
>JANMKG010000409.1:0-12598 GCA_031371915.1 Chitinophagaceae bacterium | reverse complement strand
CGTAATTCCTGAAGGTTCTCGCGCGATGACCGTCAAGGTTGACGACGTGGTTGGCATTTCGGGGTTCATCATGCCGGGGACATTGGTCGACGTAGTCGTCGTAATTGATCCGGCTGAGAAGGCCGGCCTGTCTGGTTTTTCACAAGCCGACAGCATCGTGGCCCCCTATAAAAAATTTCCTTTTTTTCCGCCCATAAAGCTTTTGTTACCTGATAGTAGTTCTTTTTATACCCGGGATGACCTTCCTAAGAAAAAACCGGTGATGCTGATGCTTTTTAATCCGCAGTGCGAACATTGCAGGCATGAAACAGAAGAACTGACGAAAAATATCGCTCAATTCAAGGATATCCATATCCTCATGATAACAGCTATGCCATTTGATTCCATGCTTGTATTCCGCGAAAAATATCAACTGGCGAAGTATGAGAATATAGTAGTGGCACAGGATCCGAATTATTTTCTGATCACGTATTACATGCTGCATAACCTGCCCTTCCTGGCTTTTTACGACCGGAAGAAGCAATTAATTTCCGTTTTTGAAGGTTCCCTCCCGATTTCTTCCATCCTCGAGGTCTTTAAAGGGAAAGAGGAACAAGGAAAGAAAGATAATTAGTTTCCAGGCTTCCCCTACCTGGCACTACGTGTATGATGGGGGTCTTGCTGGCACCATTGGTGATTGTAAACAGTAAGAAAAAAACAATTCCCCGATCCTAAATCTACACCCTCCACCCTACCTTTGCGCCAAATTAAACGTATATGAAAGTAACTGTCGTTGGTGCCGGCGCCGTTGGTGCTACCTGTGCTGATAATATTGCCCGCAGGGAACTTTGTACTGAACTCGTTTTACTTGATATCAAGGAAGGAATTGCTGAAGGCAAGGCCCAGGATATGATGCAGACGGCTACCCTGCTTGGTTTTGATACAAAGATCACCGGCAGTACGAATGATTACTCGAAGACGGCTAACAGTGAGGTGGTGGTCATTACATCCGGCCTGCCCCGTAAACCCGGTATGACCCGCGAAGAACTTATCGGTGTGAATGCTGGTATCGTGAGAGGTGTTTGTGAGAATATCCTCAAACATTCCCCCAACGCGATCATCATCGTTATCAGTAACCCGATGGATACAATGACCTACCTGGCGCTACAATCAACCGGGTTGCCTAAAAACAGGATCATCGGTATGGGTGGCACACTGGACAGCAGCCGTTTTAAATACCAGCTGAGCCAGCAACTCGGTTGCAGCCCTGCCGACCTGAACGCGGTTGTTGTCGGCGGTCATGGTGATACGACAATGATACCACTTATCCGTCTTGCTACCTGGAACAGTACTCCCGTTACTGATTTCTTATCTCCAGAGCAGCAGGAAAAGATCGTAAAAGATACAATGGTAGGCGGAGCTACACTGACTGCCCTGATTGGAACTTCTGCCTGGTATGCACCGGGCGCTGCCGGAGCAGCTCTTGTAGAAAGCATTGTAAGAGATGAAAAGAAATTATTCACCTGCTGTGTTAGCCTTGATGGCGAATATGGGCAGAAGGATATTTGTCTTGGCGTCCCCGTTATCATTGGTAAGAATGGCTGGGAAAAAATCCTCGATTTCAAACTAAATGAAACCGAGCAGGATGCTTTTAATAAAAGTGCTGACGCTGTAAGAAGTATGAATGATGTATTGAAAACGCTATAGTGGTGAGTCGTGAGTTGTGAGTCTACCCACTAGCCACTTACCACTCGCTATTCCCCACTCGCTTTAATGATTCGAAAACAGTACCTGGCTAATTTTCCTTCAAAATCGAAGGGCGTAGTAGCTTTCGTGATATCGCTGATCGTTGCTCCTTTTATTGCAGTGGTGTCAAGTATGAATTTCCGGTAGTTGGTGCTGAAATAAAGCAGGCCCCCGCTTTTTAATCCTCTTAAACAATCATTGATCAGCCCGGCATGATCACGCTGGATATCGAGAAAATCATCCATCCGTTTGCTATTACTGAAAGTTGGAGGATCCATGACGATAATATCGAAAAAGGCTGCAGGTATTGTCTTTAAATATTGTACCACATCTGCCTGGATAAAACCATACCTGTTACCGGCAAACCCATTCAACTCCATATTTCTTTCGGCCCAGCCCAGGTAGGTTTTCGAAAGATCGGCAGTTATAACTTCGCTGGCTCCCCCTGAAGCGGCATAAACAGAAAAAGAGCCGGTGTATGCAAAGAGGTTCAGGATTTTTTTATCCTTGCTTTGTTCTCTTACTATCTGCCGGGTTATGCGATGATCCAAAAATAATCCTGTATCGAGATAATCGCTGAGATTTACAAGAAATTTCAACCCGCTCTCTTCTACCGTGAACTCATGCTGGACCTGGTCATATTTCTGGTACTGCCCCAGCCGCCCTGGTTTGCGCTGCCGGAGCTTGAGGAAAATATTTTCTTTTGAAACAGGTAAAACTTCGAGGATCATTCCCAGGCTGTTCTCCATCCAGTCGTCGTGTTCCTCTTCTGTCATGCCATGCCGGCGTTTATATTCGGCCACGTATAACCTTTCGCCATAGAATTCTATACAAAAAGGAAATTCCGGGATGTCATGATCATAGAGGCGGTAGCAACTAACTCCCAATCGTTTAGCCTGCTTGCCAACGTGTCGGAAGACTTTCGCCAGCCGGTTCTTAAACATTATTAATCTTTCGTCTTCCAGTGCTTGCAAATTTTCACGAAATTAGCTGTTCTTTTATGTATGCCATTGTAGATATAGAAACGACGGGAGGATATGCTGCGGCCAACGGCATCACGGAGATCTCCATTCATGTATTTGATGGTAAAGCCGTCGTGGAAAAATTTGAGACCCTGGTTAATCCCGGGCAACCCATCCCTACTTATATCCAGGCCATGACCGGCATTTCCGATAAAATGGTGGCCAAGGCCCCGCCTTTTACAGCCGTAGCAGAAAAAATTTTCACAATTCTCAATGACAAGGTCTTCATCGCTCATAACGTGAATTTTGATTACTCCTTTGTAAAAAGCCACCTGAAAGAAGCAGGCTTTGATCTCAACAGCAAAAAGCTTTGTACGGTAAGACTGAGCCGGAAAATATTTCCTGGTTTTCCTTCGTACAGCCTGGGCCGGCTTTGCCAGTCATTGGGCATCACTATTAATGACCGTCACCGGGCAGGGGGTGATACGGAAGCCACCGTGAAAGTATTCCAGCTCTTACTGGAGAATGACAGGGAAGATCATATACAAAAAAGTCTCCTGCGGAATTCGAAAGAAGCCATCCTTCCGCCCAATGTACCCAAAGATCATTTTGAACAGTTACCCTATACACCGGGTGTGTATTATTTTCATAATGAAAAAGGGAAAGTAGTTTATGTGGGCAAAGCCAATAATATCCGTTACCGTGTGAGCAGTCATTTCAGCAATAACTCTCCCAGCCGGCAGAAACAGAATTTCATGCAGCATGTACATGGTATCAGTTTCCAGTCCTGTGGTACGGAACTGATGGCCTGTATCCTCGAATCAGCGGAGATAAAAAAACGATGGCCCATCTTCAATTCTTCTCAAAAAAGATGGGAAGATGTGTATGGGATATTTCTCTACGAAGACCAGAATGGTTACCAGCGACTGGCAATTGATAAGAACAGGAAACGCTTGAACCCGCTTCATACTTTTCATTACCTCGTGGACGGGCATGCGATCATACGGAAACTGACCAGGGAATTTCAGCTCTGTCCAAAACTTTGCTTTATGCAAAAAGATAACGGCCCCTGTGATGGTATCGAAGAAGGGTATTGTCACGGGGCCTGCGAACAAAAAGAAACTCCTGAGAGCTATAATAAAAGGGTGCAAAAGGCAGCGGCTTCGCTGCGAACAAAACCTTCGTTCGCGATCATAGATAAAGGGATCAATGGCGAAGACCGTTCCTGTATACTGGTCTGGGAAGGGAATTTCTATGGTATGGGTTATTTACCCGCCGATATCCAGTTAACAGATCCTGTATCACTAAAGGATCACCTGACGATCTACAAAGAGAATAGCTTTATCCGTAACCTGGTGAATAGTTATGCAGCCAGGTTTCCCGAAAAAATAATGTTATTGGGAATGACAACTATTTAATCCAGCCACACAAAATTTTCTGTAACAGGTCCCCCGGTTAATTTTTCTATTTCCTCAGCGGGTAATACAGCCAGCTTACGCGTCACACCGTTGATCCAGGCAATATCCACAGAAAGAATGGCGGATATTGTAGCGGGGTCTTTTTTTATTATATGTTCAACTGTAAATCTTGAAAAATCCCTCCTTGCTTTCGCCAGTTTTATATCAATTGTTACAGGATCATCAAGACGAATCTCCCTTCTAAAAATGCATTCTTCCCTGAAGATAATGGGCCCGATCTGCAAGGCTGCCATCCGCTGCCAGGTCAGTCCTTCCTTGCTAAGATATTCGAGCCTGCATAATGCTCCCCAATCATAATAGACAGAATGTCGGAGGTGAAAATTGGGGTCCAGGTCGGCCCAGCGGACTTGCAGCGGCACTTCAAAAATTTCCATATATCGTGGGTTTAAAACTTAACGAAATTAAATGATCCGGGCTGGCTGAATTCTCCGCTCAACCTGTATTTTTGCCAACTTAATCAAAAAACTCATGAAAAAAATAATCCTGCTGGGAATGATGCTGGCAATGTTTATTAGTGTGAACGCCCAACCCCCCAAAACAGTGAAACCACCTGTAAAGGCCGTTGTTAAACCTGCTGCTCCTGTCTTAAAAACAACCAGTGATTCGCTCAGTTATGTACTCGGTGAAGTAGCTGCTTTCAACCTCATCCAGCAGGGATTGGGCGGGATCAAGGTGAACGGAACAGCTTTCCTGAAAGGAATGACCGATATCACGGGCAAAAAACCAACCCAGGTAAATGATGTCGCAGCCAATGATATGCTGAACAAATATCTTTCACAGGAACAGGAGAAAAAAGTTCAACCCGTTATTGAAGAGGGAAAGAAATTCCTGGCACAAAATAAACTGAAAGCCGGTGTAAAGACAACAGCATCCGGTTTGCAATATGAGGTGATCAGTGAAGGAACAGGGATAAAACCAACTGCCGTGGATACTTTCGTATGCAATTACAGGGGCACATTGATCAACGGTACTGAATTCGATGCTTCGGCTAAAAGAAACCAGCCTTTAACAATGCCGGTGAATAAGGTGATCCGGGGATGGACAGAAGGTCTTCAACTGATGTCGGTAGGATCAAAATATAAATTCTACATCCCCTACGACCTCGGGTATGGAACCAATGACCAGGGAATGATCCCCGGCGGTTCCCTGCTGATATTCGATGTGGAATTGCTGGACGTTAAGAAAAAACAATAAGGATCAGGCCAGGTTTCTTTTCATTTCCGTGACCTGTTGACGTGTACCCAGGATGATAACTTTCATCCCGGGGATAATGGGTGTATCCCCGGGCGGATTGATAAGAAACTTTCCTTCCGGGTCTTTGATCCCGATGCAATTAACGCCTGTCTTATTCCAGTTCATGACATGGGTCAATGATTTTCCTTTTAGTTCTTCGGGAAGATCATCAAAGGATACTGAATCCATATGGATGGATTGTCCCTGCTCTCCTGAAAGAAAGTCAATGAACTCCACCACATCCGGTTTGGAAACGAGGTTTGCCATATGTGTACCCCCGATCCGGTCGGGCATAATAACATTATCGGCCCCTGCTTTTTTCATCTTGCTCACCGAACTTGCCTCGGAAGCTCTGCTGATGATCTGTATTTTTGGATTTAATGCCCGCGCTGATAATACGATAAATACATTTTGCGCATCCACGGGGAGCGTCGTGATCAATGCCCGGGCTCTTTCTACACCTGCCAGGCGCAGCAGGTCATCATCCGTGCCATCGCCTTCCAGGTGAAAAATATCCTCCCCTTCGGATAATTTTTTATGGATCAGTTGTTCATTCTTTTCGATGACGACAAATGGCACGCCATGCGAGCGGAGAATTTGGGCGGCCTGGTGACCGTTCCGCCCATAACCGCAGAGGATGACATGGTTATCCAGGGCAGCGATATTTTTCATAAGTTTTCTTGTTTTAAAATATTTGTTGATCTCCCCGCTTACCACGAATTGTGTAATGCGGGTAATAGCAAAGGCAAAAGTGCCCCAGCTGGTTATCAGCAGGAAGATAGTGAACCATTTCCCCGCTAAACTTAAGGGGATTATTTCACCATAGCCAACCGTAGTGATGGAAATCGTGGTCATGAACAGCGAGTCGATGAATGATGCGTGCTCAATGAACATATAGCCCAGTATACCGACCAGGATAATGGCCTGGAGTACGAGAAAAGGTTGGAGCAGTCTGAATGTTGATTTCCCCAAAGCGGTTGATTTGCTATAAAAATAAACTAATGGAAGGAAAAGCTGCTATGGGAGGAGGAATTACTTGCCCTCTATCCTTTCCCCCACCCAGGAAAGGGCCTTACTAAATTGTTCTTTCTCTGTCAGGTTGGTATTGTCCAGCTCCAGCGCATCCTTTGCTTTGCGAAGGGGACTGATCTCCCGGTGAGAATCAATATAATCGCGCATCTCGAGGTTGTTCTTAACCTCTTCAATACTTATATTCGGGTTCTTCTCGTACAACTCTTTAAACCGCCGTTGTACACGTACGGCATTGTCGGCCGTCATGAATATTTTCAATTCGGCCCTGGGAAAAACAACGGTACCGATATCCCGGCCATCCATGACGATCCCTTTTTTCGTTCCCATTTTCTGTTGCTGTGCTACAGCAAACTCCCTTACTTCCCTGATAGCGGCGACATCGCTGACTTTTTCCGCAATGAGGAGGTCACGGATAAGATACTCCACGTTCTCCCCATTGAGTTGCATTTCGCTGCTGTTACTCTTGGTATTGAAAACGAATTCGAGATTGATACTCTTTAATGCTTCCCTGATCTCTTTTTTTTCACCCAGGTCAATATTGTTACGAAGGAAATAGAGCGTAATGGCCCGGTACATGGCGCCGCTGTCCACGTATACATACCCCAGCTCTTTGGCGAGTTGTTTGGCCAGGGTGCTTTTACCGCAACTCGACCACCCATCGATCGTAATTATGATCTTCTTCGTCATAAATCAAGGGAAGTTAATTTTAAAATCTTATGCGGACAAAGTATATCAGTTCGGTAGTGTATCAGTTTGATTTTTACCACAGATTACCCAGATTAGAGCACAGATAGCACTGTGCAATCTGTGAATAATTCAATCTGTGTTATCTGTGGTCTGCCTGGGCAAAAATAAAAAAGGAGCACCGTAGATTGGTACTCCTTCACTTTTTTATTCTGAGTTATTTACGCTTTTGACTTTTCTTCCGCCCTTTCTTTAAAAGAAAAAGAAAGTTTGGTATTATCGGCATCGGTATCTGCTATCAGCACATCACCTGCCTTTACATTCAGGTTCAGTATTTCTTCTGCCAGCGGGTCCTCGAGGTATTTCTGGATAGCCCGGTGAAGCGGTCTCGCGCCAAATGCTACATCATAGCCCTTCTCGGCGAGGAATGACTTGGCAGACTCGGTCAGCTCGAGGCTGAATCCCAGGTTGGCCAGTCTTTTCAGGACACCCTTCATCAGGATATCAATGATATTAAAGATATTCTCCTTACTCAGGCTGTTAAAGATCACTACATCATCAATCCTGTTGAGGAATTCGGGTGAAAAGGTCTTTTTCAGCGCCTTTTCGATCACGGCCTTATTGGCTTCGTCCTCGTTTTCCACCCTGGATGCTGTGGCAAAACCAACACCGGCGCCAAAATCCTTAAGCTGGCGCACCCCAATGTTCGAAGTCATGATGATCAGGGTATTCTTAAAATCAACTTTACGTCCCAGTCCATCGGTTAACTGGCCGTCATCCAGTACCTGCAATAATATATTATAGATATCCGGGTGAGCTTTTTCAATTTCATCAAGCAGGATCACACTGTAAGGCTTACGTCTTACTTTTTCTGTCAACTGTCCACCTTCTTCGTAACCTACATAGCCAGGAGGTGCGCCGATCAAACGGCTAACTGTAAATTTTTCCATGTACTCACTCATATCGATCCTGATCAGGGAGTCTTCTGAATCGAACATATACCTTGATAAGGCCCGTGCCAGTTCCGTTTTACCTACACCGGTAGGACCAAGGAAAATAAATGTACCGATCGGCTTCCTGGGATCTTTCAGACCTACCCTGTTCCGCTGGATGGCTTTTACAACTTTAGCAATGGCTTCATTTTGTCCTACGACCATGGCCTTCATGTCTTCCGCCATCTTACGCAGTTTCTCTGTTTCCGCCTGGACCATCCTTTTTACGGGAATACCGGTCATCATACTTACCACTTCCGCGATATCTTCTTCACCGATGGGGTAGCGTTTGTGTTTACTCTCTTCTTCCCATACGTTCTTGGCTTTTTCCAGGTCTTCCTGTAATCTTTTCTCCGTATCCCTGAGAGAGGCGGCCTCTTCAAATTTCTGGCTTTTTACGACCTTATTCTTCTCGTTCTTTACGTCTTCTATTTTTTTCTCGAGGTCAACGATATTCTCCGGCACATTGATATTCTTCAGGTGAACCCGGGCTCCCACTTCATCCATCACGTCGATAGCTTTATCGGGCAATAACCTGTCCGTTACATAACGGTCACTGAGTTTCACACAGGCATCGATCGCTTCCTGGTCATAGTTCACGTTGTGGTATTCTTCGTATTTAGATTTAATATTGTTCAATATCAGGATCGTATCGTCTACACTTGGAGGATCCACCATCACTTTCTGGAAACGACGGTCGAGGGCACCATCTTTTTCGATATACATACGGTATTCATCCAGCGTGGAAGCACCGATGCACTGGAGTTCGCCCCTGGCAAGAGCTGGTTTGAATATATTGCTTGCATCCAGTGAACCGCTCGCACCGCCCGCGCCGACGATCGTGTGTAACTCGTCAATGAACAGGATCACATCCCTGTTCTTTTCCAGTTCGTTCATGATGGCTTTCATTCTTTCCTCGAACTGGCCACGGTATTTTGTACCTGCTACCAGGGCGGCAAGATCAAGAGAAATAACTCTCTTGTCAAAGAGTACCCTTGAAACTTTACGCTGAACGATACGCAGGGCCAATCCTTCTACAATAGCCGTCTTACCCACACCGGGTTCCCCGATAAGGATAGGATTATTCTTTTTACGTCGTGAAAGTATCTGTGATACCCTTTCTATTTCTGACTCACGGCCAACAATGGGATCCAATGCACCCATTTCAGCCATCTTGGTAATGTCACGGCCGAAATTATCCAGTACCGGCGTCTTGCTTTTTGCAGCACCGGGTTGTTTGCTTCCTTTAGACTGGGAGTATTTTTTCTCTTCGTCGAAATCATCATCATTCTCATCCTGGAATTCGGCACGGGGATCGCTTGATTTGACGATGCCCAGCTCCTGCCTGAAAAGATCGTAATCCACGTCGAATTGATTTAAAATTTGAGTTGCAATATTCTCTTTGTTCTTTAAGATAGAAAGCATCAGGTGTTCGGTCTCCACGGTAGCGCTTTTTAATGCCTTTGCCTCGAGCACTGTCACGCGGATCACTTTCTCTGCCTGCTTGGTCAGTGGCAGGCTATTGATATTAGCAATATTCTTACCAGTCTTATCCTTCACGGCCAGTTCGATCTCCTTTCGAAGTTCATAAAGGTCTACATTAAAGCTTTTAAGTATCCGGACCGCCGTATTATCTCCCTCTCTTATCAGCCCTAACAGCAAGTGCTCGGTACCGATAAAATCATTACCCAGCCGTAGCGCTTCCTCCCTGCTGAAGGAGATGATCTCTTTAACCTGTGCTGAAAAATTATTATCCATTTTTAGATAATTGGTTGTTATACAATATTAACGAATAAATTTGGTTCCTGTTCTACCGTACTTATAAACGGAATGTTGATAATTTAAGTTGTTTAAGGTCTCCCATTTTATGATTTTTCGGGCTGCCGTCATTCCCTCAATCAAACTACCAGTTATGCAGGTCAAAACGGATACCAAAGAAAAATTTCATGCCATCACGGTTACAGGACCCTCACTTTCTGCTACTATGACAGATGAGCTTGGTGATTGTTTGTTGCCCTACCTCCAAAATGACGTTAAAAACCTGGTGCTTGTATTAAAAGAAATTCAATCCATTGACGTAGCGGCGGCGGAAAAACTAGTGTATATCCAGCAAAGATTCTATGAATCCGATGCCTCTTTCGTGATCTGTGAAATGCAACCCGTAGTCGAGGATTTCCTGGACAAAAACGAACTTTTGGAAATGATGAATGTTACGCCCACCCAGAGCGAGGCCTGGGACATTGTGCAAATGGAAGAAATTGAAAGAGACCTCATGAAGGGGGACTAATAGCTAACGGCTATTAGCTGTTAGTTTGTGCAGCTATTTCCATTTAATTCGGGTCTAAGGCATATCACTAACACACCAAAAATCACGGAGCCTTCATGTTTGCTGTTACCATTCTTGGCAATAACTCGGCTGTGCCTGCATTTGACCGTCATCCTACCAGCCAGGTAGTGACGCTTGATGGCAATAATTATTTAGTGGATTGCGGAGAGGGCACCCAGATACAACTGATCAATTTTAAAATAAGAAGGAGCAGGATCTCCCATATCTTCATCTCTCACCTGCACGGGGATCATTATTTCGGACTCGTGGGGCTGATCAATTCCCTGAGCCTGCTCGGGCACCAGCAGGAATTGCATGTCTTTGGTCCTTCACAGCTCAAAGACATTATTGACCTGCAACTAAAAGTGGCAGACACGCAATTGTGCTATCCTTTGCATATCCATGCTGTGACCGAAGCGGCGACACTGCTGGATAATGAGAAGCTTACCGTAAAATGTTTCCGGACCAACCACCGGATCGAATGTTATGGATTTTCGTTTCATGAAAAAAAGAGGGCCCGGAAACTCAACCCCGTGAAAGCAAAGAAATACGAGATACCTTCTTCCTTTTACGAGAAGCTTACCCATGGGGAAAATTATACCCGGAAGGACGGTACCGTTATTGAAAACGCACTGGTGACCGAACCCGGTGAGCCCGGCAAATGCTATGCTTTTTGTGCCGATACAAAATATGATGAATCGCTGATCCCGCATATAAAGGGAGCAGATATGATCTATCATGAGACCACTTACCTGGACAACCTCCGTGAAAGAGCCGAAAGCCGTTTTCATTCGACCACCAAACAGGCCGCAGAGCTCGCTAAAAAAGCAGGTGTAAAGAAATTACTGATCGGGCATTTTAGCAGCAAGTATGATACACTGGAAGAATTTGAAGCTGAGGCCAGGGAAGTTTTCCCTGATACTGACCTGGCACTGGAAGGAGTATGCTATGAGATATAAAGTTTATTTTAGAAAATAAAAGACATACTCAACTGGTCTTTTATCAATTATTTCGGCGCTGGTTGATATGATTATTTCATTTTTCTCAAAATCTTCTGTTTCTTCTTTATCCGATTTTTTATATAGCCCGTTTGAAACATAACCCAGCGCTTTAATCTGCTTCTTCAGCTTATCATAGGTCTCTTTCCTGTAGGTAGAGAAATTAAGCAGCGTTATAACATTTTTGTCGGTCATAGAAATTCCAAGGCAATTGCCCGCTGCTTTGTGTTCCCGGGTTATATAAGTCAGGGAGCCATTTTTTTCTTTCGAACTGTCTGCGAGGGGATAACCTACTAGGTTGGTTAATCTTTTAAACCTTGACAAATCATTAGTCTTAAGAACGTCTATTAATTCACCAGCATTTATCTTATCTGAGTTGTCCTGGCCTTTGACTACTAACAACATACCTAAGCATAGTGACAATATAAATAACTGTTTTCCCATAGTGATTTACTTATTATGAATTAACCAGCTATAAAACAAGGGAAACTCTTTCCGCCAGGTGGCCTCATTATGTTTTCCATCGTCCCGGATCACCGTGGTCATTCCCGCTTTTGAAACATCAGACATTTTTTCAAATGCTTTCAGCATATCTGTCACCATGTTTTCCGATTCCTGTTTACCGGCATAGAAATAGATCTTTCCTTTTATCTTCTCTCCTTTTTCCTTTATCGCATCATAGATCTTTGGCGCTATCCAGAAGGACGGTGAAAAGACTCCCGCCCCGCCAAAGGTCTTTGGATATTTAAGTATCGCATACATCGAGATAAGTCCTCCCATGGAACTGCCGGCAACAAACGTGTTCTCCCTGTCTTTCAACGTGCGGTAATGTTTATCGATATAAGGTTTCAGGGTGTTGACCAGGAAATCGACATAGGCATCCCCTTCTCCTTTACCAAATTTTTCCATATCGTAAGGAGAATATTCATTGATCCGTTTATCACCTCCATGATCAACTGCTACCACGATACAGGGACGCGATCTTGTGGTATCAAGAAATTCATCAACTCCCCATTCCCCGGAAAAGGAAGTAGCATCATCAAAAACATTCTGCCCGTCATGCATTTACAATACAGGGTAGCGACTCCTCTTAGCATAATTCTCCGGCAGGTAGATCCATACCCTTCTTATTCTTTTTAATTGCGGGATGAGAAATGCAGTATCAATG
>JANMKG010000366.1:0-1798 GCA_031371915.1 Chitinophagaceae bacterium | reverse complement strand
CAATAAAATACTTTTCATGCGCAAATGGATTCTCTTCCATCGTATTCAAAGCCGGGCGGTCGTCATACACTTTAATAAAAAAACCAAGGAAAGACATTTGCTGCGATAAAGCAAGGCTGACGTGGCCCCCACCGATGATATGGATAACGGGTTGCTGGTTCAGTTTTTCACTGTAGAACCAGTCTGCTTCATTGCGAAATTCAAGATCGTAATTTTTATCCTGCGGAATTGCATCCCTTAATGATATACCTTTTGTAGACAACTGAATGATCTTTTGATTCCCTTCAGTGATAGCTGTAACAATGGCCGCATCCTCAATTGTTAAAGGAATAAAAGCATTTAACTGGTTGCCGCTGCAGATCATTCCGGATTGGTTAGTTGCCTGCTCTTTATCGTGATACTGCCACATTAACGAAACGGCTGTTTCATTGTCAGCAAGCATTTGCCTGGCTTTCTCTACTAACTTGTGCTCCATGATACCCCCACCAATAGTTCCGTTAAATGTTCCATCCCCAGCCACCGCCATTTTAAAACCCTGCCTGCCGGGTGAGCTCCCTTCACTTTCCAACACATATAGCAACAGTACCTTAACGGAAGCTTCCAGTTTATCGTTGATGAATTCCCAGACTTGCATGTCTATTTTTTCCTGTTTTCAAGGATCTTTTTAAATGAACGCCCGCGTATCTCCTCTAATGTTAGTCCTGTTACCAGTACTTCTTCTTCAGTGATAGCACCACTGTTCAATGCACGAAGAAAATAATTGAGCAGCCCCTGCCCTGTTGCAGCATCATCAAACACATCACCGATCAGGGTGGCCCTTGCCGCTTTTTCCACGAATGTTCTCAGGCGATCCACCGCATCATCATAACTTTCTAAAAAGAAGTCAAACACTGCGGCATAACGCATCGGGAATTGTGCCGGGTTAAGATCCCATCCCTGGTAAAAACCATTCCACAAAGAATGACGGATATGATCGTATCCCTTTTTCCAGGCCCGGTGAACGGTATCCCTGTTCTCTTTTAATTGTTCTGCTGTGAGATCATCTCCGCGATGCGGACCAATAGGCATTGTGTTGGTTGCCCCATCGCTTAACCAGATACCGGTATGTGCAAGCGCCACCTTGGTCATATGATGCGCAAAATCACAAACAGGATGATCCATCTCCTGGTACCTGGCCGTGATACTACAGGATGCCGTATAATCATAAGTGCCGAAATGCATGGCGATACACCTGCCATTGGCCGCTTTAATAAAACGGTATAACGGGTTGGTGCCATTAATATCCATGATGGCTTGCGTGGTCTCCACCATCATCTCCATTTTCAGGTCGCCCTTCTCCATCTTCAGTTCGGCTTCCAGTATATCAAAAAATCCAGCCAGGGTTGCCGGCTGTTCAGGTATCGTCACCTTTGGCAGCATTACAATAAAATTATCCGGTAATTTACCTCCCGTTTCTTTTACTAAAGTGCTCACAAAAATATCAAGTGTTCGCAACCCTCTTTCCTTCATCTCTTCTGTAAAAGGTTTTATACGAATGCCAATAAAAGGAGGCAATGTATTTGCCGCCATACCCTTCGCCACTTCCAATGCAGCAGTACGCGCCGTCTCATCTTCTTCCTCATTGCTGCGGTTACCATAGCCATCTTCAAAATCTATCCTGAAATCCTCAATGGCCTCCGTTCTCAGTTTTGCAATTACTTTATTGTAGACTTTGCTGCTGAACCCTGAAGCCGTATCCATACCAAACACTTCGCCAAAAACGGCGTGATCAGGCGCATAGGTCTCAAATATCTCCAGG
>JANMKG010000309.1:0-3389 GCA_031371915.1 Chitinophagaceae bacterium | reverse complement strand
GATCATTCCCATTCTTAGTTTTCTGTTCAGCATTTCAATTGTCTCTCCTGGTTACCAGTTAATTCCTGTAAGTTTCAAAGTAGTTATAAAAGTAAGTACATTTAGTTTTTTAAGATGATTTTTCAAAACTAACGACCAAATAAACAGGCTTACACATGAAAAACTCAACCCGGCTTCAGTTATCAGTGATGATGTTTATGAATTTCTTTATATGGGGTATCTGGTTTGTAACGATGGGAACATATCTCGGAACTGTTTTGAAAGCTGAAGGGGTGCAAATTGGTGCAGCATATGGTACACAATCACTCGGCGCAATCATTGCTCCCTTTATTATCGGATTGATTGCGGATCGTTATTTTTCAGCACAAAAAATTCTTGGAGTTCTTCATCTTGCCGGTGCAGGATTGATGTATTATCTTTCTACACTCTCTGATTTTTCTTTGTTCTATCCGGTTCTTCTTGTTTACATGATCGTTTATATGCCTACACTGGCTTTGGTAAATGCTATTTCATTTAAACAAATGGCTAATCCCGAAAAAGAATTTTCATTTATCCGGCTCTGGGGCACTATCGGCTGGATCGTTGCCGGTTTGTTGATTGGCTGGCTGGCTCTCGAAAAAAAAGGAACCTTGCAAAATACATTTATGATTTCAGCAGCTGTATCAGCAGCATTGGGACTTTTCAGTTTCTCATTACCCGATACACCACCACCAAAAGCCGGGACAAAAACCAGTTTTGGGGAGATCATCGGGCTGGATGCACTGGGCTTATTAAAAAACAAGAACTTCCTGGTTTTCTTTATCGCTTCGACTCTTATTTGTATACCACTTGCCTTTTATTACCAGGAAACAAATATCTTTTTAAATGAAGTGGGGGTAGAAAAAGCTGCCAGCAAGATGACCATGGGTCAAATGAGCGAGGCTATCTTTCTTTTCCTGATGCCTCTTTTCTTCGCAAGACTTGGCGTTAAGAAAATGCTGCTGATCGGTATGCTGGCCTGGGTGCTCCGTTATCTCTGTTTTGGATTTGGCGATGCGGGCAGTGGTATCTGGTTACTGTATGGCGGTATCATTATGCATGGGATCTGTTATGATTTCTTTTTTGTTACCGGGCAGATCTATACAGACCAGAAAGCGGGGTCAAAGATCCGTTCTTCAGCGCAGGGAATGATCACCCTGGCTACGTATGGCGTGGGTATGCTGATCGGCTTCTGGATCGCAGGATTGATCGCCGATCATTATAAAACGGCTGCAGGTCACGACTGGAAGAGTATCTGGATGATCCCTGCCGGAATTGCTGCTGTCATACTTATTTTATTCCTGGCATTCTTTAAGGACGATAAATTAAAAAAAGTTCAATAACCGTCCATGACCCATACACGGAAACGATTTTTACAGCTCAGCGGGGCCAGTGCGGCTGCCCTGGCTTTATCACCACTTGCAAAAAATTTATTGCTGGATGATGATACCCGGAAATTAAAAACCTTCGGCCTGCAACTCTATACCGTAAGAGATGTTTTTGAAAAAGATCCCAGGGGAATATTAAAGCAGGTCGCTGCCATGGGATATAAGCAGGTAGAAAGTTATGAAAGAGACCTGGGTATTTTCTGGGGCATGACAAACCTTGAATTCAAAAAATACATGGATGAACTTGGAATGACCCTGGTGTCGAGTCATTGTGATGTGGATATGGATTTCGAAAAGAAAGCGGCTGATGCCGCCGCGATAGGAATGAAATATCTTGTAGCTGCATGGGAAGGAGAAGGAAAGACACTGGATGATTATAAAAAACTGGCGGACCACTATAACCATAAGGCGGAAATATGCAGGAAAAACGGGATCAGGTTCGCTTTTCATAACCACTGGTTTTCTTTTAAAGCACAGGATGGCCAGTTCCCGCAGGATATCTTGCTGAACAATACCAACCCCGCGCTGGTAGATTTTGAAATAGATCTTTACTGGGTTGCTTCCATGGGACAAGACCCGGAACAATGGCTGAAAAAATATCCTAATCGTTTTAGGCTCTGCCATATTAAAGACAGGGTAAAAGGAACAACCAAAAGAGAAGACACCTGCGATCTGGGCAACGGTAGCATAAACTTCCCTGCCATATTAAAAACAGCGAGGAAGAATGGGATGGAATATTATTTTGCCGAACAGGAGCATTACCCGAACTCTACGCCGATGAAGAGTGCGGAGGCAGATGCGGAGTATATGAGGAGGCTTAAGATATAATATTACATTATCTTAATTCATTCTATGAGCTGTATGTTATGGATTATTGGCAAAGACTTAGACGTAGATGCTTTTATTACAAAAAGTAAACTTCGCCCGTTTAATAAGTTTTACAAAGGAGAACCAAGATTTACAACCCAACCAGGTGGTGTAAAAAAGACTTCCTCGGGACTGGCGCTTGTAGCAAGTATAGCCGGTTTCAATAATTTTAAAAAACAACTTAAGGACACAGCAATTTTTTTAGAAAAAAATCGTAAAAAACTATCCTATATTATTCGTACCAAAGAGATTCAATATGCTATTTTAGATTTTGGTATTGATTTAAGAATTGATGGTAAGGAGGTGTTTTATCAATCAGAAATATTACCGAGCAAACTTTTATGCCTTGCCGGAGAATTGGGAATAGATATTGAACTTTCTATCTACCCAGTCAATATGGAGGAGTTGTTAAAGAAAAAGTATGGTCCAATTCGAAAAAAATAACTTTCAAATACGCTACAATGCATTCCTCAACGCCCTCACCTCCCCCGCATCGATCGCATTATTCATATAACTTTCACCTGAATCGCTAAAAGCCGCGTGAATAAAATCCATATGGCTCTTCTGTTTTCCACGCAGCGAAGAATGAAATTCCACGCAACCCGTTCTTTCCGCCAGCATTTTTATATTTTCTTTCCGCACCCCGCTGCCAGGCATGATGATGATGCGGCTATCGGCTACCTTGTTCAATTCGGCTACAAGACCCACCCCATCTACAACAGAGGGTTGCTGACCGGAAGTAAGTATTCGTTCACAACCGATCTCGATCAGTTCTTCCAGTGCAACGAAGGGATCTTTGCAGCGGTCAAAAGCCCGGTGAAAAGTGACACTCATCGGGTAAGCCCGCTCAACCAGGTCACTCATCCTGATCATATCGATTGTTCCATCCACATTCAGCATTCCTACGACGATACCTTCACAACCTGTCGCTTTGCAGAGATCGATATCTTTTGCCATGATCCCGAATTCATCCTTTCCATATAAAAAATCACCCCCACGGGGACGAATGATCGGGAAAATGGGTAAACTGAATTTTTCCTTGCACTTAATGATCAGTCCATGCGAGGGAGTCGTTCCCCCCTCGGCAAGATTGGCGCAAAGCTCGATACGGTCGGC
>JANMKG010000299.1:0-4306 GCA_031371915.1 Chitinophagaceae bacterium | reverse complement strand
GTGCCAAATTCAAAACGTTTACAACGGTACAGGCCGGGTTTTCTTACAAGGTAGAAAGCGCCGCCGGGAAAGCTCTTTCTTCAAAGACGGGCACCATCCTGATGAAAGGAACAAAATACAGGGTGAGCTTCAGCGGGCAGGAGATCTTTTGTAACGGCACTACGATTTGGAATTATGATAAAGCCGCCAATGAAGTAACGATCAGCAAACTGGATGCTTCCAGTGGTATGATCACTCCCCAGAAATTATTCACTAATTTCTATGATAAGGATTTCCGTTATATGCTCAATGGTGAAAAGAAGTCAGGTGCAAAGACTTTACAGGAGATCGAAATGACACCCCTTGATAAGAGCAAACCTTTTCATAAAGTATATGTACAGGTAGATAAAGCGGCAAAGACCATTTACAGCACAAAGGTATTGGAGACTGCCGGTAACCGGTATACCTATACTGTTACCACCATGAAGACAAATGCCCCGCTCGCGGATAGCCAGTTTGTATTTGATAAATCAAAATACCCTGGTGTTGAAGAAGTGGATTTAAGGTAAAGAGCCCCTGTCCCCTAAAGGGGAACTTAGATTGTAAAGACTTTATTAGTGTTAAGCATGTTCATAGAAATAAGTGCTTTAATGTTTGACTTGTTTGTCCTATTCGATAAAGTGAAAATACACACCTCCCTTCAGGGAATTTGAGAATTCCCGCTTTCAGAACTTTAACCGGTGCCGGGACTTACAGCCTTTCTCAATCTCACCAGTTGTACCAGCAAATCTTCCAGCAGATCAAGTTGTAACATATTTGCCCCGTCACTCAGCGCTTTTGAGGGATTGGGATGTGTCTCTATGAATAATCCATCGGCGCCGGCTGCAATAGCCGCTTTGGCAATCGTAGCGATTAGTTGGGGATTACCTCCCGTTACCCCGGATGTTTGATTGGGCTGTTGCAAGGCATGAGTAACATCCATTACCACCGGTACTCCATGTGCCTTCATGGCAGGGATATTCCGGTAGTCCACCACCAGGTCCTGGTAACCAAATGTTGTGCCTCTCTCCGTGAGCATGATCTTATCATTACCCGCGTTACGGATCTTATCGACAGCGAATTTCATAGCTTCCCCGCTCACGAACTGTCCTTTTTTTACATTTACGATCTTCCCGGTCTTTGCCGCAGCGATCAGCAAGTCTGTCTGCCGGCAAAGAAAAGCGGGTATCTGTAGTACATCGACGTATTCAGCCGCCCTGGCGGCTTCTTCGGGAGAATGAATATCAGTTACAACAGGTAGGGAAAACTGCCTGCCTGTCTTTTGTAATAATTTCATCGCCTTCTCATCTCCCAGGCCGGTAAAAGAGTTGCCGCTGGTACGGTTGGCTTTGCGGTAAGAAGATTTAAAGATATAAGGTATACCCAGTTTTTTACATATCGTTGATACTTTGGTGGCTACTTCCACTAATAATTCTTCACTTTCTACTACACAAGGACCTGCGAGGAGGAAGAAACCTTTCTCATCGTAGGTTTGATTGGCAAAAAGATCTTTCAGCATTTTTTCCATCCGGCAAAAATAGTAGGAAGTTTTGGGTTTTATAAGTGATCTCATATTTACTTTTAGTAACCTCTGGAGATAATTTTGAACCACATAGGACATAGGTACATAGGAGTCACATAGCCCTATGTGTTTATCTATTGTGTCTTATGTGTCTATGTGGTTCAACCTAAAACATTCCTTTTTTTATCCTGATTTGGAATTTGCGTGTTGGAATTGAATCTTTGCGTTCTAAAAGCTTGCTATGGTCAAAGACAAGATACTGGTCATCGGTGCCTCGGGGCAGATCGGGGTAGAACTCACCCTGGCCCTTCGCAAACTCTACGGCAATGCCAACGTGGTCGCTTCTGACCTCCGCGAACAAAACCCGCTCCTGGAAGGGACAGGTCCGTATGTAAGCCTCGATGTAATGAATAAGGAAATGCTGCATGTCCAGGTGATCCGCCAAAACATAACCCAGGTATACTTGTTAGCGGCGATACTTTCGGCAACGGGGGAAAAGAACCCCGGCCTCGCCTGGAACCTGAATATGCAGGGCCTGTTAAATGTCCTGGATATTGCCAAAGAAGAAAAGCTGCACAAGGTTTACTGGCCTTCTTCGATAGCGGTGTTTGGACCTACTTCACCCAAAAAGAATTGTCCGCAACAAACGATCATTGAGCCAGCCACCGTATATGGTATCAGTAAATATGCAGGAGAGTTCTGGTGTAATTATTTCCATCACCGGTTTGCTGTGGATGTCCGGAGTTTACGTTACCCGGGATTGATCTCGTATAAATCAGCGCCCGGCGGAGGTACTACGGATTATGCGGTCGAGATCTTTCATGAAGCGCTGGAAGAAAAAAAATACGAATGCTTCCTGGAGAAAGATACCTACCTCCCGATGATGTATATGCCTGATGCTATTCGTGCTACGATTGAACTCATGGAAGCACCTGCCAGTAAAATATCTGTCAGGACTTCTTATAATATATCGGGTATGAGTTTTTCTCCTGAAGAGATCGGGGCCGAGATCAAAAAACATATTCCTGCTTTTTCGATCTCTTATAAACCTGATTACCGCCAAACTATCGCCAACGGATGGCCGCAGAGCATTGATGATTCCGTTGCCCGCCGGGACTGGGGCTGGAAAGAGGAGTTTGACCTGGGGGCGATGACGAAGGATATGCTGGAAAATTTAAAATAGGGTTGGTACAACACAGAGGAACAGAGATACAGAGCTTCACTGAGTATTTTCTTATATTCTTGTGTTTAATTTCTGTAAAGCTGGAATAAATAGTTGACCGTTTCCTTTTAATAAATCTCTCTGTGCACCTCTGTGACTCTGTGTTGTACCTAATCGACAATACCATTCTTCACAGCGAACATCACAAGCCCCGCAGAATTGCGTACCCCAACTTTTTCAATCAATCGCTGCCGGATGCCTTCTACCGAACGGGGACTGAGAAATATTTCCTTACCGATCTCCGCGGCTGTCTTTTCCTCGCAGATCAGTTTTAATACTTCCTGTTCTCTTTCGGTCAATTCAATATTCTGGTTAAAAGAAGGCTTCAGGTTATTTTTCAGCACCAGTTTTTTCAACAGGGCTTTGTTCACGAGATCGTTGAAATAATAACCATTCTCATACAGGGCATAAATGGATTTGCGGATCTCGTCGGGTTCGGCATTTTTTAGCAGGTAGCCGTTGGCGCCGTTCTCCATCAGGTGGATGATGAATTTATCATCTTCGTACATAGTTACCACCAGCACTTTGATCGTGGGGTATTTCTTTCGTACTGCCTTGGTCGCTTCCATACCATCCATAATGGGCATTTTCAAGTCCATGATGATGATATCAGGAGAGATCGTTTCGAGAGCTTTCATCAGGTCCTCACCGTTATCGGCTTCACCTATCACTTCCAGGTTATCATCGGCTGAGAGGCCTACTTTCAGTCCATCCCGGTAGATCTTGTAATCATCGGCGATCGCGAGCTTTATCTTACTCATGGCTTATTGATTTTACCGGTACATGGATATTAATGCGGTAGCCTTCGCTGCCGCTGGTAAAATGTATCGTTCCTTTCAACAAGATAACCCTGTTCTGGATATTTTTTAACCCTAATCCTTCTTTTTGATACCGGAATTCTTCAAACTGCTGCTGGGTCAGCCCATCACCATTGTGGAAGATCACCAGGTCAAGTTCATTGCCATTCAGCGAGGAACTGATCATGAACTCAGAAGCATGAGCGTATTTTAGGATATTATTCACCAGTTCCTGCACCATACGGTACATACTGATATCATTCTCCGGGTTCTCTGTTGTATAATTATCATCAAGGGCTGTAGTGGCATTGATGATCGTTCCCTGGGTCACCTTCCGGATGAAATGCCGGATGGCTTCGTTCAAACCGAATTCTTTAAGGATATTGGAATGGAGGTTGTGGGAGATGCCTCTTACTTTCTGGATCACATCGTTCAGGAGTTCTCTTCCTTTTTCGTGTAGCTTCTGGTCTCTCTCATCCAGTTGCTGTGCCTTAATTCCCAACAGGTGGAGTTTTGCGGAAGAAAGGATGGCGCCTACTTCGTCATGCAATGTTTCCGCGATCCTATGCCGTTCTGTTTCCTCGCTCCGCACCGCTGCTTCGATCAGCTGGTTCTGCTGTTGTTCGCGGAGTTTGTCCATTGCCTTTTGGTATTTTAATTTTTTTCTTTGACTAAATATCAGGGCTACCAGGAAACTGGTAAAAAGGAGCAACATTACAGCAATGCCAATAATAACAAGATATCGTA
>JANMKG010000286.1:0-7275 GCA_031371915.1 Chitinophagaceae bacterium | reverse complement strand
CCAGAAATTCGAGATCGCCACGGATAATAATTCTTTTGTGAATTCAAAATCCACGATGGGCGCGCCGGCCTTTAAAGAAACAGGCAACAGCAACGTGGATTATACCTGGGAAGACAGGAACCGGGATAAGATCAGCGATACCCGTTGGGTGAACAGCCTGGTGGAACTGCCCATGCTGAAATTCCAGATCGTTTTCTCCCGGACAGAAAGCCGCTCCGATCTTTTTATCGGTGACCGTGGCGAACTCAAACAAAATATCAGTCCCGCTGAGCTGGCGAAGAAAATGAACAACCTCTACAACAAACTGGATGGTTCTTTTTATTTCATGATGGCCAAGGGTTATCTTAAACAGTTAAGCTACGCGGATATGCGGGAAGATGATTTTATCCAGAAGACCTACTATATACTTCGTCACATGTCACATTACCGGGCCAATGGTTTTTCCAGTGAGTTGTTTGCCTCTTGCCTGACCCAATGTCTTGACCTCCGTAAGATCCCTTATGATCTTATTGTTACCACCCCTTCCACCCTGACCAAACCCGAGAATATCATTTTCAGGACGGAGCCCGAATGGATGGTAAGGGTAAAGGATAAATATATTTTCAATGCCAGCATCTTTTCCAATCCCTATGATTTTAAAGAAGAGTTCCTGAACACATCCGCTTATATCATTGCACTGGGGAAAAATCCAACCGCCACTGCCATTACGCTGCCGGAGAGCAAACCCGAAGATAATGTCACGACCAATACCATTACCGCTTCGATGGATACGGCAACACGGAACATGATCGTGACCAACCAGAAAGCGGCGACAGGATTAAGCAAAACATTTTATAATGTCCAGGCCCTTGTTTATACAACGGCCCTTGATGATGACCACCGCAGTTATGGCGGTGAGGATGATATCAGGGCCAGCATGAAAGGTTCTATCCTTGACAGTTATGAAGAAAAGCTACGCGAAAGAAGAAAAGAAGACAAGACCCGCAAAGTGGAGTACATGAAGAAAGCGCTGGAGGATGAATATGATAATATCAGCAACTACCAGGAATTTATGCTGAATACGGATGGCCGTACCTGGCGCAAGCAGGAACTGAATTATACCAATAAATTCGAGCTCACGGATATGGTAAAGGTTGCCGGGGATAATTTACTCGTAGCAATACCCGGACTGATCGGGCAGCAATTATTTGTTTCCCAGGATGAGCGCAAACGGGAAGTAGATGCGTATATGGGTTTTCCCCGCAGCCTGCGGAACATCATCAATTTCACGATCCCACCCGGTTATAAAGCAGTTGGGGTGCAGAACCTGAACATGAATATTGATAACGAGACGGGGACCTTTGCTGTACAGGCTTCTGTTGAAGGAGACAAACTCAATATCCTTGTCAAAAAGATCTACAAGCAAACAACTATCAAGAAAGAGAACTGGGGCAAGTTTTTGGAGATGCTGGATGCGGCGTTTAATTTTTCGCAGAAGAAGATATTGTTGAAAAAGATGTAGCAGAAATGATAGATGATAACTGAGAGATGATAGTTTGCGTACCCGGCGTATGTCTTTTAAAACAAGCGTTTATAAACAACTAGAACAACCGGATGGACTTAGCTGAATTTAAAAAATTGAACAAAGTATACTCTAAACTTCCATTACCGAAATCAGTATGGGATACCCCAAAACATGAGGAATATATGGAGGCATTTCATAACAATGAAGAGTGCAAAGAATGGGAATTGAAAAGAAGAATTAAAGTTGCTGGTATTGACTTTGAAAAATATTGTTGTATTGATATGGCATATTATCTAATCGAGGACAAAAAATCAAAAGGGAAAGAAAAGATTAATTACGATTCTATCATGACGCATTATAAAAGGGGAAATCTTTTGGAATTCCAGTTCATGATGGAGGAAGCTCGTTCATAAAAATTAATTATTGCCCTTGGTGTGGAACAAAACTTTAAGCCTCCTTTAAATTGCAGTTAACAAGGGGTCGCCTTCGCCGGGGTTCGTGTCTTACGAACCCGAGGCTGGAAAATCTGGTAATCATGCAAACCGGCTTCTAGAGAAACGCAATAATTCAACAGGATGGGCAATAGAGGCTTCGTATATTTATGTATGGCGTGCATCCAATCCTTTCTTCCCAAAACTCTCAACCCATGAGTAAATATTTGATTACTGCATTAAATTTCTTAATTGCATTAACATCTTTTAGCCAGCCACATTCGCCTAAAACGATAGTTGGGGTATTTGCCCATCCGGACGATGAAAATATGGTTGGCAGCGTATTGGCAAAATGTGCCAAAGAAGGATACAAGGTATACGTAATCATTGCGACGGATGGAAAATACGGAACAAGGGTGACGAAGATACCCGAAGGCGACACTTTAGGCGCTATTCGTCAACAAGAGTCAATCTGCGCCTGTAAAAAACTCGGCATTGAACCACCCATCTTTTTATCACTGGACAGGTTAGATACGAAAAACGGTGTCCGGTCTTATTTAAACAACCATAAACGGTTATTGGTGGAATTAAAAAGATACATAGATTCTCTGCAACCAGCTATACTTATCACCTTTGGACCTGATGGAGAATATGGACACTCTGAGCACATTGTGGTGGGTGCTTCTGTTACAGAACTTTTGTTGAAAGAAAGCTGGGTAGAAAAATATCCGCTCTATTTTCTTGCCTGGAAAAAAGAACAGGTTACTGATGATGAAGATTTAAGTTATGTGGCAGATCAATACCTGGATGTTGAGATAAGTTACTCGGATGAAGATCAACAGAAATCCTTTGAAGCGTCTACCTGTTACATTTCGCAATTCACAGCTGAAGAGATAAAAGACTCAATGGACAAACAAAAAATGGACAAGAAAAATATAGTCCCCTTTCGAAAATTTTATCTTCCTTCAAAAAAGAAAATAAAAAACAGCTTTTGATGTAAACTTTGGCAGGACGATTTTGCAAACATAAAACGAGCAGACAAACTGTATAAACAAATAACAAAATGAGAAAGCTGATATTCTTTATGCATACATCCCTTGATGGTTTTGTAGCAGGACTGAAGGGAGAAATGAACTGGATAAATATAGACGAGGAGCTATTTGACTTTGTGGCTACCATGACCGCTAAAGCTGATACAGCGCTTTATGGACGGGTAACTTATGAAATGATGCAGGGTTATTGGCCAAATGCCGGCAACCAACCAAACGCTTCAAAACACGACAAAGAACATTCGGCCTGGTACAACAAAGTCTCAAAAGTTGTTTTATCAAGGACAATGAGTGAAAAAGGGCTTGACAATACCCAGGTTATCAGCGACCAGCTTGCCGACAACATCGATAAAATAAAAAAACAGGCCGGAAAAAATATTTTAATTTTTGGAAGCCCGGGCGCTTCTCATTCATTATTAAGCCAGGGCTTGGTTGACGAGTTTTGGTTATTTGTTAATCCAGTGCTACTTGGAGAGGGCATGCCCCTATTTAAAGGTGTGACCGAAATGACCAAACTGAAACTGCTAGAAACAAAAACATTTTCTTGTGGCGTAATTGCTCTTCACTACGAAACAAAACGCAGTTAGTGCGATCATTGCGACAACGAAAGAGGCTCCCCTCTAAAATCCTTTCGTTTGTCTTGCAGGCAACCCTTCTTTGGCCATTGCCTCCATTACCGCTTTATCAAACTCTTTTGTTATCCCTGTTCTTTGCCCTTCCGCCGCTGTAACTTTTTCATTTAATTGCGCTACCCGCTGTACCTGCAGGTTGGAAGGGGCAGCTTCCTGGAAGATGATCGCGCCATACACATCGGTAATATCCTCCCTTAATTTCCTTTCATTGGTAATGCCAACATTCGGTTTGGTGAAAAGCAGGGTGCCCCGCAATGCTTCCAGCCTGGCCATATATTGCTGCATCAAATTTTTTGTCACTGAATCTTTTACCAGCGGGATATTTTCTTTCAGCATTTTTTGCCTGGCATTGATGCTATCGACTGTTACCGCAAGACGTTCATGCAAATGATACAGGTCCATCGCTGTTTTATATTGTAACTGCCGGTCCTGGAGCGTAAAATCTTTATTGGTTACATCATGTATCAATTTTAAGGGCTGGGTATAAATTTTGTCCGCCACCGTCAGTTTGACCGTATAATCACCGGGCATTACCATGGGGGCCATGAAGGAGGCCTGGTCCACTCTCGTTCCGCCCGATGCCACTTTCGGAGGTTTCATCCGGAGGTCCCAGGTTAGCTGGTTGATCCCTTTCCTGATCGTTCCGGGGAGGGTTTTTACAACTTTACCAGATGGATCAATGATCTCCATCTTTACTTCGCCGATACTTATTCTCTCTTTCAGGTAATACTGTATCGGCGGAATGGCTTCCGGGTTAGGTGCTTCCCAACCTCCCGTGCTGGGCATGCCCATGCCACTTAATTTACCATTCGACAGGACCAGCGGTTTGATGGAAAAAAAATGAACATCTTTTTCAATAATATCTTTTGTCAGCGACCGGAGGGGTGCAATATTATCAAGGATAAGGATACCGCGGCCATGAGTTGCGATCAACAGGTCATTGGTCGCCGGGTTTATATCGATATCTCTTACCAGTGAATAATCAGGAATATGATTTTTCATCCTGAACCAGCTGGCGCCTGCATCCACGGAAGCAAACAATCCTCTTTCCGTTCCCAGGAACAACAGGTCTTTATTCTCCAGGTCTTCTTTTATCTTGTGTGCAAAGCCGGTAAACTCGGCGCTGCTGAATACTTTCCAGCTCTTTCCCATATCGGTTGACTTTGCCACATAGGTTTTATGATCACCATACATGTGGTTATCGAAAGTTGCATAGACCGTCTTTTTGTCAAACCTGCCGGGTTCGATGCTGCTGATCCATGTTTGAGCCGGTATACCGGCACGGGCATAGTTCGCGGATACATTTTCCCAGGTCTTTCCTCCGTTCAACGTGTACTGGAGATTTCCATCATCCGTACCTACCCAGATCATGTTCTCATCGAAAGGCGATTCGGCAATGGAGAAAATTGTGCAATGATTCTCCGCCGAAGAATTATCATTACTTAACCCGCCACTGTTGTCCTGTTCCTGTTTCTTTTTATCATTCGTAGTAAGGTCGGGTGAAATAATGTCCCAGTTGCGTCCCTGGTCCTTGCTCCGGTAAAGAAACTGGGCACCGATATATAGGTTCTTATTATTTTTTGCCCCGGTCACCAGCGGCGTACACCAGTTGAACCTCAGTTTGTCCTGGCTGCCGACTTCCTGGGGTTTTATATTCACTCTTTTTCCTGTTGTAATATTCACTCGCCCGGCATTACCGCCTTGTGATTCCGCGAAAGCAATATCCGGGTCAGTAAGATCGGGTTGTACCCAAAATCCGTCACCACCATAAATCCCTTTCCAATTCCCGTTTCGGATACCGCCGGGAGCGGCTGAGGGACCATACCAGGAGCCGTTATCCTGCAAGCCACCATAAACATTATAAGGTTCGGCTTTATCGGTACGGACATGATAAAACTGGCCAACGGGAAGTGATTGTACAAACACCCAGGTAGCACCCCGGTCAAGGCTGTAATAAACTCCTCCGTCTGTTCCTACATATAATTGATTGGTATTTTTCGGGTTGATCCAGATAGCATGGAGATCGCTATGCAACCAGCCGCCATCCGAATTCGCATCCACAAACGAGTATCCTCCATCATTCGAATAGGAAAATGTAAAAGCAGGGCGGTAAACCCTTTTAGGGTCATTGGGATCAATGGCAATCGTGCTGAAATAAAAAGGTCTTGCTACGATATTGGAAGTGGCGCTTTGTTTTTTCCAGGTTTCACCCGCATCCGAGGAGATAAATAAACCGGTTTGATTGGATTCAACGATGGCCAGCATATTATTTGGCGCACTGGCCGCCAGGGTGAACGCGATCCTTCCAAAAGGTTTTTTAGGCAGGCCGTTGCTCAGTTCTTTCCAGGTGCGGCCACCATCCGTACTTTTATACATGCCGCTGTTAGTGCCCCCGCTGTTGAATGAATAAGGAAGGCGACGAAATTCCCACATCGTGGCAAACACTATTTCAGGATGGGCAGGATCGATTAATATATCGGCGCATCCTGTTTTTTCATTTATGTAAAGAATTTTATTCCAGGTCTTTCCTCCATCGGTAGATTTAAAAAGTCCGCGTTGCTGGCCATCGCTCCACAAGGGACCCGGAACCGCTACGTAGATCGTATTGGTATTCGTGGGGTCGATCACAATTTTTGAAATATGCTCGGAACTGTCCAGCCCGATACGCGTCCAGTTCTCTCCCGCATCATAACTTTTGTACATGCCATCCCCAATGGAAACTGTGTTGCGCATATTGCTTTCTCCGGCACCAGCATAAATGACAGAAGGATTTTGGGGATCGATAGCAAGGGCACCGATCGACATACAATATTTATCAAAAATAGGTTTGAAGGAAGCGCCGGCATTGGTGCTTTTCCAGATCCCCCCGCCGGCAGTACCCACGTAAATAGTTTTGCCATCACCCGCCACCCCATCAATGGCCGTTATCCTGCCGCTCATTGTTCCGGGACCCAGCCACCTGGCCTGCATACTCCCAAGCGTGGAGGAGCGGATCTTTGATTGAGCTATAACAGGCAGGCTAATGATGCCGCTGATAAACAGTACCAGTAGTTGTTTGGTCATGGTGGGGTAGTTTATTTGTCGGTTACTTTAAAAACACTGTCATCAATGGGAACATTGAGGAGTACTTTCTTAATTTTTACATTGGATCCGATATTCATCGCAAACCAGATGCCCTCGGGAAGTTTTTTATAATTGCTGAAATCCGTTTCATCCGTCGACTCCCGCCCGTTAGCATGGCTCAGTTCCATAGTATGAATAATGAAATAATTAGAAGGATCGATATAATAGGTGATTATTTTACCCGTGTTTTCCGTAAGCACGATCTTGTAACAATCCGTTCCTTCATACTCATCCATTCCTGCAAATTCCGCTTTGTGTCCTTTTGCTTTATAGTCGATCAGCGGTCCCTGGATATCCAGTACATCTGCATTTTCTTTCAGGTCCTCCGGCGTCAGGGCTTCCGGCTTCTGCTGTCTTCCCCATGGATAAAAACTATATCCTTCGGTAGGTGTAAATATCGTGTAACCGCTCATGCCACTCCAGTAGGTTATATTTTTATACCCTTTTCCCTGTACTACATATCTTTCCAGCTGTATCTCGATTCCATTGTTATCGACTATTTGTTCCAGCTTGAGCGTTTTTATACTCTTCCAGGC
>JANMKG010000266.1:0-1940 GCA_031371915.1 Chitinophagaceae bacterium | reverse complement strand
CATCCAAAGAATGCTCAACTCCTGGCCCTGCTTGAAAAATACCGGAAGAAAGGATTACCCGGCATATCCCTGCTTGTCAATGATAGTCATGGGACATGGATCGGCGCCACGGGTAAAGCGGATATCGAAAATAATATAGCTTTTGTCCCGGGTACTATTTCCAAAGCCGCAAGCATCACCAAACTTTTTATGAGCACTTTATTGTTCAGGCTGATGGAAGACTCGGTCCATACTGGTATCGGTTATACTGCAATTACTACGAAGATATCACACTGGTTACCCGGCAGGATCATCAATAAGCTTCCGAACGGATCCCTCGTTACCCTTGGTCAATGTATGAATCACGAGACAGGGATCCCCGATGTAATCGAGCAGGATGCCTTCTACCTGGCCGTATTAAACAATCCAAATAAAAAATGGCAGCCGGAAGAATTACTGGAATTCATTTATAACAAAACCCCTCTTTTTGCTCCTTCTGATACGGCTATCTATTCTAATACCAATACGATCCTTATTAAAATGGTGATCGATGCAGCTACGGGTAAAAGTCATGCTGCCCTGCTGAAACAATACATCCTGGACCCCCTCGGCCTGCAACATACCTATTACCAGCCCTATGATGAACTGCCCAACAGTACGGCACAGGGTTATTTTGACCTGTATAATAACCAGACCATTGTGAATGTCTCCAACCTCGTGACCGGTAGCGGCAATGGATACGGCGGTTTGTACAGTAATATATTCGACCTGTTCAAATTCAGCAATGCGCTTTTCATACAAAAAACATTATTACTCCCCGCCTCTATGACGAGGATGCAGGTCTATGGCAAACAAGATGATACCAATTTCTATGGGTATGGGATCCAGAAATCATTCCTTGACCAGGGCATCGATTACGGTATCGGCCACAAGGGAAGGGACCTTGGCTATACCGCCAACCTTTTTTATTTCCCTAATAAGGGAGTAACCCATATTTTCTTTATCAATTACGGGACCGATGCGGAAAGTAAATTAAAACCAGTGTTCCGCGATTTCCAGCAGGAACTCGTCACACTAACACTTCATTAATAATAAACTTTTCTAAAATGAAAAAACAAATAGCAGTACTCCTTGTAGTTATCTCTTTATGGGCCGGTTCCTGTAAAGTAGCAGGTACCTTGTATCCCCTGTCACAGAATGAGCATGATTTTATTTTTAAAAAAGAGCTCCTCGGAAAATGGGAAGACCCTAAAGATCACTCAGGTTATTATACCGTGGATACAGTTAGCGGGAAAGGTGGAAGGCAATACCAGCTAGAAGCCGTTTTTAAGAATAAAGAAACAAACAGCTTTGATACAAGCAGGTTCAATGCTCTTCTTGTCAGCATCAGCGGATGGTATTACCTCGACTGCTGGGTGGATATGGAGAAACAATTTTCCGCCCCCGATAAAAGTTATGAAGACTGGTTGGTAGCCCGGCATTTTATCTTCCGGGTATCATTCCCCGGGACAAACACAGTAGAATTTGCGGCCCCGGACCCGGATGAACTGGTAAAACTGATCGATCAGAAAAAGATCCTGTTACATTACGCAAACCTGAAAAAAGATGATTACCTGATACTGGACAAACCTGCCGTCCTGCAAAAAGGTTTTGCTGAATCAAAAAAATACCCGTCGTTGTACAAGGATAAAAATATCCTGCGCAAATCAGAATAATCGTTGTTTCATCACTTCGTACAGGATGATACCGGTTGCAACAGATACATTGAGTGATTCAAAATCGCCCGCCATCGGGATCTTCATGCGGTCATCGCAGATCTTCACCAGCGCCGGGTAAATACCTTTTTCTTCGCTGCCCATTACCACTGCGCAGGGTTCGGCAAAGTTTATATCGCCGATATTTTTTGCGGCTGTCATTTCACTGGCAAAGACCTTTATCCCGTTGAGGTGAAGATCATCGAC
>JANMKG010000179.1:0-3629 GCA_031371915.1 Chitinophagaceae bacterium | reverse complement strand
AGTGGAAAATTATTATCTCGTCGCTTATATGACCCAAAGACAGGTAAAGAAACTACCGAAGGATTTGACGAAGAGGGAAGACTTAATAAAAATTTTATTTATGCAAGAGAGGCTGCGTACCCTGAGGGAGACAATGCCTGGTTGCGTTTTATATCCAAAAACGTAAACACTGGGGTGCCGATAAAAAATGGTGCTCCCAATGGAACTTACCGGGTAATGATTCTCTTTATGATTGACAAAAATGGAGAAATAGCCAATATGAAGCCGGAGACTAATTATGGTTACGGTATGGAAGAGGAAGCCATGAGAGTAATACGAAACTCGCCGCATTGGAATCCCCTTGTATCATTAGGAGAAGCCGGGAATGCCTGGAGGAGACAACCTGTTACTTTTGTTGTTACGGGAAAATAGTTAGTTGAATTTCAATAAAGTTAGATGACCCGCTTTAAAATTGGGGTGTTGTTTTCCAAACAATTTTGGTCTCGGCAAGTTTCTCATAGCTGCACCTTTCGTCAATAAGGGAGCGGATATAAAAGTAAAAGGGGTATACTTTGATAGTATGGCCCTTTTTTTATTTCAATTTTCGGCGAAAACAGGTCTAACCTATTATTGTGGGCGTAGATAATTTGGAGTATTATCGTTTCTGCCTTACCTGTATTAGGGCAGAAATATTCAGATTTGGCCGCCTGAAATATATGTATGGTTACTTCTTTTGGATTTGAATAATTTAGCGCATTGACTTCCATATGCGAGGGGGTTACAAAAATTCTAGTGATCAAAAAAGTCGGAATTGAGCGAAATGAATGAAAACGCGGCATTCCCAAAAGATTGGATTGATAAGTGTTTGCAGTAAATGTAGAAAATATTTAAGCGATGAAAACATCTTTGAAATGGGCTTTTATTCTCGGCTTTGTTGGATTTGTTACATCCTTCGGTGCTCACATCGTAGCGGTAAACCTCCCTTTCTATGCGGAGACAGTAGGAATCGGGCTAACCATGATTGGGGTGTTAATAGCGGTTTATGATTTTGCGGAAATTCTTGCCAAGCCCATCTTTGGTGGGTTGGCTGATAAAAAGGGAATGAAAAGAGCCCTCCTTGCTGGTATTGTACTTTTTATCATTGCTTCTTTATTGTACCCTTTTGTTTCACCAAAATTATTGATTGTTATTCGCTTCCTGCAAGGGCTTGGAGCTGCGGCCTTATCAGCAGTTTCACTGGCCATGGTAGGGAAATTTTATAAAGAGAATAAAGGCAAAGCCTTTGGGATTTATAATGCTATTAAAGGTGCGGGCTATGTAGTAAGCCCTGTCATTGGGGGTGCAATCGTGATGAGAACGAACTTTAGCGGGATCTTTTATGCTTCGGCAGGTATTGGTGTGATCGCTCTATTGCTTTCCCTCACGCTTCCGGGAGATAAACAAAAAACTAATAACGCCTTTGATGATGACGATGATGATTTTTCTTTCAAAGCCCTTTTTGCTGTCTTTAAAAACAAAACCTTGATGCCATGGTTTTTAACCATTGTTATCAATATGTTTTTTGTAGGTATTCTCTTTGGCTTCCTCCCGGTTCGTATTCATGCACTGGGCTATAATGCTTTTGATACGGGGCTGATCGTTTCTGTGACCACTATTTCATACTTGCTTATCCAACCGGTTGCAGGATGGCTTGCTGATAAATATAACCCCGTTTTTACTTTAAGAATAGGAATGCTCCTTTCCTGTGCTGCTACTGCTGCCATTCCCTTTGTAACGCATACTCCTTTGTTTGTTGTTTGCATATTGGCAGGAATCGGAATTGGTACAGTCTGGACTAATTCCGATGTGATGGTAAGTAAGCTATCGAAAGAAACTGAAATGGGCGCTACTATGGGCGTTGCAGGCTCCTTTAAAGAATTGGGCGATATGATAGGACCTTTGTTAATGGGAGCAATATCCCAGGCATTAGGGTTAAGATGGGGATTTGTGATTTGCGCTATATTAGGATTAATTGCGTTGCTGATCACAATGATGGTAGGGACAAAACAGAGGAGGGGGTAAATGTAGATTTATCAGGTAATTGTAAAATATTTAAATGTTTTGACAGCGATATTTCGTTGCAATATTCTTATTTAAATACTCTTCCACAGCATCAGCGAACATCAGTTTTGTGTATACGGTCTCTGGTACTTCGAAATAGTGATAAACCCCTCCCTCGTAAAACTCTACTTCGAGTATTTTAGTAAATGTATCATAACCTATCGACCAGATCTTAGCTGAATTAACCTTGACACGGTGAAACACCGGCTTACCTCCTGTACGTTTGGAGGTTGATTTCGAATCCCTGAATTTCTCTCTTTTTTGGGTAGTTGAACTCATTGCAGGGGGTGCATAATTTTTCAGGAGAAGGAAAGCCTGGTTGATTTGTTTTGATGTTTCTATAGCTTGCGATAATTTATCAGGCTGCTGCTGAAACTTATCCGGGTGCCATTTTTTTATTTGCCGGTAATAGGCTTTCTTTATTTCATCCGGAGTCGAATTACGGGTTACGCCAAGAATTTCAAAATGACCATCGTTTATCATACTTTGAACTTTTTTAAGTCACTCATAATCCTGCATTCATAACTCATAATTGTTTTATTTCAGATGATATGCTTCCTGGATCAGTGTAATAAGCTCAACAGCGGCTTTTCTCATATCGGCCTGCGATTTGGATAAGGCAAGCTTGGAACTCTTGTGGTAACCCACCATGCCCGAAATGCGCCTCAAAACCTGTACATCATAGGTTAGCAAAGCAGGATTTCCCGGAGGCCGCAGGATGGAGTTATCTTCAGGAGAAATAATAGAATTAAAAACGACAGGATGAAATACATCAATAGCTCCTTTGCGGTAGTCTTCTGATTCCAGCAACTCTACATCCTGCAGGTAATTAATAAAAACAAGACGGTTATAATATTCCATTATTTTCTTGGCCACTTCATCATTCCGGATAAGCCGGAACCCCCCGGAGTTTTTTAACTGTTGAATGGTGGCGTCATGAATGGCCAGCGGGGAGCTCCTGGAGGAAAGCCGGCCCATATAATACAAGCCGGAGCCATAATTTTTTATACCGGGGCTGTTGAGCAGCTGTATCAACGAATCGTCCTTTTCAACGAGTAAACTAAAATCCGTAATACTTTTTGTAAATGCTATTGTATCCTGTTCCAGGTCATCAACAAGGTTTTTAATATATTTTTTTTCCCGGTCATTTTCCACTTTATGTTCCCGTATGTTTTCGGCCAGGAAACCGCAAAACACCGCGAGGAACAACATTGTAAACTCCCAGAGATAATGTGTCCATTTTTTTCTTGGGGTATGTGAGTGGGCATGTACTTCCATTTGAATAATTTAGAATTTAGAGCTATGAATTAAGAATTGACGGATGAATGTTGTAAAGGGGCTCATAATTCTGCATTCATAACTCATAAAGCTAAGAAGTAAAAAGAAACTAACGTCTGCTGTTCAAATACGGTTTCTTTTCAAAAAGCTTTCGGACAATGTTGAGCGCCGAATTTTGTTTTGCTGTCGCGGAGACCTTATCATAATATCCTTTAAACGCTACGGTAATATAATAACACCCGGAAGCAACCTGCAATCCACAATCATCACAT
>JANMKG010000236.1:0-8903 GCA_031371915.1 Chitinophagaceae bacterium | reverse complement strand
GAAGTGGCTTTGTATAAAACCATGGAAGAACTGGTAACGCGGTTCCCGGGTGCTGGCATCAGGGCAAAACCCGCCGACCTTAGTAAAAAGCAAGAAGCGATTGCTTTTGCCAGCTGGTGTCTATCATTTGGCGTGCCCGATATTGTGATCAACAATGCCGGTTTTTTTGAACCCGGGAGTGTGAATAATGAACCCGATGGGTTACTGGAAAGCCAGATGGCTGTCAATGTCTACAGTGCTTACCATCTTACACGCACCCTGCTGCCTGCCATGATGAAAAGAAAGTCGGGTCATATTTTTAATATGTGTTCGATCGCCTCGCTTGATGCGTATGAGAATGGTGGAGCTTATAGCATCAGCAAGTTTGCACTCCATGGATTTAGTAAAAACCTGCGCGAAGAAATGAAGCCGCACGGGATCAAAGTAACTGCTGTACATCCGGGGGCGGTGATGACGGATTCCTGGTCGGGATTTGATAATTCCAAAAAACGTATCATGGAAGCTGCGGATATCGCTAAAATGGTCCATGCCGCTGCACATCTTTCCCCGCAGGCATGCGTAGAAGATATTCTCATTCGTCCTTTATTGGGTGATCTTTAACCTGTTTAACTGGCTTGCCTGCCGGAGGCACCACGGGCAGGCCGTTGAAAGCAGCATATCTCCTTTAGTACATTTTAAACTCCCTTTCAGAAACGCTGTTATACTTTAGCATTGCCTTTATGAAGAGAGTGGCCACCATACTTTTTTTCTCCTTTTTTTCCCTGTCCATGACAGGACAGGTCGTCTTTAAGACCATTGTACCGCAGTTGCCTGTTATTTCAGGTGAATCTTTCCAGGTGCAGTTTATTATAGAGGACGGTGATAATTCAATGACGGTAAAGCCCCCTGTCTTTAATAATTTCAGGTTTGTAACAGGACCTAATATTTATACAGGAAATGTTTCCACGATACACGGGATGAAACCGCTGAAAAATTCGGTTTATACCCTGGAAGCCGGGAGGCCCGGCAAATTCATCCTGCCTGGTGCTACGATCATCGTGAACGGGAAACTGGTTCGCAGTAATGATGTACTCGTAGAAGTGATCTCCCGGGAAGAAGCCCTAAAAAGATTCAATAAAGAGAATGGCATTGCAAATTCCGATTATTTTTTACGTCCGGGTGAAGATGTTTATGAAAAGATACGGCAGAGTCTTTTTGTCAAAGTGATGGTAAACAGGAAGGACTGTTATGTAGGCGAACCTGTACTCGCCACTTTCAAATTATATTCCCGGCTGGAATCAAAATCAGATATCGTTAAGAACCCGGGTTTTTATGGATTCACTGTTTATGATATGGTGAACCTGGAAGATAAACAGGTTGCTATTGAGAATATCAACGGTAAGACCTTTAATGTGCATACCATTCGCAAGGTTCAGTTATACCCGCTGCAGGCCGGTCTTTTCACCATTGACCCGATGGAAGTAAAAAATAAAGTGGAGTTCTCCCGCAGCACTGTTAGTAAACGAACAGAACAGGAAGTAATAGAAGGGGTATTGGGAAATGAAGATAATACAACACCCCGGGAAGGAACAGAAACATTCGAAACGGATATTAAAACTGAACCGCTGGCGATCCGGGTAAAACCTGTTCCCGAAAAAAATAAAGAGCCAGCCTTTAATGGGGCCACCGGCCAATTTACGGTATCCGCCATGGTAGTAAAGGACCAGTTACAAAAAAATGAAGAAGGTTTTTTAGAGATCACGATCAATGGCAGGGGTAATTTTATCCAGCTAAGCGCGCCTGTGATCCAATGGCCTGAGGGTATAGAGGGATTTGAACCGGAAGTAAAAGATATTCTTGATAAGACAAAGACCCCGCTGGCAGGGAGCAGGAAATTCCGTTATCCTTTTGTGTCATCTACTGCTGCCGATTATACGATACCGGCCATTCAATTCACTTTTTTTAACCCGGATAGCGGCAGCTTTAAAACAGTGAGTGCACCAGCGATACGGGTGCATATCAGCAACGAAGAAAAGATCATTCCTGCTGTCACTGGTGAGACAGTTAAAAGAACAGGCGGCCAAATGATCTATTGGATAGCGGGTCTTTCGGTACTGCTGCTTTCCCTGACCGTGCTACTATGGTTTAGAAATAAGAAACGGTCAAAAGCAGTCACAACTGGTATCGCCACTATACCGCTTCCATCTGCGGGTGAATTATTGCTGCCTGCTTACCAGGCATTGAATGGCAATGACAGGAATTTCTACGCTTCCTTACAGCAATCAGTCCTGCAGTTCTTTAACTGCTATTTTGACCTGTCTGGCAGTGAGATGAAAAAAGAAATGCTGATGGGAAAACTACGGGACAGGGGCATCAATAATAAATGGATTGAAAAGCTGCGGGGATTACTGCAGGAATGTGAGACCGGGATGTTTACCAGGGCTAACCTGGGAACCGACAAAGAAAAATTATTGCGGGAGGCTAAAGAAATAATGGAAACAATCGGCCAATTATTGCTCTGAGTATTTATATCCCACCCCTCTTACAGAATGAAAGTATTTAGGATTACGACTGTCTTCTTCGAAATACTTCCGGAAGTTGAGGATAAAATTATCAATCGTACGGGTGGTGGGATATACATTGTAGCCCCAGACAGACTGTAATATCTTTTCCCGGGGCACCACTTCGTTCTTGTTTTCGATCAGCAATTTGAGGAGCATGGTTTCCTTTTTGCTCAACTGGATCTTCTTCCCGTCATTTTGTGTAGCTTCCTGTGCCTTGAAATCAACCGTGGTACTTCCAAAAGTATAGGTATCGGCGACGCTGGATTTATCCTGTAGTTTTTTATTTTTATTAATGAGCTTATGAACTCTTAAAAGGAGCTCCTCGAGGTTAAAAGGCTTGGTAAGGTAATCATCGGCGCCTTTTTTTAATCCCAGCACCCGGTCGGCACTGCTGTTTTTGGCGCTGAGGATAAGGATTGGTACCTCGTTATTACTGATACGGACAGTTTCAGTCACCGTGATCCCATCCATTTCCGGGAGCATTACGTCGAGGATGATCAGGTCGAAGTATTCTGATTGTACGGCTTTCAGTGCAGCTGCCCCATCCAATGCGGATGTTACATCATAACCTTCCAACTCCAGGTTAAGCTTGAGTGCTTCATGAAGATTTTCTTCATCTTCTACCAGCAATATCGATGTTTTTCTTTCTGTACTCATTGGTTTTTGTTCAGCGGTCAGACGGAGATATTAATTGAGGGTCAGACGGAGACCGTCAGACTCTGAAAAGGACGACAAAATTACTGCCACGGGGTTCATTGTTTGTCACCGAAATGTCGGCATTGTGTTCCCGGGCTATTTTACGGCAAAGATAAAGACCCAGCCCCGTGCCCTGTGTTTTGCGGGTGGCTTCATTACCGATCCGGTAGAATTTGGAGAAGATCTTTTTCTTTTCTTCTTCCGGTATACCGGGACCTTCATCCTTTACCTGTAACTCGATCCCCGACCTGGATTTCTTAAGGCGGGCAGTAACGGGGCTTTCGCGGGGAGAATATTTGATCGCATTTTCCAGCAGGTTATTGATCAGCATCTGCAGCAGCAACGGGTCTCCCTTGACATCAGCCTCCTCATCTATCTCACTGTGAAATACCCGGTCCGGGAAGCGGTTCCGGAAATCGAGGATACGATCTTTGAATAGGGTAGAAAGATCCAATTCCTCTTTGGCTGATTTATACCCGCCGCCTTCCAGTTGTGATGCGATCAGGATATTATTGGTCAGGAAATTCAGCCGGGTCGTTTCATCAAGGGTGTTGCGGATCAGTTTTTTCTGCTTTTCCGGGTCAAGATGGTATTTCTGTAAAGTCTCCAGGTTCAGACGGGCAACAGAAATTGGGGTCTTTAATTCATGGGTAACGGCCATCATAAAATTTTGCTGCTGCTGCTGCATATTGAACTGCCTCCTTACCGAACGATAGACAAAGCTGGCACCGACCAGTATCAAAAGGAAAAAGATACTCCCTTCACCCACATATTTCGACCTGTTGCGTTTGTGATCTTCCGTGATCTTAATGAGTTCCTGCCGGAATAGAAGAGGGTTCACCGTACTATCGTTTGCTGCATGGAGGTTGATGATCTTGAATTCCTGCATCCGGTCATTTTGCTGGTTCAGTGAAATAAACCACCAGACCAGGGCAGCAACAATATAGAGAAGCAGCATCCAGTAAATAAAGGTCGTTCTGTGAAGTCGCTTGCGGTTGGCATCAGGCATACAGCAAAGATGGAGTTATTATTTCTTCTCAAGGCGAAGCCCTACATTAAGGACGTTCCCCAGGGGGTCTTCCCGCATGATCTGTTGAATCGTGAAAGTATAAACACCGGCCCTGAACAGTTCCGGCTCGCCAAATTTGATGCGGTGCTCATAGATGTCATCCATGCCCGTACCCAGCCAGCCCTGCTCGTTTGTAGCAAGGGTAAGATCCTTTCTTATTGTCCGGACGCTGTCGCTGCCGGGTAATTGTATGCCAAGGTTTATGTAGATATTATTGTAGTTGTACTTATCGTTATGACGGAGTACCAGGAAAAGCTGGTAGGGAGAACTTGTATCTTTTATGGTAAACGTGAAAGAGGGTTTATAACTGCTCTTCCAGGCGTGACCCGGGATAGCAACTGATTTTTCATACAGGTCAATACTTGTACAGGACGAAGTTACTAGCTGTAAGCTATTAGCTATTAGTAAGAAAAAGTAAATATTCTTAATGATTTTCAAGAATTTTTTTGTAAAAGTAATTAAGAAAGCTAAATGCTAATAGCTTTTGGCTAACAGCTTCCTATAAAACATTCAGCACCTGTTCCTTCGCCTTCTCCAGTTCATCCTTCATCATTATCACGCATTTCTGGATGGTTGAATCATAGGCCTTGGAACCGGTCGTGTTAATTTCACGACCGATCTCCTGCAGGATAAAAGAAAGCTTTTTCCCTTTTGATTCTTCTTTTTCAGCCAGGAGCGACCGGAAATATTCACAATGATTCTTTAGTCTCACCTGTTCTTCGGTGATATCGATCTTCTCGATATAATAAATAAGTTCCTGCTCCAGCCGGTTGCTGTCGTAGTTCTCTTTCCCCACGTTTTCCTCCAGTAACCGGGTGATCCCTTCCCTTATTTTTTGCTGGCGGAGGGGTTCCAGTTTGATGACCTCTTCCTGCTGTTTTTCGATATTACTGACCCGGAGGAGGAGGTCCTGTTCCATCATAGCCCCTTCGTTCAACCGGTGGGTATTTAAGTTGCCAATGGCTTCCTGCAAAACCTGCTGGAAATCACCCCATTCCTTGTCATTAAGCGTATCGCTGCTGGGGGTGATCACCTCAGGGAGCTTGACCAGGGTACTCAGGATATGAGAAGGATCCAGGTTAAGGGCGGCAGAGAGTTCGGCAAGGGGTTTATAATAGGCTTTCGCAAGATCTGTATTAATGGTAACGGGTTTGGCATTCCCGGTATCCTTGAGGCTGATCATACAATCTACGCTTCCCCGTCCAAGACCTGTAGAAAGTATCCTGCGGATGTCAAATTCAAATGGTTTTAGAATCGCCGGTAATTTCAATTGCAATTCAAATTGTTTGCCGTTGAGTGATTTGATATCTACCAGGAAAGTTTTGTCAGCAACATTTTTTTCGGCTCTTCCGAATCCCGTCATTGATTTCAGCATGGATCTTTTTTTAAGTAGCGTAAAGGTATCTTAATTATTCAACTTGATCCAGCGAAGCAAATGCTGTTGTTTTAATCCTTGACGACAACGATAAATGTGTTACCACGAGATACGGGGAGAAAAATTGCCGGGAGATATATTACTACAAATAAAAAAAACCCCCCTGGAATACCAGAGGGATTATTATATGGATGGGTTAGTAAGTACTGGGAAATAAATTTCCCTACACAATATTATAAAGAATTTTCATTAACCAAAAAATATTTCCAAACTATTTTATTCACATTTTAAATATGACTGTGGATAAACAACGGTGTATCGAAAGGATTTTACGGGACGAATGAAATGCAGTCATGCAGTAATCACAATAGCATGATCAGCATTTGATTTTTTAAATCCCCTGTAATACAGGCAGATCAATGCTTTTATCAATCGTAATTTTTGCACACTGTCTTCCCGTATTTTTTTTCTTATCAAATCTTCCTGGAAAAATAGGTGGAGAATCATCATCATTAACGATATTTCCGGGCATAATTTTTTTTTGCACCTGCAGTCAAAAAAGACCCTTTACACCATAAAATGACTTGTTTTTGCCTTGACCTGTCATTTACCAGGATGTTACCTTTGCACAGCCTTCGTTTCGTTTCAAACAAAACTCCGGCGTATAAACCAAAATTTATTATATGCGCTTTGAAAAACCTGTACCGGTAACAACCATTGCACAGTTGATCGGTGCCGAAATAGTGGGTAACGAAAAAGGAAATGCTACTGGTATCAACGAACTGCATAAAGTGGAAGCAGGAGACCTGGTATTCGTCGATCATCCCAAGTATTATGCAACATGCATAGATTCCGCGGCCAGTTTTATTATTATCAATAAGAAAACGGATTTCCCCGAAGGCAAAGCTTTACTGATCGTGGATGATCCTTTTGAGGCTTATTTAAAGATCGTGAACTTTTACCGGCCCTTCACCCCGTCAATGAAAATGATCAGTGACAGTTCTACCGTAGGTGAAGGAACCGTGGTAATGCCCAATGTCTTTATCGGCAATCATGTGCAGGTAGGTAAAAATTGCGTCCTTTATCCAAATGTGACGATCCTTGACCACTGCATTATTGGTGATGACGTGATCATCCAGTCGGGTACAGTGATCGGGAGCGATGCTTTCTATTATAATAAGAGAACAACCCGCGATATCCATTATAAGAAGATGACCAGTTGCGGCCGTGTGCTGATTGAAAAGGGCGTGGAGATCGGGGCTAACTGCTCGATCGACCGGGGGGTCAGCTCCGATACCATTATCGGGGCCGGGACAAAAATGGATAACCTTGTTCATATCGGGCATGATACCGTAGTCGGCAAGAATTGTCTCTTTGCAGGGCAGGTTGGTATTGCCGGGGCCACTACCATCGAAGACAATGTCACCCTCTGGGGACAGGTGGGCGTAAGTAAAACATTGATCATTGGCAAAGATGCCATTGTATATGCGCAAAGCGGGGTCAAAGACACGATCGAAGGGGGCAAGGTTTATTTTGGCTCCCCGGTAGAGGAGGCCCGGGAAAAAATGAAAGAACTCGTTTGGATAAAAAGGATACCCCTTTTATGGGAAAAGGTTATGGGGGCAGATAAAATAAGAAATAAGAAATGAGGAATAAGGAATTAGAAAGGAAGGTATAATGTTGAACAAGGTATTAAGGATCATGGCGGAACGTTAACTTCATCATTCATTATTCCTAGTTCACCTGTTCATCATTCTTTAGTCCGGTACGTAATCATAAGGCAGGAGATCGGCGACATTTTTCCAGCTCCAGTAGCCCTGGTTGATCCAGTCCTTCTGTTCGTAGTAATAGCCATTTTGTGTAATGGCGATCGTTTCCTTTATATCAATATATGAGATGGGGTAGGGAACACTTTTAGGTAAACTCATTTTCTTCAGGTATTCCGGCTCGGGTCTTTTTTTGGTATACGTAACACTGATCTTCCTGGGATAATATATTTCTACCTCCATCGTGCTGTCAAGAGCGCCGTAATAAAGCGTGTCATACACATCTTTTACTTTATCGAATTTCTTATCATTCTTTTCATCCAGCAGGTCAATGATCCAGCCATCTTCCACGAGGGTACTGTCGTAATAGCTGCGCATGAACTGGAGTTTGGAACCCTGGTAAGCATTGCTGCGGTTAACAGCCCAGGCTTTTTTAAGGCTGTCACTGCCTTCCATTTCTGTGTAAAGACAATAACCGCGGTAAGAATTGATATTGGTATTATAATAATAAACGAAAGAGTCCAGCTGGTAACGAAGGTTATAGCCGAGTGCTTTATTGGCTATTTGCAGGGGTTCTGTCGCCAGTACTTTCAGCCGGTTACTTCTTTTATAGAAATAGAATTTCAAAACTTCGGGATTGGATAAAACACATTGTGCCGCGTTCGGGGTGGAACCGATAAAATTCTTTACAAAGAAATCACCGTATTTATCCCAGCCATCAGTTACCTCGTAACTGTTCTTTAAGAAAACCTCTCCCATGCTTTTATCCTCTTTTATCATGAGCACTTCCAGTTTGTTATTTTCTGTAATGCGGATCGTTTGTGTCTGGTAACCTGTATAACTGAAAATAAGATCATAACCACCCGACTTCAGGGACAGGGAGAATTCGCCGTCTTTGTTGGTAACCGTGCCCAGCGTTGTATTCTGGCAGAACACGGAAGCTTTCGGTAAAGGCTCCCTCGTGGAAGAATCAAGGACAACTCCGTTTACCAGGAATTGGGTATGGGCAGTTATAGAAGATCCGAAAAACAGGGCGAGAAAGACAAAACGAAATTTTTGCATAGATATAGATTACCGTTTAAAGGTAAATAAAGAAGCCGACCTAAACCTTCCTTAAGGGAGGACTTGATAGACCCCGATAGTATAATGACGGTTGCACGATGAGGAATTTCCTAAGTCCCACTCTCCGGTAGAGGGGTTTGGGCTGAGGTTAAATAACGTTCACAGGCTTTTTGAATGGTTTCTTCCAGCGGGGTAAAGGGAAAACCCGGTAGCGCCTGCAGTATCTTATCATTTTCAAACCAGGTCTTACTTTGGGCGACTCTTGCACTTTCTTTGGTGAGCAATGGTTTTTTACCGGTAAAAATTGATTTAAATCTTTCGACCCTCCAGGCCATTTCCATCAGGAAGGAAGTGGCCAGTTTGCCCGGTCTTTTTTTTCCAAAACCATCCGC
>JANMKG010000138.1:0-8088 GCA_031371915.1 Chitinophagaceae bacterium | reverse complement strand
GGCATTGGTGAAACAAATTATCATTTTCTCGTCAAGCTTCCTTCAAGCGAAGAATGGGAATATGCTGCGCAAACTGCGTATACCTTCTCTGCAAAAGATTCTGCGCAAAGAATATCCTGTGAATCGCAAACCGGCGGTGTTACTATTCCCGACATCGGCTATAAATATAATTTTGGAAAATATTTTGATGCAACCGGGTTCGAAACAAAAAGCTACGGGAACGATGGGTTTTTTTATACCGCCCCGTGTAGTGCTTTCAAAGCCGATAAGTACTGCCTGTATAATATGATCTGTAATGTGGCGGAATGGACTTCAACACACGGGGCCTACCAACCCGTATATAAGGCAGGAAGAAATGAGGAGCTTGCCACTCTCTTAAAAAAATTTCCTACTTCTCCCTTTGCAAAAATGACCGAAAAGGAGATCGATAGTTATCTTAATAAATACATTATTATTAAAGGAGGGGGCTGGGATACAGAGGGAGATTATTACCTGCAACCCGGGGCCAATCAATACTTTCCGGCGACTGATTTTGCAACTTGTTATATCGGGTTCCGGCTGGCGCTTAGTTTGGTCCGGAACAAATGACATCCGGCATTCATCAGAATCCGCTGTTACCGGGTTTATCTAAACGATGGAAAACTACGAATCGTGTGGCTTACCAGAGTTCCCAGTCTGTTTGTTGTGTTTCGCTCCGGAAAGTACTGGATGGTGTTTCTATCTTTTAAATCTGCTTCCGGGATGCTAAAACCTGGCCGGAAAGAAGTGGTGTCAATGCCAAATTTTTTGATGCGCTTATGATGAGATTAATTTAGGTTCCTGGACAAAACAAGTGGCGACAAAAAGAACAAGAAAAACAGCAGGAGGATTTGTTTCATTCCTTTATATATAGCTAAACTGGGGCAATCATTTTTTCATCTCTTCCAGCTTCTTTTGAAGCATAAACATTTCATCCCTTAAGCGGGCCGCTTCCATGAAATCCAGGTCCCTTGCGGCTTTTTCCATTTCTTTTTTGATCTTGCCCAGTCCCTTTTCCAGTTGGGGGATGGTCTTATATTCCGCCTGTTCATCCGCCGCAGTAGTTACAAGGTCTTCATCCGGGGCAATCGCGTAAGGGTTGGCGGGGTCATATCCTTTAATATCAAGTACAGATGTTTGTGCAAATACTTCTTTGGTAGATTTGATGACCGTTTTTGGTGTAATGCCGTGCTCTATATTAAAAGCGACCTGTTTTTCCCTGCGACGGTTGGTCTCATTGATTGTCTTTTGCATGCTATCCGTCATTTTATCAGCATAGAAGATAACAAGACCATTCACATTACGGGCAGCACGCCCTGCTGTCTGGGTAAGTGATTTTTCATTACGGAGAAAACCTTCCTTGTCCGCATCAAGAATGGCGACAAGCGATACTTCGGGCAGGTCCAATCCTTCCCGCAAGAGGTTCACTCCTACCAGCACATCGATCTTCCCGAGACGTAATTCCCGGAGAATTTCTATCCGGTCAAGCGTATGAACTTCGCTATGGATGTATTTTGATTTGATATTGATACGGTGGAGGTATTTATCCATTTCTTCCGCCATCCTTTTGGTCAGGGTTGTAACCAGCACCCGGTCACCCATTTTAATTCTTTTGTCGATCTCGTCCAACAGGTCATCTATTTGGTTCACCGAAGGCCGGATCTCAATTGGGGGTTCCAGCAGACCGGTTGGTCTTACCACCTGCTCTACCACGATCCCTTCTGATTTCTCCAATTCATAATTGTCTGGGGTAGCGGAAACGAAAATGGTTTGATTGGTCAGCGATTCAAACTCATGGAAATTCAACGGACGGTTATCGAGTGCGGAAGGAAGACGGAAACCATAATCCACCAGGATCAATTTGCGGCTCCTGTCACCTCCATACATACCACTAACCTGCGGAATGGTCTGGTGACTTTCATCGACAACGGTAAGGTAATCTTTGGGAAAATAATCCAGCAGGCAAAAAGGTCTTGTCCCCGGGCGACGGCGGTCAAAGAACCGTGAATAATTCTCGATGCCGTTACAATAACCGAGTTCCCGGATCATTTCCAGGTCGTAGTTCACTCTTTCAGTAAGCCGTTGCGCTTCGATATATTTTCCTTCTTTTTTAAAATAGTCGGCCTGCGCCATCACTTCATCCTGGATCTCGTAGATCACCTGTTGCAGGATATCTTTTGGTGCGACATAAAGGTTCGCAGGAAAGATGGCAGCATTTTCCATTTTGGCGATACGCTTACTGGTAATTACCTCGATACTTTCTATTTCTTCTATTTCATCGCCAAAAAAAGTAACCCGGTAACCATAATCAACGTAAGGAAGATTGATATCGACCGTGTCGCCCTTAACACGGAAAGTACCGCGGTTGAAATCTATAGTGGTCCGGTTATATAATGAATTAACAAGAGAATGCAGGAATGATTGCCGCGAGATGGTTTGACCTTTGTTGATACGGATGATTCCATTTTCATAATCGGTAGGGTTTCCCATACCATAGATACAACTGACACTGGCCACAACAATAATATCTCTTCTCCCGCTTAACAAACTGGAAGTAGCTCTCAATCGGAGCTTGTCCAGCTCGTCATTGATGCTCAGGTCCTTTTCTATATAGACATCACGGACAGGCATATAAGCTTCGGGCTGGTAATAATCATAATAAGAAACAAAATATTCCACCGCGTTCTCAGGGAAGAACTGGCGGAACTCGCCGTATAACTGGGCCACGAGGGTTTTGTTATGGGTTAACACGAGGGTGGGTCGCTGAACTTCCTGGATCACGTTGGCGATCGTAAATGTTTTACCGCTCCCGGTCACACCCAATAAGGTCTGGTATCTATCACCGTTCTGCACCCCTTCCGTCAGTTGACGGATAGCATCGGGCTGATCACCGGCGGGGGGGAAAGGACTTTGAAGGTTAAATGCCATAAAAATTACCAGGCCCCACTTCACAATTTTTTCAAAGGAAGGCAGGGTTGCAAATTTAGCAAATGCATTACTCAAAACAGGATGCTTTTCAGCAGTCCTGGCTAACATCCCAGGCATGCAGCACAATCACGGGAAGTGGTATCTTTAATATTCCGGCTGTCAGGAATTGCAGAGATACCTTCCCCTGTTTTTTCCTGCAACATCTTATTGACCCACCTGGAGAAAATCATCGGAGGCGAAGCAACTGGCACGCGATGTTTTTGATCCTTATTAATACCGCCTGTGTAAACTTATCCAGGCAGGTCATCCATTTATGTAATTTGACCCAAAAACAAGTAATGTATGCTGAGAAGAAAAGGTAAAATAGCCAGCCTGTTGATTTTTATGGGGATCCATTTTTTTGCAAATTCCCAGCGGGTAGATTCCGCCCTGACTGTAATGGCTACACAGTTTCAGCCCGAAAAGGTCTATATCCATTATGATAAAGACTATTATGTGGCAGGGGAAACGATCTGGTTCAAGGCTTATCTATACAGTAATGGCAAACCGAGTGGGGCCAGTAATAATTTGTTTGTACAGCTTACCGATAGTAAGGGTAAGCTGGTTTCCACAAAAAAATACGCTGTCTTTGGAGCGGTTTCGAAGGGCAATATTGATTTGCCTGATTCCCTTCCGCAGGGCAATTATTATATCAGGGCCCTCACACCCGGGATGCTTAATTATGATGAGGGGTTTGTCTATAAGAAAAATATTTTTGTTTTCCGCCCTTCGACTGGGAGCTCAGCAACGGCGGCAAAAGCCTCCCCAAATGTTTCCCTGAAATTCTTTCCTGAAAGTGGCAATCTTGTTGATGGCATCTTAACTGTTGTTGGCTTCAAGGCAGTAGATCAATCCGGCGTTCCGGTTGAAATAAACGGGGTCATCCATACCGAAGAAGGAACAACGATTGCTTCTTTTAAAAGCTATCATGATGGTATCGGCAAAGTGCAGTTCAAAGCACAGGCCGGTAAGAAGTATTTCGCTGAAGTGGAAACAGAAGCCGGGAAAAGATCCTACCCGTTGCCCGAAGTACTGGTATCAGGTATAAGCCTGAAAGTGCAGGATGAAAAAGGAGGTAAGAAATTCCAGTTATCGAGGAGTGAAAAAGAGAAAGCAAGATTTGAAACTTTGATCGTAACCGCGGATATTAACAACCAGCTGGTCTACCAACAGGAGATCAAATTCGATGATTATCCATCGGTGATCGGTCACCTGGTTACAGACAGCCTGCCATCGGGCATACTACATTTTACGGTGTTTGATAAGGATGGCGCACCTATGGCTGAGCGGCTATGCTTTGTGGATAATGGGGAATACAGGGCTAACGCGGATCTTACTATTGTCAAAGCAGGAACGACAAAGAGAGCGGAGAACAGTGTGGAACTGAATTTTCCAGAAGCCATCCAGCGTAGTTGTTCTGTCGCGGTTGTTGACTTGTCTTCTGCAGGTTCGGATGACAGGGAAAATATTTATTCCCGGTTTTTACTGACCAGCGACCTGAAAGGATATATATATAACCCGGCCTGGTATTTTGAAAACCAGAGCGACAGCACCAGGCTTGGACTGGATAATCTTATGATGACCCATGGCTGGAGCCGGTTCAACTGGACAAAGATATTATCAGGAAACTTCCCGGTCATTACCTATAAAGACAAAGAGCTCATCACCATAACAGGGAGGGTGATGGATGAAAAGGACAAGGATGCGGTTTCAAATGGCACCCTGAATTTTTACGTGGAAGCCGAAGATTCTACTGCACAGAACCTGGAAGCAAGGATCGGGGCAGATGGTCGTTTTTCGATGGACTCTGTTGCTTTTGCCGGCAAGGCAAAATTTTTCTATACCTATTCCGACAAGCAGGGGAAAGCCAAACCGGTAAAGGTCCACCTGGATGATAACATGTTGGACAGGAAAATGGAGCAGGTGTCTGTAGGGATAGCAGAGTCGACGATCGCTAAAAATACCCAGGGGCTGGGTAAGGATGAAATAGACAGTCGGTATCGTTTCGCCCACTCCAAACTGGATGATGTAAAAGAACTGGAAAAAGTGGTCGTAGAAGCAAAATCAGGAAAAAGGCCGCTCGATGTTGTCAATGACAAATATACCAGCGGGGTTTTCAGGGAACCGGGTAAAGTGAACCTTGACAATATCAACGAGCCTGCCAACGACAAATCCATGAACGTAGTAGACTATATCAAGAACAGGATACAGCAGATCGAGATCCAGAACGGGCGTTTTGTCAATCGCAAAAACATGAGCCTGATGAGCGGCCAGAAATGGATCGTGGGTATTTTCCTGAACGAGATTCCCACCGATATGATCGAGTTAAAGATCCTGCGGGTAGACCAGGTTGCTTTGGTAAAATTTTATGAGGCCGGCTTTATTGGTTCAGGCAGCGGGGCGCCCGGTGGCGCGATCGCCGTCTATACCAAAGAAAGGTTTGTAGAAACAAAACCGGATAAAATGGAATACGTCGAGTATAACGGGTATTCCATCATAAAAGAATTTTACAGCCCTGATTACAATGGGGTGGATGCAAAACGCAATAGTACAGATAGCCGCAGCACATTATACTGGAACCCGAACATTTTTACAGATACAGAAACAAAATCCGTAAAACTCAATTTTTTCAATAATGATTTCAGTAAGAAATTTAAAGTGGTGGTGGAAGGATTTGATGCGGCCGGGAAACTGATCCACCAGGAAAAAATAATCGGAAATTAATTTCTCTGCAAAAAGAAGAGGTTGTCTCAAAAGTCAATTTGATTGTCATATTGATCCCGCCTCGGGCGGGACGAAATATGGACTATCAAATTGGTAGCCTTCGATAAACCCAGGCTGACAACCTTTTGAGACAACCTCTTTTTATAGCTATAAACCTGAAATTAAAAAGTTGCTGACACCATGATCTTTGGCTCCCTGGCTACTTTGCCGGCTTCCACGGGCTGCGCGCCGATGCCATAATCCGCTAATTTGACCGTGAAGGTGGCAGAAGCGGTTACCGAACCATCCTTTACTACCATCGTAGCAGGAAGAGAGATCGATCTTGTAATACCTTTTATAGTAAGATCTCCTTTTACTTTTATTTTATAGGAACCATTTTTATTGAATTTTGCTTCATTTAGTTTGACGATCCTCCCAGAAAAAGTGAATTTCGGAAAGGTCGCCGAGTTCATCCACGTAGCACTATTGAAATGATCCTGCATCATGGGATTGGAAAAAGAAAAATTATTAACAGCTGCTTCAAACATCAGGACACCGCTGGTCTTATCAAGAGATGCAATAACGGTCTTGTTCTCTGCTTTGGGTAAGGCATCTTTCACTGTGGTGGCGTCAAAACCTATAACAGCCGAGGTCGTGGATATTTTTTGCGCCATGACGGCCGAAGTAAGAGCGATAAAAGAAAGGAATAGAATTGTTTTTTTCATTTGTTTTGTTTTATTAATAGTTATTGTTGTCATGTAATATCAAAAAGTTAGTTTTTGATCAATGTTGCCCTTTTAAAACTTATTGATGTCGTTCCCAATATTTCGCTGAAAATACTACCGCTGCAAACACCTTTAAGTGATACAGGCTCTCCTGCATGAAGCTTCTTTATATCGCCAAACTGGTTTTTCTCCAGCGAGAAGATCGCGTATGACCCGGTACTGTCTGCGAACCGTATGGTACTGGTAGAATCCGGCAGTACATCCACCGAAGAAGCATTTCCGTTTACCTGGATCATTTTTTCCAGGTATTTTTTATTGGCACCGGTATCATTGCTGGTGAATTCCTTTATCAGGTCAGCGGCTTCTACTGTATAATCAGCTTTTACATTTATCGTATCCTTATGCGTTTCGTTCATGATATATTTTTCCGCCATTTGAAAGCTGGCAAAGACAAAAATGGGACCAGCCAGTAACCAGCCTGCTTTTTTTAACAGCGAATTCGCCCGGGCAGCGAGGATAATACCAATAGCTGCGATGGCATGTAACCAGGCAAGGGCTGTAATCATACTGAATAAAGAAGAACCTACACCCAGGTCGATCAGGGTGCTGGTAAATAATATATAGACTGTAACAAGAGAAAGAGAAAGAAAACCACTGATAAAAGTTAATAAAGCTGTTTTCCTTCCGGTAAACACAAGTACCAGGATCAAAGCAGAGAGGGCGGGGATTAGCCAAAAAATAAAAAAGACAAAATTGAATTGCGGAAATGGATTGGCTAACCCAAATCTTGTTCCGGCAATCTTAAAAAAATCCCCCGATGCCATAGCGTAACCGGCTATCTTACTTCCATCCCAATTTACCCAGGGAAAAAAGAAGGAGATCAGCAGGATTCCCGCGGAAATGGCCAACGGCCAGTTTTTAGTTGAATATGTCGGGGAGGAATTCATTTTAAAACATAACGCTTTGCAAACCTTCCGGGTTGCGAACTTCCGGAACAAATATACAATGTTTAAACATTGATATATACTACCCAGCCACAAAATTTTGCCAATAAAAGAAAAAACCCTCCTGCCTGGGCAAGAGGGTCTACAAACTAACCCATCTTAAGATGTTGAGCAAAAGCCATTTAGGTGGCCTGCATTTCTTTTATCTTTTCCCGGATCTTTCCCTCGATCTCTTTTGCCAGCTCCGGGTTATCTACCAGTAATTGCTTTACCGCATCCCGGCCCTGGCCTAGTTTATCATTATTGTAACTGTACCATGACCCGCTTTTCTGTACGATCCCCAGTTCTGTGCCCATATCGATGATCTCGCCATTCTTGGAGATCCCTTCACCAAAAATGATATCAAACTCAGCGGCACGGAAAGGAGGGGCCACTTTGTTTTTCACCACTTTTACTTTTACGTGGTTACCGATGGCTTCATCACCATCTTTTACTTGCGTCATACGGCGTATGTCTAACCGGACAGAAGCATAGAATTTCAACGCGTTACCGCCGGTAGTTACTTCCGGGTTGCCAAACATCACTCCTATCTTTTCCCGCAACTGGTTGATGAAAATGCAAATAGTATTTGTTTTTGAAATGGTAGCGGTGAGTTTACGCAGGGCCTGGCTCATTAGTCTCGCATGCAATCCCATTTTACTGTCACCCATCTCCCCTTCCAGCTCACTTTT
>JANMKG010000079.1:0-6753 GCA_031371915.1 Chitinophagaceae bacterium | reverse complement strand
CCGGAAGAATTTTAGGATGATCATCGGTCGTATCTTTAATCCGGCGATAGAATCCACCTCTTCATCGCCCGTTCATTGCAACCTTATCAATCGGCGAGTATGAATAAGACAATCTCTTTACGGCAATCCCTCTTGCCTTTTTTACTGCTCCTTCTTTTCTCCTGCAAACAGAAAAAAAATAAACCCCCAGCTAATGAAACCATTAGCCAGCTCAGTCTCAAACGAGGTGACCTGGTCCTTTGCGGTCCCGCCGACAAACAGCTAGGCACAGTTGATTTTATTACTTCCTGCTCCGCCAGCACAAAAAAAGACTTCGACCTTGCCATCGCCCTACTCCATTCTTTTGAATACGATGAAGCGGAAAAGGTTTTCGCAAAGGTCATTGATGCGGAACCCGGCTGTGCCATGGCATATTGGGGAGCTGCGATGTGTAATTACCACCAGGTATGGCCCTCCCCTCCTTCCCGGGAAGAACTGGAGAAAGGCAATAAAGCCATTTCCATTGCACAATCCTTAGCGAAAGAACCGGGAAAAGAAAAAGCTCTTATCGATGCTATGGCTGTCTTCTATAACGATTGGGATAAAACGGCCCATCGCGAACGAAGTCTCCGGTTTGAAAAAGCCATGGAAAAAGTTTATAAGGATTACCCGGGTGATAAAGAGGTAGCCATATTTTATGCCCTCTCTCTTGTAGGCGCGGCCGACCCGGCAGACAAATCCTACAGCAACCAGAAAAAAGCGGGTAGTATCTTAACGGCGCTTTACCCCGGATCACCCAATCACCCAGGGATCGTTCATTATATCATTCACACCTACGATTCCCCTGAACTGGCGATACTGGCTTTACCGGCTGCCAGGAAATATGCTTCGATCGCACCTTCTTCTGCACATGCCCAGCATATGCCCTCTCATATTTTCACGAGGTTGGGTCTGTGGGATGAAGCTATTCACTCCAACCTGTTATCCACTGCTTCGGCAAAATGTTACGCCGAAGGCGCCGGTATCAAAGGACACTGGGACGAAGAACTCCATGGCATGGATTATCTTGTTTACGCTTACCTGCAAAAAGGCGAGAATGATTCCGCCCGAATGCAACTGGAATACCTCCGGAATATCAAAGATGTATTCCCGGTAAACTTCAAAGTCGCCTATGCATTTTCGGCTATCCCGGCGAGGTATTTTCTCGAAAATAAAATGTGGAAGGAAGCAGCGGGCATGGAATTCTACCCGGCCAATCTTCCCTGGACAAAATTTCCCTGGCAAAAAGCGATGTTTCATTTTGCCTGCCTTCTTGGAAAAGTCCATACAGGAGCTACCTCATCTGCAAAAAAAGAACTGGAACAACTGAACAGCATTTATGATACACTTATATCACAGCAGGATGTCTACAAAGCCAACCAGGTGCTTATACAGATCAGGGCAGGCGAGGCATGGATATTATGGAAAGAAGGAAAAATAAAAGAAGCTCTTGAAAAAATGACCCTCGCCGCCGATATGGAAGATAAAACTGAAAAAAGCCCGGTTACTCCCGGCGAAGTGATCCCTGCCAAAGAATTACTGGCCGATATGCTCCTGCTAATGGATCAACCTGTCCCGGCTTTGACAGCTTATGAAGCCGATCTCAAAAAACATCCTAACAGGTTCAATGGTCTATACGGCGCGGGGCTGACCAGTGAAAGGGCCGGGAATAAACTAAAGGCAAAAGGCTATTACCAGCAGCTGCTGACTGTCGCCAATACTTCAACAGCTAGCAGACCAGAACTCAAAATGGCAAAGCTTTTCCTGGAAAAACAAAAAAAGTGATTCAAATGAAGACTCCAAAGCGGATTTGCTGCAGTTAAGCCACAGTTTTCAAATGATTAAATACTTACGAACAAATAATAACTGATCGCATCAGAACTCAAATTCCCTCCTGCCGATATTGATCCGGAACCCACCGGAAATGATCGTGGCATCAGTAGTTACTGCCGGTGCAGTAGTAATATCCAGTTTTCTTTTTACCAGGGAAAGATCAATAAACATATTCTCTCTTATTTCATAAGAAGCCAGCAATGATATGTATACACCTTTGCTTTGACGGCCATCACCAATATGGTATCCATAATCCCGCTGGCGGTACACAGAAGAATTAGGCAGAAAAATATTAGCGCCATAACTGTCCCCCGGAAGGTCCAGGCCCTGTTTCCACGCGATGATCTTTACAACACCATACCAGCGTGGAGCTGGCTGGTAGCGTGCAATAGCAATGAATTCCTGGAAATTGGCGCCCAGCGGGTGTGCCAGTGGCTGGTTATAGTGAGAATAATTGGCGGTAGAGTCATAATGCGAATAAACAAAGGGACGTACCCGGTTGATCTCTCCCTGCAGATCGAGGTTCTTGATACCAAACGCATCGATATACTTTCCGCCTAACTGTATGCCCCATTTATTGGCCCAATAACCGCTGTTCTTTTTTAATTCGGCAACATTGATATCATCCAGCAGGAATTGTCCATATACCTGGAAATGATTTTTAAAGTTCAGCTTGAAATCCGCGCCGGCTACCGAGTTATCAAAGCTTCCGTTCTGCAATTCGATCGACCTGTAAAAGATCACGGGATTCAGGTAACCAAACTCAAAACGATCCTTACGCCCAAACATCACTCCCTCGAACAACCCGATATTCAGCCGCTTCGTAACATTCATATCGAGGTGGTGCATCACCGCGTATTTTTTAGGCAAAAGCCGGTTTTGCAAAATCGTTTCTGTTGGATGCAGTTCCATGAAAAGATTCTGGTAATTGAATTTCCAGATCCTGGTATTTAGTTTCAGGAACAGGATATTATTGCTAAAATCGCTCATGAATAAACTGCGGTAGCCGCTCCCGATAAATTGTTTGTCATAACCAAATGCCACATCAATGTATTTGGTAACATTGAACGTAAAATAACCCCTCGCATCAAAGTAGTCATAGCCCGACCCTTTAAAGGCTTTATATAAACCTTCCCCGGGAACAGCTTTGTGATCCGTTACCCATTGCTGCACATAAGCAGGATCCCTTTCCTGGTTATCGGTAATATATACATTGAACCCGATTTTATTGGCGATCCTGCCACGTACCGTTAATCCCCGGGTGCTAAGAAAAAGTTTCTCGCTGTTGTTATTTTCCTTTGAAAGAGCATACCGTATAACGGGATTGATCACCAGGTCAAGATCTTTAACATGCGCTTCGTACAGGTTGGCAGGGGTCTTATAAAAACTTTTGGCAATGGGCTTCTTACTATTGTATTGTGCCAGTTCTGCCGCAGGAAGCCATTCGAGATTGTTCAGGTAAAAGCTGCGGACATTATAGATATCTGTTTTTGATAAGGATTTGCCCCCGGATTGCTGCATATAATGCTGAACGCCGCTAAAAGCCTGCTTGCGGCTCCAGGGTTTTGTCTGCGAAAAATTGAGGATAGAATCCTTCCCCGCTTTTATTTCCAGTCTTTCCAGCAATATATTGGCTTTATCACCCTGGGATAAATAAGTAGTTTGGGCCTCGCCAATAAGAGGGAAAAGAATTAGGAGTAGTCTTACAAGGGTTTTTTTAAATTGCATGGCTCATGGGATTAGATTCGGGCGACAAATTATGCAAAATTATCTGATTAAAAATATCCGGGTTGTCAATGAAGGCCGTATTATAACGGCAGATCTGTTGATAAAAGGGGGAAGGATCGAAAAGATTTCCCCCCAGATCACACAGGATATAACAGGTGTAACAGAGATCAATGGCGAAGGAAAATATCTTTTCCCAGGGTGCATCGATGACCAGGTTCATTTCAGGGAACCCGGGTTGACCCATAAAGCCAGCATTTACACGGAAGCAAAAGCTGCGGTAGCCGGCGGTGTGACCAGTTTTATGGAGATGCCTAACACCATTCCCAATGCCCTGACACAGGAACTCCTCGAAGAAAAGTATATGATCGCTGCACACTCCTCCCTGGCTAATTATTCCTTTTTCATGGGTACGGGTAACGATAATGCTGAAGAGGTATTAAAAACAAATGATAAGAGAAAAGATATTTGTGGTATCAAGATCTTTATGGGGTCCAGTACCGGTAATATGCTCGTGGATAACCCCAATACCCTCGACAGGATATTCCGGGAAAGCGAAGTGCTGATCGCCACCCATTGCGAAGACGAAAAGATCATCCGGCAAAACCTGGAAAGAATAAAAAAAACCGGGCAAGACCTTACCGTTGCTGATCATCCTTTGATAAGGGACGAAGAAGCCTGTTATGAATCTTCTCTCTATGCGCTCCAGATCGCCAAAAAATATAATACGAGACTGCACATCCTTCATATCAGTACGGCAAAAGAATTAGCCTTGTTCACCAATATGTTCCCTCTAAAAGAAAAACGCATTACGGCCGAAGTCTGTGTACATCATTTACATTTTACCAGTGATGATTATGGACGATTGGGTAACCAGGTAAAATGTAATCCCGCCATCAAAGCGCCGTTCAATAAAGAGGCTTTATGGGAAGCACTGCTGGATGATCGCCTCGATGTGATCGCTACGGACCATGCTCCACACACGTTAGAAGAGAAAGGTTTCTATCGTGATAATAACGGAATGCTGCTAGCCCTCCCTCCTTTGGAGGCTTCTGAGCAAAGCGAAAGAAGGGAGCGAAGCTCGGGAGGGAGGTCCAACTATGAAAAAGCCCACGCAGGCTTACCATTGGTCCAACATCCTTTATTGCTGATGCTCCATTATCATAAACAGGGAAGAATATCCCTTGAAAAGATCGCGGAGAAGATGAGCCATGCGGTAGCCGAGTGTTTCCAGGTCAGCGAAAGGGGATATATCAGGGAAGGCTATCATGCGGACTTAGTAATAGTAGATATGAACCAGTCAACCCGGGTTTCCAAAGAGAATATTTTATATAAATGTGGCTGGAGTCCTTTAGAGAATTTTGTTTTTCCTGCATCTATTACTCATACGTTTGTAAGTGGCCATTTGGCCTGGGAGAACGGGAAATTTAATGAATCTCAGCAGGGGCAACGTTTAAAATTTATCAGATAATCCTGAGATAATAACTAATAGATAACAAATAATAATTCTATAAAGAAAAACTAACCTATATAGCCCCAGGAACTGCCTTTAAAACACAACCCGCTTTGAATAACTATTATCTGTTATCTATTATTTATTATCTGCTTTAAATTATGGAGATAGACAAACAATCCTTCAGCGACATTTCGATCTTCCACGCGGAAGAGGAATTCTCCATTTTTCATAAACTGAATTTTACCCGTACCGTAGGTGGACTGGAATGGCTGCGGAAATTCTTCAGTGAACCGCATGATGAACTGGAAAAGATCCTGGGTACGCAGCGAGTCATCCGTACATTCATGGAACATGTAAAAGACTGGCCTACCGATATCAGCAATGGCACCATGCTGGTAATGGACAAATTCCTGGATTACCCGCTGGACGCTATCAGTGAAGCCCCGGCTTCTTTTAATAATATCCTGTACAAATGGCTCCACAGCGAGGATTACGCGATGGTGAAATATTCGGTAGGTCACTTCGCCGATTTTTACCGGGGGATTAAAAAAATCGCAGAGCTGCTGGAAGAACTGGACCTTCCTGCGAACATCAGATTATATATCGACCGGATCAATGGGTTGCTGAAAGAACCGCCTTTGCAAAAGTTGGCGGAAACGGAACCTGCCCAAAAATTTTCAACTCGTCTTAACCTATATTTTGCTTACCACCTGCGGGGCCGTTACAGGAACGGAACCCTGGACCTCATCGATATCTTCAGCCGGCTGGACGCCTGGTATTCGATGGCGGTAGCCGTAAAGACCTATGGACTTAGTTTTCCGGAATTCGTGGAACAGGCAACACCCATGGTCGACGCCAAAGGTCTTTACCATATTTTATTACCGGAACCGGTAGCTTATGACCTGCAGATGGACCCGGAACATAATTTTCTTTTCCTGACCGGTGCGAATATGGCTGGGAAAAGCACCTTGATCAAAGCGCTGGGCTCCGCCGTTTTTCTCGCTCATATCGGCATGGGTGTACCGGCCCAAAAAATGAAACTGACCTTATTCGACGGTTTGCTGAGTAATATCAACGTGGTGGACAATATCGCCAAAGGCGAAAGTTTTTTCTTCAACGAGGTACAGCGGATCAAAAACACCATCGAGAAAATAAACAACGGGAAAAAATGGCTGGTCCTGATCGATGAATTGTTCAAAGGAACGAATGTGCAGGATGCTATGAAATGCTCGCTAACCGTTATTAAGGGATTAATAAAAATGAAGAATTCACTTTTTATTCTTTCCACGCATCTCTACGAGATCGGTGAAGAACTGAAGGATTACCCGAATATCTCGTTCCGGTATTTCGAAACTAATGTAAAAGATGAGCAGTTAGAGTTTACTTACCAGCTAAAAGAAGGCATCAGTGAGGACCGGATCGGGTATGTGATATTAAAAAGGGAAAAAGTAGTTGATATGCTCGAGAAACTATAAATAATACCGGGTTGGGCTAAAGCCCGTTCGGCGACTGATAATTGCCCCGGGCTTAAGCCCGGGGCAATTTTAAAAACTGATCAGGCTTTAGCCAAATATCAAAACCGGTGACAATTGAATAGTGAACATTGAGCGTTGTGTATTGTGTGTTTAAACATAGTTTTTAAAAAAATACTCAATAAACAATGTTCAACACTCAATTCTCAAGGTGAATTTTTCCTAATTTCATTTCTTAATTCGAATGAT
>JANMKG010000072.1:0-2773 GCA_031371915.1 Chitinophagaceae bacterium | reverse complement strand
TTGCCATCATTTTCCAGGCCAAGGCTCCGGATATTAAGTGCTGCCTTGCCGGTATCCTGAACAGAAAATGCTTCGCTGAAGACCCTGATTATTGTATTGTTGATCAGGTTCGTTTCATTGCTGTTATTGCTTCCCATAATGTCATTGTTCAATACCGCTTCAATATTCCAATTTTGTTTTTTTGCTTTCTCTGCCATGAAATTGGCGCCCAGCAAACCCTGTTCTTCACCACTTACCGCGACAAAGATCACGGTAGCGGGAAATGAACGTTTACTCATGATACGGGCGCACTCCATCACGGCTGATACTCCGCTTGCATCATCATTAGCCCCGGGAGCATCTCCTGTACCATCCATGACATTGCTGCGCATATTGTCCAAATGACCACTGATGATAAAAATGCGGTCATCAGCAGGATCGGTTCCTTTTAAAGTGGCCACTACATTTCCCAGCAGCGTGGCTTTGTCAACGCGGCGGCCATCCGGCTGTAACGTGACCGTATCAATAAAAGCGGTCAGTCTTCCGCCGGATTCACGGGCAAATTCCTGGAAACGGCCCAGCACCCAGTTGCGGGCTGCGGCGATACCACGTTTGGGATCGGTTTGTACACTTAACGTACTTCTTGTTCCAAAACTTACCAGCTTCCGGATATAGGACTCGAGGGAGTCTTTGGATATTTCGCTGACCATTTTTTCGATCTGCGGGTCGCGGAGGATAGTTGTCTGGGCACCTACTGTGGCCGAAATAAATAATATAAGAGGTAAGAAGAATTTTTTTTTCATCGTAAAGAATTTAGCCTTTTACCACATAGGCACATAGAAACATAGAAATTCACATAGCCTATGTGTTTATCTATTGCTCTCTATGTATCTATGTGGTTCAAAAAATAATACAGCACCCTAAATTTAGTGAAACAAAGCGCATTGAAACTAAAAACGTAATTTTAAAACAAACGCATAAAATGCCTGTAAAAGACCTCAGCACTGTTCACCAACTGGTCAGCGATCTCTTCCGCTGGCCATCTTCCGCAGCTGAATGGAAACAATATGAATTGAGCAATGAGCAGCTGGCTTTCTTCCGGGAGAACGGGTACCTGGCGGGTATTAAAATGCTGGATGAACTCCAGGTAGAAAAGATCAGGAAGGAATTAGCAGAGATCGCCGATCCAAAACACCCGGGACATGAATTGTTCTATGAATTCCATTCCAATGAATCCACGGATCCTTCTACCATCCTGTTCCACGCATTGGGTGCCTGGCGTATCACGAATGGTTTGCATGATGTACTATGGAACCCGCGTTTTTTGGTGGTGGCCAGCCAGCTATTGGGGAATAAGCCGGTTCGTTTCTGGCACGACCAGCTCTTCTGGAAGCCACCGAAACAAGGTGGCGTAGTGGCCTGGCACCAGGATTATTCCTATTGGACAAGAACAAGACCGGTTGCCCATCTCACCTGCTGGTGCGCACTGGATGATGCCACCCGGGAAAACGGGTGTTTACAATATATCGCCGGGAGCCAGGAATGGGGTTTATTACCCAAGCCCGTTATTGCGGGTGAACTGCAGGGGATCAACGTTTTTTTGAACGATGAACAAAAAAAACAATTTGAACACCCGCAATATGCCGAAGTAAAAGCCGGGGAAGCGATCTTTCATCATTCACTGGCCCTGCACGGGTCGGGTGCCAATACTTCTTCGAAACCAAGAAGGGCTTTTGTAATTAATGTCATTTCAGACGGAGTTATTTCAGACTCGAATGAGCCATTATTGCATGGCGTGCCTGTGGTACCAAAAGGTGAAGCGATAAAGGGGCAGTTCTTTCCTTTGTTGTATACTCCATAAGAAGAAGAAAGAAAAAGAGTGAATAAGAACTGTAATACTGCCTGTTCGTTATTTTATTAATAATAAAAAATAAATCATGCCTGATGTTAGATACATGGTGTTTGATGGTCAATTAGAAGGGACCGGTCTTCGAGATTACTACGAAGGTGGCTATATCGAGCCCCGGTCGTTAGGGTTATCACCCGATCTTGTTAAAAAAATATCAGACTGGGTGTCGAACTATCAAAATACCCTTCTTCGTCAATTCTATGACGAAGAAGAAGTCAGGACACTGGATAAAGAAGGTATTGAATTGATACATTTAATTAAAGAACAATATCCTGAAAGGAAAATAAACTATTATTCAGCCGCGACAAAGAAACTAGTGATTATTTAGCTGCTATCGCTAAATAAAATGTCCCCCGGCAGGCGGGCTTATTTCTTTATTCTGATACCTTCATTCTCCTGCTTCATTTTAAATTGCATCAGGGAGGCGATTGAGCTGGCTCTTTTCTTCGCGAGTGTGGCTATTTCCCCCTGGTATAAGCTGTCCACTGTTGAATTAAATAATTCGAGCCAGCGTTTAAAGTGTTTTTCTTCCAGCGGAACTTTCCGGTTGAGTGAAAAATGAATACCCATAACATTTTCCTTGTAGGCTGCTGTATCAAGTAATATAGTTTCCCAGAAATCATACATTAAGGGCAGGTGTTTCTCCCAGTTCACTTTAGCAATATCGTTAAAGATAAACCCGATCGTTTCATCCTGGGTTACCTGTTCGTAGAACCGGTTGATCAGTTGAATAATATGTTCCCGGCTGGCAATATCCATTGGAAGAATAAGGAATAAGAAACACAAAATAAGAAATAAGGAAGTTGTACATTCCCTTATTTCCACTTCCCTTCCTTATTCCTTATTTATTATTTCTTATTAATTATTTTAGTAACCATACTTATC
>JANMKG010000051.1:0-37344 GCA_031371915.1 Chitinophagaceae bacterium | reverse complement strand
GACGGAACCACTATTGACCCCAAAAATATCATGGTGATAACCTGTCAGCCTGATCTGAAGATAAACCAGCAGAGCGGGTATGAAATTGCTTTTATCCGTGCCGGTGCGAGTCTTCGTAAAGAAGCCCCGGCGTATACGCAGGGAAATAAGAATATGCTGGTGATGGTGGATGAAAGTTTAAGTGCGGATTTTTCGAGATTGTCTTTTTTGAAACGGGCGATCTTTAAAACGGATAAAACAACCGTATTTATCCTCGGTAATACAGCACCGAAGGATTTTTTGATCGAGGCAAAGCACGAGATAAGCGAGCAGCCATTGGCTAACGTGGTTGGGGTACTACCCGGCAAGAGCAAGAAAGATGAATACGTGATCTTTTCGGGACACTACGACCATTTAGGTGTGGGAAAAGCGGTGAACGATGATTCCATTTATAACGGGGCCAATGATGATGCGGCCGGAACTACAGCCGTAATTATGCTGGCGAAATATTTCAAAGAGTTGAAGAATAATGAAAGGACCATTGTCTTTGCCGCCTTTACAGCGGAAGAAGTAGGCGGTTTTGGCTCCCAGTATTTTTCACGGCAGTTTGATGCGGGTAAAGTGATGGCGATGTTCAATATTGAAATGATCGGTACGGAAAGTAAATGGGGGAAGAACTCTGCTTATATAACAGGCTATGAAAAAACAAATATGGGAGAGATCCTGGCCAAAGACCTGGAAGGTACCGGCTTTACTTTTTATCCTGACCCTTACCCAACCCAGCAACTTTTCTACCGGTCCGATAATGCCACCCTGGCCCGTTTGGGCGTACCGGCTCATACAATTTCCACGTCAAAGATGGACAGTGAACCCAATTACCATAAGCTCACCGACCAGGTGGAAACCCTGGATATGGATAACATGGCGATGATCATCCGGGCGATCGCACTGAGTTCGAAAAGTATTATCGCAGGTAAAGAAACACCCAGCAGGGTGAAAATAGAAGAATTGAAATAATGTTTTTTACTTCGTTAATGGAATTCTATTCCAGGCGTATGATCTTCCGTGTATATAATTGACCATTGATTATAACACGGTAAAAATAGGTGCCGGCCTGGAGGCGCAGAGCGGAAATATCCATGTGCTCTGTATATTTCCCCGTGGTATAAAATCTATTATTGATAGGCGTACTCATTAAGCGACCGATAACATCGTATAATTGTACAGTAACATGTCCCGGGCGACGCAATTTAAAAGACAGGTAAGAATTATTGGTAAAAGGATTTGGAAAGGAACTGATACTTTCGATGTAAGCCCCGGGATCACCGACTCCTGTGATGACACCGGGTATCTGGCTGGTATCCACTAAGGCTGTCCACACACTAAGGGCACCTCCATCAAGTCTTGTCCAAATAGGTCTCACGATACCATTGTGTACTACCAGGTTGCTGTAATCACCAAAGAAAACCGTATTCACCGGGGCGAAAGGAGTTTGACTGATCTTGAAGTTCTGGAAACTCGTACCACCGTCCTTTGAACGTGCCATGTATACGTCTGTCTGATTATCGGCAAAGTTGCGGCGATCATAAAAAACAAAATAGAGGTAGCCATTTGTTTGATCAACCGCCATCCAGGTAAAGAATTGTTGTTTACCCGGCGGATCATTATTGACCCGGGCGGGAACGCTCCAGGTAGTACCTCCATCGGTTGATTTTACCATCCACACATCGGTATCGGCAATTCCGTTCCGCTGATCGCTCCAGTTAATATAAATAGTACCCCTGTTAGGGCCATTGCTAAGATCGCAGACGGTGATGGGCAGACCATTGGCCCGGTAAATACCCGGGATATCATAGCCCCAACCGCCCGGTACCGTTGTTACAAGTTTGTCATTACTCATCCAGGTAGTACCGCCATCCACGGATTTGTCAAAAACTATTCCCAGCGGCCCCACCCATGCTGTATATATTTCCCCATTAGGTCCTATGGCAGGCACAGCGCCTTCTACCGTGTTATCATCATCAATACAATCGCCACCTTTCTGATCAAGTCGCAGGGGATTGCTCCAATTGATACCTCCATCCGTTGACCGGGAGAAAAGGATATGTGAACTGTCGGCAGGAGCAGCGCTTCCATAATTATCAAATTGTGTCCAGGTGATATAAAGATTATTATTAGTTCTGTCAACGATCCCCCATTGTTTATCCTGGACTTTAGTTCCATTTATTCCAATAGCGACACCGTCGGTCCAGGTAACTCCATGCGTAGTTGATTTCTGGCAGACGACCCGGTCGATAAAAGGAGCGCCGGGAGGATCGGACAGGTGAAAGAAATAAAAATTTCCGGTAGTATCACAAAGAATAGCCGGGTCTCCCCATACCCCGTGTGCGACGCTGGTTATCCGGAACTCGTTCCAGGAGCGTCCCGTATCAGCGGAATAGTAAGAAGAATTTATGTTCGCACCGGCAACTATATAACGGGGATTTTTGATATCCAGCATAATGCTGGGTTCTTCGGGTGAATTGGAATTGCCCACTAATATATTACTATGTTGTGCATGAGCAATACAGCAAAAGAAAAAACAGTGTAAGAGAAGAGGGAAGTTTTTTATCACTGCAACAACTGTTTATAAAAAGACAGGATATAATTACCTGGGAACAGGAATACTGTGTACAGCATCACTCATCTCTTTGATCAGCGACGCGTCTTTTTCAATAGCATTGCCGACTACGATCACATCGGCACCGGCCTTGCAATTCAAGTAGGCTTTTTCAGGTAGTAGAATGCCGCCGCCAATGATCAAAGGGGCTTCGATCTGGTCGGCTACTACTTTTATCATGCTTTCTGTAATCGGGCGTTTGGCCCCGCTGCCGGCATCCATGTAGATCAGTTTCATCCCCAGCATCTCACCAGCCATGGCGGTACACATCGCAATCTCATTCTTATCAGCGGGAACAGGTGAGGCATTACTGATATAAGAAACCGTAGTGGGGGCACCACCATCAATAACGATATAACCTGTAGGCATTATTTCCAGGCCGCTTTGTTTAACAAAAGGGGCTGATACCACATGCTGACCAATCAACAATTCAGGGTTACGCCCAGAAATCAACGAGAGATATAATAAGGCATCTGCATACTTACTGATCTGGGAAGGACTACCGGGAAAAAGGATCACGGGTATATCACAATTCTGCTTGATATGCTGTACGCATTCATCCAGGTGATTGGAGATGACCAGGCTACCCCCTACAAGGAGGTAATCCACCTTTGCGGAAACAGAAAGCTCGATCAGTTCATCCAGGACAGTTGTATTGACCTTGTCAGGATCGATCAGTACCGCAAAGGACTTTTGTCCCCGCTTCTTCTTATCGGCCAATGCGTTATGTATAGTTGACTTCATCCGGTACCGGTTGATTACTGCAAAAATGCGAAAAACTTTCGGCATTGCCCACTTGAAAAGCAAATCGATTTTTTTCGCAAAAAACCACTGTAACTTCCTGCCTAAACACCTTCTATGCGATTATTATCCGTCTTCCTGCTTTCCGTTACAATGATTGCCTGCAATAATACTGCTAAAAAGAAAGCGGATACAAAAGATACGGTCAAACAGGAGATACAGATGCCAGGAACAGCTCCTTCACCCGATACTGTTTTTACCGGTTTGGGTACAGAACCTTTTTGGTCTGTGTATGTGATCGCCCCTTCAAAGATCGTTTTTCATCCAGCCGATGGACCGGATGTGGAAGTGCCTTATGTTCCGCTCTCAGTAGGAGTGAATAGCTCACAATACAATTCCGATTCGGGCAACACATCAATTCATCTTTCTTATAGCAGAAAAGATTGCAGTGATGGTATGAGTGAGGAAATACATCCTTACGAAGTCCTGTTGGTCGTGAATAAAACAAAATACTCCGGTTGCGGGAGAGATGGGAAATGATGGATGACGATTGTATAGGTAAATACAAGGCATGCCTTGTATTTACCTATACAATCACCGACCTGTTTTCTTACGCCAGGTATAAACGAAAATTTCGTTCTTTTTTTTACAACTCTTTTTTTTATTGATCCTGTAAAACTGTAATGCCTTTCTGTAAGGCGTTTGCTGCTGTGTCAATAAATAAACACCTGTAGCATCAACGATCCCGGGCAATTAAAATGTAAAAACCCGTGCCTGTTTTGCCTTTGAAATGAAGGGGAAAAAGCAGGATTTTTTTTAAGAGATGATAATTGATTTTCCAAAACTTTTTTCTCCAAAACCGAGATACCCACTGTGCAGAAATTGCCTGATGCAATACAGGCTTGGGCCGGGGGTTTAGCTATTGCCCTTATCCACATAATGTGAATATCTCTGGCTATGAATTACAGATACTTAAAAATATTTTCGTCTTGGACGTTAACAGTTACTTAACCCGAGAAATTCTTTTTTAGTTATGGCTACCAAAACCAAAGCATCCGCTAAGGGCGGCATGCAATTTTCACGTCGCTTTACCCGGGATGACGTGAATGTATACGATATGTTTGAGTACGATTATCGCACTTCGGTTATCCGAAACCCAAGTGGCGAAACAGTGTTTGAAATGAACAATGTAGAAGTGCCGAAACAATGGAGCCAGATTGCCACCGATATTCTTGCCCAAAAATATTTTCGCAAAGCCGGTGTTCCGCAACCCGATGGAAGTCTTGGCCGGGAAACATCCGCCAAACAGGTAGCTCATCGTTTAGCCAATTGCTGGAGAGTGTGGGGTGAACGTTACGGTTATTTCGCCGCTGAAAATGATGCCCAGGTATTTTACGAGGAACTGGTATACAGTATCCTTAACCAGATGTGCGTGCCCAACTCACCACAATGGTTCAATACAGGGTTATATGAAAGTTATGGTATAGCCGGAAAACCCCAGGGCCATTATTACGTGGATCCTGCGGACGGCGAACTAAAGAAATCAAAGAATGCTTACGAACGCCCCCAGCCGCATGCCTGTTTTATCCTGAGTGTGAATGATGACCTGGTGAATGAAGGAGGGATCATGGATCTCTGGGTCCGGGAAGCCAGGATCTTCAAATATGGTTCGGGCGTGGGAACGAATTATTCCAACCTCCGGGGAGCGGGTGAGAAATTAAGTGGTGGTGGAACTTCTTCCGGGCTAATGAGTTTCCTGAAGATCGGCGATCGTGCTGCCGGTGCTATCAAATCAGGCGGTACTACCCGCCGGGCTGCTAAAATGGTTTGCCTGGACCTGGATCATCCCGAGATCGTGGAGTTTATCAACTGGAAAGTAGAGGAAGAGAAAAAAGTAGGGGCCCTGATCGCTGCAGGCTATCCTTCCGGGTATGAAGATGAAGCGTACAGGACAGTGAGCGGACAAAATTCCAATAACTCCATCCGCATCCCCAATTCCTTTTTCAAAGTCCTCGAAGAGGATGGTGAGTGGGAACTGAAAGGAAGAATGGATGGCCGCGTGATGAAAAAAATTCCGGCGAGGGAACTCTGGAACCAAATATCTTATGCGGCGTGGCGTTGTGCAGATCCCGGTACGCAATATAATACTACCATCAACGAATGGCATACCTGTCCAGAAGGGGGTGAGATCAGGGCTTCGAATCCCTGCTCGGAATATATGTTCCTTGACAATACTGCTTGTAACCTCGCTTCTGCCAACCTGATGAAATTCTTTGATACCGAGAATAATCATTTTGACGTAGAAGGTTATGAGTACAACTGCCGTTTATGGACAGTTGTATTGGAAATATCTGTATTGATGGCGCAATTTCCTTCTAAAGAAGTAGCGCAACTGAGTTATGAATACAGGACACTCGGACTCGGTTATGCCAACCTCGGGACAATGCTGATGGTAAGCGGTATTCCTTACGATAGCGAAGAAGCAAGAGGTATCGCAGGAGCTCTTACAGCTATTATGACCGGTATCTCCTACAAAACATCGGCAGAGATGGCACAGACCCTCGGCACTTTTCCGCGCTATGAAGAGAACAAAGCTCATATGATGCGGGTGATGCGCAACCATCGCCTGGCAGCTTATGATGCCGACGAATATGAATTACTCAGCCTGAAACCACAGGGTATCAAAGTAAAATATTGCCCCGATTATTTATTGAAAGCTGCCTGCAGCGCCTGGGATGATGCTGTGGAAATGGGAGAAAAATATGGTTACCGCAATGCACAAGCCACGGTGATCGCACCAACCGGTACTATTGGTCTCGTGATGGATTGTGATACGACCGGTGTGGAGCCTGATTTCGCCCTCGTGAAATTCAAAAAATTATCGGGTGGCGGCTATTTTAAAATAATCAATCAATCAGTACCAACTGCTTTAAAGAATTTAGGTTATTCCACGAAAGAATCAGCAGCGATCATTAAATACGCTACGGGGTCTGCTTCTTTTGCCGGTGCTCCTTTTATCAACCACCAGACACTGAGTGAAAAAGGATTTATCGCTGACGAGATCAAACGACTGGATGCGGCGGCCCTGACCGCTTTCGAGATCGGGTTTGTATTTAATAAATATACCCTCGGTGAAGAATGCCTGCAACGCCTGGGCTTTACCCCCGAACAATACAATGACCTGGAATGGAGCCTGCTTGAAGCACTGGGCTTTAGCGATGCACAAATTGAAGCCGCCAACGATTATGTGTGTGGTACCATGATGCTCGAAGGAGCTCCTTTGCTCAAAGAAGAACACCTGCCCGTTTTTGACTGTGCCAATAAATGCGGACCCAAGGGTCAGCGTTATATCCATGCCCATGGCCATATCCGCATGATGGGAGCCACGCAACCTTTCATCAGCGGCGCTATTTCCAAAACGATCAATCTTCCCCATGAAGCAAAGGTGGAAGAGATCGCCGATTCTTATTTGCTAAGCTGGCAGTTAGGATTAAAGGCCAATGCCCTGTACCGCGATGGTTCCAAATTGTCCCAGCCACTGAGCAACAAATCGGATAAGAAGAAAAAAACAGAAGAGACTGTTGCCGCGGAAGAGCAACCAGCAACCAGTAACCAGCAACCAGAATCGAACATAGTAGATCTTGGTAAACTGACTGTTGAAGAACTCCTCGAAGAAGTACAAAAACGCGTACAGTCTTCCCCGGACACCAAACTGAAAAGAAAACTGGCCAGCATCGTTGAACGCAGGGCATTACCTGCCAAGCGCCGCGGCTTTACGCAAAAAGCAAAGATCAACGGGCAGGCGATATTCCTGCGTACCGGTGAATACGGCGATGGAACCCTGGGAGAGATCTTTATCGACATGGCCAAGGAAGGCGCTACCATGCGCAGCATGATGAACTGTTTCGCGATCTCTATTTCTATCGGGATGCAATATGGAGTTCCCCTGGAAGAGTTTGTTGACAAATTCGCTTTCACACGGTTTGATCCATCGGGATTTGTAGAACACCCGAATATCAAATCCACTACTTCTATTGTGGACTTTATTTTCAGGGTGCTTGGTTACGAATACCTGGGACGTACTGACCTCGTTCATGTACTGGATAAACCTGAAATATTGAATACGGGTGCCGATGAATGGGATGAAGTGCCTTCTAATCCACTGGAATATGTAGAACCCGAATTATCAAGTGTGCGGATAACACCTTCTTCAGGAACGGTGGCACCACAGCCCGTCAAGAACCAGCGGGTAGCACAAAGTGTAAAAACCGATAACGGGGCCCAGGCTATGAATGAGGGGTTAAAGAATATGCAGAGTGATGCGCCGGCCTGTAACGTGTGCGGTCATATCATGATGCGCAGCGGCACCTGTTACAAATGCCTCAATTGCGGTAACCAGGGAGGTTGTAGTTAGACCTTACTCCCGTAACTCTCCACGGGGAGAGAAATGAACTTGCTAAGGACGATCCCTTTTATCCCGAATCTTCAGGATGACAGCGGACAAGGAAAAACCAAATAAGAGTGTACCCATTAATTCTACATCCCGGCCGGACGCCGGGATGTCTTTTTTAGTAAAGTTGCGATGTGAAAACACAGGGAATAAAAGAACATTTCAGTAGTAGTTCTATACTTGTTTTCAATAAAAGGAGAAGTACTTTAGTAGTACTAAAATCTAACTATGAAAACCAAAATTGTACTTGCCCTGATCATCCTGGTTGTCTTCCTGCAAAGCTGCACACGCAGTTTCACGCCTTACCAGGCGGCCAATAACCCGAGGGGAAAGCATTGCGGGCTGATAAAATAAAATAGCTAAGAGATTAAAGGAGGGAAAAGAGATAAGGAGTAACAACCTCTTTTTCTCCTTTTTCTCTTTTAACCTCTTAGCTTATTCTACGCCAAACAAATTGCCCACGGCGCCTTCGAGCATCGGGAATTTTTCCACTACAAAATTCTTGACCGAGGTAATTGCTTTTTTTGCCTGTTCGTCGGTAAGACCGGCTTCAGCTTTTAGTTTTTCTATTAATTCCTGCATATAAAGTTTAAAGTTTGATGTTTAAGGTTTGAAGTTAGGGAAACTAAAAATGCCAGAGACTTCTCGGGCATTCATGTTTTTTACTCCCCTTTAGGGTTGGATGTTACGCTACTTTTAGCAAACTAAGCTTGCTCTTATCAAACTTACGTTTGGCGTATTCGATATCAAGGTTGAACTGTGTTTCTTTCGAAGACGGCATTTCATACATCGCGTCGGTGAGAATACTTTCGCAGATACTGCGCAGACCGCGGGCTCCCAGTTTGTACTCCATGGCTTTTTCCACCATAAAGTTCAATACTTCTTCCTCGATGCTCAGTTGTATACCTTCCAGCTCAAATAATTTCTTGTATTGTTTAACCAGCGCATTCTTGGGTTCGGTAAGGATTGCCCTTAATGTTTCCGCATCCAGCGGGTCGAGATGTGTAACGACCGGCAGCCGTCCCAGTAATTCAGGGATCAGGCCGAATGTTTTCAGGTCCGTAGCATTTACATAACGGAGCAGGTTCTTCTTCATGCTTTCCTGCAGTTCTTTGTCGACATTAAAGCCGATCGTATTGGTCTGTACCCGGCGGGCAATGATCTTGTCGATCCCGTCAAAAGCACCGCCGCAAATAAAGAGGATGTTCTGGGTATTTATCTTGATCAGTTTCTGCTCCGGGTGTTTCCGGCCTCCCTGTGGTGGAACGAGAACATCTGTCCCTTCCAGCAATTTCAACATTCCCTGCTGCACTCCTTCACCACTAACATCACGGGTAATGGACGGGTTGTCGCCTTTGCGGGCGATCTTATCTATCTCATCGATATAAACGATGCCTCTTTCGGCAGCGGCCACATCATAATTACACACCTGTAATAACCTGGTCAGGATGCTTTCCACATCTTCTCCCACATAACCTGCTTCGGTAAAAACCGTAGCATCCACAATCGCAAACGGAACGTTCAGCATCCGGGCGATACTTTTTGCAAGTAATGTCTTACCCGTTCCCGTTTCACCCACCATCACGATATTGCTCTTTTCGATCTCGATATCATTGGAAGCATTGCTGGTATCCGTATTTTTTTGCTGTAATCTTTTGTAATGGTTGTAAACAGCTACGGCAAGCACTTTCTTCGCTTCATCCTGCCCGATAGCATACTCATCCAGGAATTTTTTTATCTCCATCGGTTTTTTAACCGTAAGCTTAAAAGTGGAATTGCCTTTTTCGTCTTTGATCATCAGTTCCTGGTCAATGATCTCCCGGGCATGTTCAACGCAGTTCTCACAGATATGCCCGTCCTGGCCGGCAATAAGGATCTTTACCTCATCACGGCTGCGGCCACAAAACGAACAATGTAAAGGATTCTTTGCCATGGTTTCTTCGTGTATAACGGATTAACGTACGATTTCGTAACTCACAAAATTATAAAACCGCCCGGATTAGGGCGGCTTTATTTATAAAAAGCTCGTTAATAGTATCTTATAACTTGTCTATAAGCTTATCGGCGATGCCATATTTGATTGCGCCTTCGGCATCCATCCAGTAGTCACGGTCAAAATCCTTCATGATCTGCTCCACCGTTTTGCCACAGTTTTTCGCCAGGATCGTGGCCCCGATCTCCTTCACACGCCTGGTTTGCCTGGCCTGGATCTCCAGGTCGGCGCTTACACCCTGTATATAACCACCCAGGGAAGGCTGGTGGATCATTACTTCCCCGTGCGGGTAGATATAACGGTTTCCTTTTTCCCCACCACTCAGCAGGATGCTGCCCATGGAGGCGGCAAGACCCATGCAGATAGTACTCACAGGACTTTTGATCATCTGCATCGTATCATACATCACCATGCCGCTGGTCACAACACCACCCGGGCTATTGATATAAAATTTGATCTCTTCACCGGGTTTATCGGCATCGAGTAAGAGCAATTTGCTCACGATGTCCTTTGCGCTTTTATCATCGACCACACCCCAGAGGTAGACCGATCTTTTCTCAAAGAAATATTTTTCCAGTTTCTTATTGAACATACCGGTCTCGCTGTCCACTTTGGGGCGTTCTTCTTTTTCTTCTTCCTCGTCATCAGCTCTCCACCCGATAGCTATCGGGTCGTTGTATAAAAAATGTTTGCGATTCATATTTGTATTTTTCTTTTTAATTATTTAGCCAGCTCCGGTTTTCCATGGCATCGTCCCTTGCGTCGCACTCTTCATCGTTCTGTTCGCTATTCGGCAATATTTCGCCCCTACGGGGCTTCGTGAATTCTTCTTCTTCTTTTTTTCGCCGGGTTTTACCCGGCGCTACTGATATTTCACCCCTATGGGGTGCTCTACTTTCTTATTCCTTATTTCTCATTTCTTATTCTCGACCTTCCCCTGCTTCCGCGGGTTCATCAGCAACACTTCATCCACCAGCCCATATTCTTTGGCCTCCGCTGCCGTCATCCAGTTGTCCCTGTCAAAATCCTTTTCGATCTGTTCAACGGATTTACCGGTATGCACATTCACCACATCATATAATTCCTTTTTCAGCTTCCTGATCTCGTTCACGGTGATCTCGATATCACTGGCCTGTCCACCGATGGCGCCGCTGGGCTGGTGCATCATGATACGGGAATGTCTCAGCGCCGCTCTCTTTCCTTTTGTACCGGCTCCCAGCAACACACAGGCCATCGAAGCAGCCACACCGATACAGATGGTGGCAATATCAGGGCTTACATATTGCATTGTATCATAAACTCCAAGACCCGAATACACGCTACCCCCGGGGCTGTTAATATACATATTGATATCCCTGGTCCTGTCGGAAGAATCCAGGAAAAGTAACTGCGCTGTTACAATATTAGCGATCTCGTCATTAATGGGGTAACCCAGGAAGATGATACGGTCCATCATCAGCCTGCTGTACACATCCATTACCGCCACATTGAGGGAACGTTCCTCTATGATATTGGGCGTCATGGCAGTTACCATGTGCTTCGCATAACTATTCAATGTATTACTGGAAAGACCACGGTGTTTGACCGCGTATTTCTCGAACTCGGAATTAAAATTCATGGAGAGAATGTTTAAAGTTTTAAAATTTAAGGTTCAAAGTTTTTTTGGTTGGAATTTTCTGACAGGGCCAGGGACTCAACATTCAACTTTAAACGATAAACAAGGAACACCCCAAATATCCGTCCAAATGGCAAAACTGCAAAATCTGGAAGTATTTCAGGACGAAATGACACTTTTGGAGGATGTCAGATGTACGAAGTACGATGTACGCAATTCCTGAAGAAGAAAGATTTCCCAGATTGTCAGACTGGCGTACATCGTCCCTCTAACATCGTACATAGATGTACGAAGTACGATGTACGCAATTCCTAAAGCATAAAGACTTTCCAGGTTTGCAGACTGGCGTACATCGTACACCTGACATCGTACACCTCCTGTCGTGCATAAAAAATCCCGGATCGCTCCAGGATTGAAACTCATTGATAATTCGGGGATCAATGATGATGGTGCTGATGCGCTTCCACCATTTTGGTAAATTCTTCCGCACTGATATCCTTATCAACTGGCTTTACCTGTGTAGCCGACCATTCAAATATCTTTTGCGTCTGGATCCTGTTATAAGCATCTTCCACGTATTTCCTGTCCTTCATCATCTTCTCTACATAATCCGTCACCCAGGGCTGGTCATCGGAGAGATTAGCACCGCCCATATAACTGAACAATTGTTGTTTGGCAAAGGCCCTGATCTCGTCAGGAGAAACCTGGATGGCATTATCCTGTACGATCTTGTCGGAGATCAGTGTCCATTTCAACTGGCTCAGGAAAGAAGGGAATTCTTTTTCTACTTCTTCGTCTGTTTTGGGCGCCTGGTCTTTGGTTTCAGCACCCTGTGTCTTTACCCATTTCTTTAAAAATCCTTCCGGGAATTTTATTTCTGTATGGTCCACAAGCTGGTGAAACACCTGGTCATGGATCTGGTTAGTGGCCTGGCCACCCCAGTAGTTTTGGATCTCTTCCTGGATCTTATTGCGAAAATCTGCTTCTGTTTTTACTTCTCCATTTGGATAGAGCTGGTTGAAGAATTCTTCATTCAGTTCTCTTTTCTCCAGTAAGCCGATCTTGGTGATCTGTATCTTAAAATGTTTTTGCGCTGAAGACGGGTCCGTCTTCTCAAGCCCAAGATCACTGAGAATAAAATCGAGTTCCTTTTCCTCGAAAGCTTTATCCAGTTGTACCACCACGTAATCATTTGTCACTTTTCCCAGCAACTCTTTCCTGAATCCTTCTTTAAAATATTTTACCAGCAGGGAATTGTCTTTTTTTATACCTCCTTCAATTTCATGACCGTTCTCATCTGCTTCCATAAAGAGCACATTCAGCACATCTTCTTCCGTGTTTACCGTATCCTGATCTTTCATGTTACCGTAACGGTTCTGCAAACGTTCGAGCTCTTTGCTCACCATATCATCTGTTACCGTCACTACGTAGCGGGTAGTTTTTGCTTTGGCAAGATCGGGAAGATTGAATTCGGGTTTCATTCCTACTTCAAACTGGAAACTATAGTCAGCAGGATTATTTACATCCAGCTGGCTGAAATCAGTTTCCAGCGGAAGTGGTTGAGCAAATATGTCCAGCTTATCATTTTCAAGGTAGCCGATCAGCTCACGGTCTACCGTTTTCAGCACTTCATCGGTAAAGAGAGAAGAGCCATACATTTTTTTGATCAATCCTGCCGGCACCATTCCTTTCCGGAAGCCGGGAATATTTGCTTTCTTGCTGTATTCTTTTAATGCCTTTTCAAAGGAAGGCAGGTAATCGGTCTTTTCCAGTTTTACGGTCAGCTTTTCATGCAGGAGACCGATGTTTTCTTTAGTAACTGTTGCCATGTTAAATAATTGAATAATGAACAAGGAATGACGAAGGCCGAAGGCTACGAAACATTGAACATTACTTCATCATTCAACATTCCTTGTTCTTCCGTTCGACATTCGTTCCGGTGCGGGTGGAGGGACTCGAACCCCCATGCCTCGCGGCGCCAGATCCTAAGTCTGGTACGTCTACCAATTTCGCCACACCCGCTGGTAAAAGCTGTTAGTTTTTAGCCGTTAGTTATTAGCTAAAGCCTAAAAGCTAATAGCTTTTAGGGGCTGCAAAGGTAGGGCTTTTCGCCCTTGAAAAACGGCTGTTTTTCACTAAATTCGTAGACAATGGAAACTGTCGCGCAGATACCTAAATACAACCTGAACGAGGAGGAGGAAAAAAAACTCATCCTCCGTGAATACCGTTCCCTCCAGAAGGTGTTAAAGACCAAATTGAAGCCCGGGGACAAGGCCCTTATCCGCACGGCATTCGAAATGGCGGCGGATGCGCACAAGACGATGCGGCGCAAAAGCGGCGAACCTTATATCCTTCATCCCCTGGCGGTGGCCAAGATCTGCGCCGATGAGATAGGGCTCGGAGTACGCTCCACGATCTGCGCCCTGTTACATGATACCGTGGAGGATACTGATATCTCCCTCGACGATGTAAAAAGAGAATTTGGAGAAGAGATCACCAGGATCGTGGATGGGCTGACGAAGATATCCAATGTTATTGATGTGAATGCTTCGCAGCAGGCCGAGAATTTTAAAAAGATATTGCTGACACTCACGGATGATCCGCGGGTGATATTGATCAAACTTGCCGACCGGTTGCATAATATGCGTACCCTCGACAGTATGAAGCGGGAGAAACAACTGAAGATATCTTCGGAGACCGTGTATGTATATGCACCGCTGGCCCACCGTATGGGGCTGTATAATATAAAAACAGAGATGGAAGACCTGGCGATGAAATACATGGAACCTGATGTATACCGGGACATTGCCAGGAAATTATCCGAGACCAAAAAAGAAAGGACCAAGTATATCAACGAATTCATCAAACCTATCAAGGACAAACTTGACAAAGCGCATCTCGAGGCCGAGATCTATGGTCGCCCGAAAAGTATTCACTCCATCTGGAATAAAATGAAAAAGAAAGGAGTAGAGTTTGAAGAAGTCTATGATCTCTTCGCGATCCGCGCCATTCTGGATTCATCACCCGAAAAAGAAAAAGAAGATTGCTGGAAAGTGTATTCGATGATCACTGATGAGTATACTCCTTCTCCCGAACGGTTGCGGGACTGGCTGAGCAATCCCAAATCAAATGGCTATGAAGCCTTGCATACCACGGTGATGGGACCGCAGGGTAAGTGGGTGGAAGTCCAGATAAGAACAAGACGGATGAATGAGATCGCGGAAAAAGGACTGGCGGCCCATTGGAAATACAAGGAAGGGACAGCGGATGAAAGCCGCTTTGACAAATGGTTCCAGCAGATCCGGGAAGTGATCAGTAACCAGGAAACGGATAGTATTGATTTTCTCCAGGATTTCAAGACCAGTTTTTTAGCCGAAGAAATATACGTCTACACACCCAAGGGTGATGTCAAGATGTTACCGGTGGGTTCTACGGCCCTGGACTTTGCCTTCTCTATTCACAGTGCTATCGGGGTTAAAACGATCGGCGCAAAAGTGAATCATAAATTGGTTCCCATCAGTCATAAACTCCACAGCGGCGACCAGGTGGAGATCATTACCAGCAATAAACAAAAAGCATCAGAAGACTGGCTCGGGTTCGTGGTTACTTCCAAAGCTAAGGGAAGGATCAGGGATGCGCTGAAAGAAGAAAAAAGAAAGGTGGGAGATGAAGGAAAGTATACGGTACAAAGAAAACTGGAAGGCATGGGAGTTTCTATGTCGCAGCACAATATTGATGAGATCGTGCAATGGTATAAACTGCCTTCCCATCTCGATCTTTTTTACCAGGTAGCCGTAAAGAACCTTGATCTCAAAGAATTGAAAGAGTTCAAAGTAATGGGCGATAAGATCGAAGCCCCCAGGCCGGTGAAGATCCATACAGAGAAGCCTGATATCATTCCCCATCACCAGGTGATGGGAAGAAAAGATACGGAGCTTATCATTTTCGGAGAGAGCAGTGATAAGATCGTTTACAACCTGGCAAATTGTTGTAAGCCCATTCCCGGGGATGACGTTTTTGGTTTTGTGACCACGGGCAAGGGCCTGACGATCCACCGCACCAATTGCCCCAATGCCGCAAAACTCCTGGCCAACTATGGGCATAGGGTAGTAAAGACCAAATGGGCCAAGAATAAAGAAATATCTTTCCTTACCGGCGTAAAGATCGTAGGGATGGATGATGTGGGTGTCGTGAACAAGATCACCAACCTGATCTCGGGAGAACTAAAGATCAATATTTCCGCACTTACCATCGAGGCACACGACGGATTGTTTGAGGGTAATATTCGCCTCTATGTACATGATAAGGAAGAGCTTGACAACCTTGTACGCAGTTTACTCAGCCTGCCGGGCATTGAATCGGTAGAGCGGTATGATATGGAGGATATACCTTCCTGATCCTTTCTTTGCCAGTAAAAGAGGAGGCACAGCTTCCCGACCCGATATTTTTCTTAACTTGTTGCCCTCATAAAGGACTGATTTACCCGCACAACTGCATTTTAACTATGGGACTGAAATTGTTGAGGCTACTGGCCGTAAGTGGCTTTTTTATTTTTTTATCCGGTTCTCTCAAAGCACAGAATTGTATACCAACGGGTATCAATGGTGCTGTCTTTAATTTATTATGTAACCAGACCTGTACCGATCTTAATTTCCAGATACCGCATCTTAAATCTACTGATGATTACACGCTGGTTAATGTCCCTTACACTCCTTATCCTTATAACACACCTACAGGATCTGAAGATATCACCTTATACAACGATGACCAGTACAGCAATGTGATCAACCTGCCGTTTACAGCTTGTTTTTATGGTATGTTGTTCCCTTCAGTCGTAGTAGGCTCTAATGGTATCATGACCTTTGACCCGGCAAATGGTGCTGCGGGTTGCAACAACGCATGGCCAATCACAACAACTATTCCATATGCCGGAGGAACGATTTGCACCGCAGCTCCTGCATATTATCCCAGGGCTTCAATTATGGGGGCCTATACTGATCTGGACCCAAGATCGTTCGCAAGTCCAGGTGACCGCAAAATTCAATGGGAAGTTATAGGTGTTGCACCCTGTAGAAAATTTGTCGTGAGTTATTATCATGTTGGTGTTTTTGGATCTGGCTGTGGTATTACAACACCGACTACTTTTCAAATGGTTATTCATGAATCCACGGGAATTGTAGAAGTTTTTATTGAACAAAAACCCTGTAACACGACAAGCAGCGGGGGAAGGGCTATTCTTGGCATTCAGAACTGGAACCGTAATGCAGCAATCGCGGCCCCCGGAAAAAATGCTACCGTTTGGAATGAATCCAACACCGGGTATCGTTTTATTCCTTCTGCCGGGGCATCGAGGTTTGTAAAATCTGAATTATATACATTAGGTGGTGTACTGGTTGCTACTGCTGATACATCCACAACAGTTACTGGTTTACTTGATGTAAGATTTCCCAATGTTTGCCCTCCCCCAGGTTCCACCCAATACGAAGTCCGCACTACTTTTTCTGCCTGCGAAAACCCCGTTAACATGCTGGTCAGTTCAGATTTTATTACGGTCAATAAAACTAATACCCTTGGCGCAACAGCCACTTCAACTCCTGCCAGTTGCGGACCTCCCAACGGAACGATCACTGTGACCGTTCCCGCAGGTGTTGGTACACCACCTTATACTTTTATACTTGATGGAGGAACACCTTTTGTGGGTGCAAGCCCTCATACATTTACCAATGTTGCCCCCGGTTCACATACTATCGTTGTAACAGATGCTTCCACAGGTTGCACCAGCACGATTACACAAACTGTATCGCTTTCAGGGGTGCTTAGTGAAACGCATACCACGGTACCCACTCCCTGTTCAGGGGTGAATACCGGAAGCATTACGATCACATCGGCGGGTGGAGTAGGGCCTTATACTTTTGCCATTGATGGTGGCGCGCCGATCAATGGCAGCATCCCTTTTACTTTTAATAACCTTTGGCCCGGAACGCATAATATAATTGTTACGGATATCACTACCGGTTGTACGACGGGAGTGTTTGTTGTGGATGTACCACAGGGTGCGGGTATCAACGGGGATGCCACGACAACACCGACTACCTGCCCGGGTGTGAACAGTGGTACGATCACTGCCAAAGCACTCACAGGAACTGCACCTTTTACCTGGTCGCTGGATGGAGGCGCACCAGTCCCTGGCGCGAGTCCCTATACTTTTACAAATGTTTCCGGCGGGACTCATACGGTTATTATCAGGGATAATTTTGGGTGTAGTGTTACGGTGTTTGCTGATGTGGCCACGGGAGCAACGCCAACTGCTACCGCTACTTCAACACCTACTGCCTGTTCGGGTGTAAATAATGGAACGATAACAGTTGATTTCATGAGTATTGCCGGACCTTATACTTTTTCTTTGGATGGGGGTGCCCCTGTTGCAGGAACAATTCCGTTCACATTTACCAATGTTTCACCAGGTTCGCATAGTATTGTTGTCACCGGTGCCGGGGGGTGCGCTACGAATCCTTTCACACGAACTGTTTTAACCGGTCCTGGTGTAAGCGGTACAGCGTCACCTGGTTCTACCTCCTGTCCGTCGGCCAGCAATGGCAGTATCAGGGTTGATGCAACTGCAGGGGCGGCTCCTTTTACTTACCAGCTCGATGGCGGTGCTCCGCAACCAGGGGCTAACCCTTATACTTTTAATGGAGTCGCTCCGGGAAGCCATGTTATAATTATCAGGGATAATTTAGGATGCACTTTAACGCTCAATGGAGTGATTGTTGATGCTGGTCCTGCCCTTACTATTTCAACAAGCGCATCGCCCACTTCCTGCAATGGTGCTTCCAATGGCAGTATCACTGTAACGCCCAATGGAGGTACAGCACCGTTCACCTGGTCTCTGAATGGCGGTGCACCTGTTCCCGGGACAGCTCCTTATACCTTTACCAACCTTGGTCCCGGTTCTTATACGATCGTTGTTACCGATGCATTTGGTTGTGCAAATAATCCTGTTACAGAAATAGTCACGGCTGGCCCTGCCCTTACAGTTACAACGAGTGCAATAGCTACTTCCTGCAGCAGCGCTGCGAATGGAAGTATCACTATAACTCCCAATAGTGGAACAGCTCCTTTCACCTGGTCGTTGGATGGTGCTGCTCCTGTTGCCGGGCCATCACCCCATACATTTATCAATCTTGTCGCTGGTTCTCATACGATCGTGGTAACCGATGCAGCCGGCTGTGCAAACACTCCTGTTATGGAAACAGTACCTGCGGGTCCGGCTTTGACAACAACGGCTGCTGCAACAGATGTATTATGTAAAGGAGGCAGCACAGGAACTATAACAGTTGCTATCCCTACAATAGGCACCCCTCCCTATCAATATTCGCTGGATAATATTACCTGGCAAGCCAGTAATATATTCAACGGGCTTAGCGCAAATTCCTATACGGTTTATTTCCGCGAGAGTAACGGATGCCAGGGTTCCACACCTGTTACCGTTAATGAACCTGCATTGCTTACTGCTTCTGCTTCAGCAGTACCTGTTGTATGTAATGGTCAGAATAATGGTACCATTACGGTTACAGCAGCTGGTGGTGTAGGTCCTTATCAATACTCGATTAATGGAGGAGCCACCTGGCAGGGGAGTAATATCTTCAATGTCGCCGCCAACAGTTATACGATCACAATAAAAGATGCGAACAATTGTATCACCACGCAAACCATCACGGTCACTGAACCTGCAGTACTCACTGCCAGTTCAGTCACTACCACGGCCAGTTGCAATGGTGGCCCGGATGGAACAATTACAGTAACAGCCAATGGTGGAAATGCAGGTTATGGATATTCACTGGATGGTACCAGCTTCCAGTCATCCAATACATTCAATGTGTTAGCAGGTTCCTATACTGTTACGGTGAAAGATAACCTGGGTTGCACCGTATCGTTCCCTGCAACGGTTACGCTTATGGGCAACCTGACATTCACCCCCCAGGCCGATGCGACCATTTGTGAAGGCAAATCAACGCCGCTTCAACTGGTTTCCAACGCCACTACCTATGCATGGACCCCTACCACGGGATTAAGTGATCCGGCCAGTGCGAGCCCCGTCGCCAATCCAACTATAACTACCGAATATTATGTAGAAGCTACCCTCGGTCTTTGCAAGGCTTATGATACGGTGATGGTAAATGTAAATGCAGCGCCGGTTCCCGATGCAGGCCCCGGCGGGTTTATTTGTTACGGCCAAACTTATACCCTGCAGGGTTCCGGGGGTGTACAATATCTCTGGACACCTTCTACATACCTCAATAATGCCACAGCTCCCAACGCGGTGTCGGCAGCACTTAAAACAACTACCTATACTTTATCCATTGTTTCCGATGCGAATGGTTGTAATTCCCTGGTGACGGATAATGTGATCGTGGATGTGACCCCGCCGATTAAAGTGACGACCTTCCCATATGATACGATCGGTTACCCCCTGGATCAGTTCCGGCTGAATGCGACTTCGGCAGCCACTAATTATACCTGGACACCGACAAGAGGATTGAGTGATCCGGCTGTCCCCAACCCGATAGTGACGGTTGGTAATATAGGCGACGATATCGTATACAAAGTAACAGCCTCTACAGCGGCCGGTTGCAAAGGGGAAGGGTTTGTGCGTATAAGAGTTTATACGGGCCCTGATATATATGTGCCCACAGCCTTCACGCCCAACGGAGACGGAAGGAATGATAAATTCTATCCTTTCCCAGTCGGCATCAAGTCCATCAATTATTTCCGTGTCTTTAACCGATGGGGCCAGCAGGTATTCTCCTCCACCCAACTGAATGATGGCTGGGATGGAAAACTGGGTGGCGCAGAGCAGTCATCCGGGACCTATGTCTGGATGGCCCAGGCTCTAACAAAAGATAATAAGGTCATTACCAAAAAAGGAATTGTAACGATCATCCGTTAGCAGCACTTGCTGTGCATAAAAGAAATCAAAAGCCACCGGATTTAATTCGGTGGCTTTTTTATGAAGCCTTATTTTTGCTCGCCTGCCGAATCCGCCAGCCGGCGGAGTAGGCAGGCGAGCCTGAACTAAAAAAGTAGGCAGGCGCGACTGAACTAAAGGCGAAGGTGGCCCCGAACTAAAAGGCGAACCGTCTCAAATTTAATTTCCAATTATGGTAGATGTAATACTCGGGCTCCAATGGGGCGATGAAGGGAAAGGAAAGATCGTTGATTTCTTTGCAAAGGACTATGATCTTGTAGCAAGATTCCAGGGTGGTCCCAATGCCGGGCATACGCTCTATGTAAATGATAAAAAAGTTGTCCTTCACCAGATACCTTCCGGGGTTTTCCGGGAAGGTATCATCAACCTGATAGGCAACGGCGTTGTCCTGGATCCTGTTACCCTGAAACGGGAATGTGATACCGTAGCTTCTTTTGGTATCGACATGAAGAAAAATCTATTCATCGCAGAAAGAACACACCTGATCCTTCCCACACACAGGGCACTTGACAAAGCAGCTGAATTATCCAAAGGAAACCAGAAGATCGGGTCGACATTAAAAGGGATCGGTCCAACCTACATGGATAAAACCGGCCGGAATGGACTAAGGGTAGGAGATCTTCTCGATAAGAATTTTACTACGGCCTATATAAAACTTCGCTTAAAGCACCAGCGTTTACTGGATAATTATAATTTCCAGGAAGATATTACCGCCTGGGAAGAAGAATTCTTTGAAGCATTGGAATTCCTCAAACAACTCAATATTGTTAACGGGGAATATTTTATCAATAAACATATAAAGGAAGGGAAGAGAGTACTGGCCGAAGGGGCACAGGGTAGTATGCTGGATATTGATTTCGGAACTTTTCCCTATGTGACCTCTTCCAGCACCATTTCCGCGGGGGTCTGCAGTGGCCTGGGAGTTGCTCCCCAGCATATCCGGGATGTGATAGGGGTAACAAAAGCTTATTGTACCCGGGTAGGCGGTGGCCCTTTTCCCACGGAACTGGAAAATGAGACAGGAGAGGAACTAAGAAAGATCGGGAATGAATTCGGAGCTACAACAGGCCGTCCGCGCCGTTGCGGGTGGATCGACCTGGTTGCCCTGAATTTTGCCTGTATGATCAACGGGGTCACGAAGATCGTCATGACCAAAGCCGATGTGCTTGATCCGTTTAAGGAATTGGCCGTTTGCACCAGCTATAACCTGAACGGGCAGGAAACGCGGGAAATACCTTTTCAAATGGACCGTTTAAAGCCCGAACCTGTGTATAAAAGCTTTACCGGCTGGAATACGGATACCAGCGCAGTAAAATCATATAAGGATTTGCCTGATACCATGAAGACCTATGTTAATTTTATTAATAAGTACCTTGGGGTGAATATTCACTATATATCCAATGGACCGGGCCGGGAACAGATCGTTGAAGTAGGATGAGTGGCACGGTTGCGAAACCGGGACCAACCCCGGAAATACTAAAAAAATATTTTAAAAATTTGGCAGATTAAAAACTTCGCTGAAATTTTACAACAGTAATCCTGTAAGACTATGGCACTGAAACCAGATAAGGCGAAAAAGACTCCGGGGAATACAAACTCCGAATCGGAAAAGAATGCGGCAAAGAAAGTATCACCTAAACCCTCCAAGAAGGAAGAAGAAGATGATGATGACCTTGACGATGAAGAGGAAATAAAGACTCCTAAGAAAGCAGCTAAAGCGAGTTCGAAAAAGGAAACCGATGATGATGACGATGATGCTGCTGTAGAGGAGCCCGATGAATGGGAAAAACCTGAAGAAGAAGAAGAATGGGATCCTGATTTTGAAGAGTTTGATGTTCCTAAATCAAAACTCAAAAAAGACCCCGCGGGTAAAAAAGCCGACGATGATGATGATTTTAAAATAGATGACGAGTTCAAGGACATGTTCAATGACAAGGATTTTGACGACGATGAAGAAGATGATTTTTAAACCCCAGCACCCTGCCAGGGGTGACGTATACATTGATCAACGCAACCTCAACTAACTGCATTTTCCCTATCAGAGATTTTGAACAGCTAAAAAAGAAAGTGTTGAATTGGTCCAGGAAGTTCAACACTTTTTGTTTTTTGGATAATCACCAGTACCAGCTTGAGCCTCATTCTATGGAGTGCTTGCTGGCAGCCGGGGAGAAAAGAACAGTACAGGCCGCCGCCGGAACTGCCCTTGAAACATTACAGGAATTTATGAAGGAGAAACCCGGTTGGCTTTTCGGGCACCTGGGGTACGACCTGAAAAATGAAATCGAAAAACTTTCTTCCTCGAATCCTGCCGGGATGAATTTCCCGGACCTGTTCTTTTTTGAGCCCGAGATACTGATCCGTCTTTCGGAAACAACCCTCTCTATCGAAGCGGATGAACCCCAACTTATTTATGATGCCATTGACAGGGAACCGATAACATCACCCCCGTTTATACAGGAAGTGAATATTGAAAACAGGACCAGCCGCAACGACTATATCAGTATTACGAATAAATTAAGACAGCATATTCTCCGCGGTGATTGTTACGAGATCAATTTTTGCCAGGAATTCTTTGCCAAAGACGCCCGTATCGACCCCGTACATATCTACCAGGAACTGGGAAGGATCTCCCCCAACCCTTTTTCCGCTTTGTACAGGATGCAGGATCAGTGGTTGATCTGTGCCAGTCCTGAACGATTCCTGAAACGAGAAGGCAATAAAATACTTTCTCAACCGATCAAGGGAACATCGAAAAGAGTGATGGGTAATGAAGCTTTGGATTCCAGCAGTAAGGAATACCTTTTTAACAGTGCGAAGGATCGTTCGGAAAATGTAATGGTCGTAGACCTGGTGAGGAATGATCTTTCGAGGGTCTGCCAGGAAGGAACGGTACAGGTAGAAGAGTTGTTTGGTGTTTATTCATTCCCGCAAGTACACCAGATGGTCTCTACGGTCAGCGGTGAATTAAAGGAGACTATTTCCTTCACGGAAATCATCCGCGCCACGTTCCCGATGGGATCCATGACGGGGGCACCCAAAAAACGGGTAATGGAGCTGATCGAACAATACGAACAAACAAAGCGGGGGATCTTCTCCGGGGCTCTCGGGTATATTTCACCAGGTGGCGATTTTGATTTTAACGTGGTAATAAGAAGCATCATGTATAATACACAGAATAATTACCTGTCATTCCAGGCGGGGTCGGGTATCACTTTTTACAGCGATGCGGAAAAAGAATGGGAAGAATGTATGATGAAGGCGACAGCTATGAAAAAAGTGCTGGAAGGAGAATGAACGCATATTTAGGGAGGAACGCAGATCATTATGATGATTATGATCTGAGCAGAAGAACCATCCTAAAAAATCATAAAGATCATGAGAATCTGTGTGCTAAATTAAAAATTAACGTGTTCCCCCATTAGCAGATTTGAGCAGCAGCTGGATGCTTTCATCGAGGATCTCGTAACGCTTCGCTACAAAAATATTCATTTTCTGGGTCGGTAGCCTCAGTTCATATTTACCATTGATGGCGATCTCGTTGTCAAAGCCGGGATTATAGCGGGTAAAGGTGGTCATATCCATATCGATATATTTGATGATGACCACAGAACTGAAACGCCCTGTAATCGCATAGGACGTGGAATTTTTCATTTCCTCTTCGGCCAGTGTTGCCCCTCCTTTTACCACCAGGTCCTTCAATTCATTTTTTGTAATGGTGGTGATACCGCCTTCACCCTCGAAAATATAGTGTGTAGCAATGAACTTCTTTACATGGTTCATGGATTCATTCGGAAGGTAATACTGCAGGGTCCAGAAGTCCTTACTGCCCCCGCTTTTTTTGATCGCTTTGTTGACATTCCCCGGTCCGCCATTATAAGCAGCGATCACCAGCAACCAGTCACCGTATTTTTTGTAGAGATCGGTCAATAAACTTGCCGCGGCATGGGTACTTTTGAAATAATCCAGCCGGTCATCATGGTATTTGGTCATCTTTAACCCGTATTCCCTTGCTGCGGAAGGCATAAAAGCCCAGGGTCCTACTGCCCCCGAAAAGGAAATAGCATTGTATTTCAGGCCGGATTCGATAACGGCCAGGTATTTCATTTCTTTAGGCACACCGTGCTGTGTCAGGATATCATCCATCATATCGAGGTAGGGTTTTGCCCATTCCTTCATGGCATTGAAGCCCTTCCCGTTCCGGGCGATATAATCATGGACAAAACTGATCGCCATCGGGTTTAATTTGGCCCCGTTCCCTCCGTCACCCGTAACTGCGGTACTAAAAAGATTCTTGAATTCCAGCTTGGGGTTATTCACCGGCAGGTTAACTAATGCAAGAGAATCCTTTTTGATGGTGGTATCCCTTGCCATAACCTGGCTGGTAGCCACGGCAATGCCCTGCTGCTGGTCAGCTGCTTTTACAGTGCCAATAACGAGGAATAAAATAACCCCCGGTAATACCAGTAATATTTGCTTTATTTTTTTCAAACCTTTTCTTTTCAGGCCCGGTCCAGCAGGGACTTTGAAACCTGCAGCAAAGATACCTCATCGAACCGGTTTGCCATAACCTGGAGGCCAAAGGGCATACCGTTGCTATGTTTGAAAAGCGGGAGGGAAATGGCGGGAATACCCGTAAGGTTCGCCATTACAGTATAAATATCCGCGAGGTACATGGCGATGGGATCGCCCGCTTTTTCACCTATCTTAAAGGCCGTAACCGGTGAAACAGGAAGAATGATGAAGTCAAAATCGCTGAAAATCAGCTCTGTTTTAGTGATTAACAATTTCCTTACTTTTTGTGCTTTTGTAAAATAAGCATCATAATAACCAGCACTCAGCACAAACGTTCCAAGCATGATCCTGCGTTTCACTTCTTTGCCAAAACCAGCGGACCTGGTCTGCTTATAAAACTCTGTTAATTCAACTCCCGGTGCTTTACTGCGGTACCCATATTTAACCCCATCATACCGGGAAAGGTTGGAAGAAGCTTCGGCCGTGGTCAGGATATAATAAGCCGGAACAATATAATCGAGCCATTCAAATTTTACTGGCTGTACTTCATGCCCTTCTTTTTTAAGCTGATCAAGACGTTCCCTGATCGCTACTCCGATCTCGGGATCAAGCCGGGGATGCACAAGGGCCTCTTCAAAATAAGCGAAGCGAAATTTTTTACCGGGCGATAAGGCTGATGAATAAGCGGGTACATTTTTCCTGGATACTGTACTGTCAAACTCATCGGCTCCTGCCATCACTTCCAGCAATAAAGCTATATCAGGTATCGTGGTTCCAAAAATTCCTACCTGGTCAAAAGAAGAGGCATAAGCGATAAGCCCATAACGGGAGATCCTTCCATACCCGGGTTTCAAACCGATGATGCCGCAAAAATCTGCCGGTTGCCGGACGGAGCCACCCGTATCACTACCTAATGATACCATGCATAGTCCAGCTTGTACGGCTACGGCGGATCCACCCGATGAACCACCCGGCACTCTTGTTTCATCCTGGGCATTCAGCACATTACCATAAGCCGAATTCTCATTAGAAGAACCCATGGCAAATTCATCGCAATTAAGATTACCAATAATGATAGCTTCTTCTGCCAGTAACCTTTCTACGGCGGTAGCTGAATAAACGGAAATAAAATCCTTTAATATCCGGGAAGAAGCAGAGATACGGTGGTCCTTGTAGCAGATCACATCTTTTAAACCGATTACAACGCCGTGTAATCTTCCCCGGGGACTACCTGCTTTTCTTTTTTCATCAAGCTGTTTTGCGTGCTGCAGGGCTTCTTCTTTGTAAACTTCTATAAAGGCATTAAGATGCCGTAAAGCTTCAATCTTTTGGAGGTAATATTCTACAGCTTGCTGGCAGGTAAGTATCCCCTCCTGCAATTGGGCATGGTATTGCTCAATGGAAGAGAAGGAAAACAAAAGCAGTGGCTTTTAAGTTTAAATAGAAAGAAGAGAAACGAGTGAAGATCAGTTGTTGGTATTCGGCGAATTCTTGATGTCGTTAGCGCTGTCCTCGATCTCTTTCTTCACATTTGTTTTCGCGTCATTAAACTCACGCACACCTTTTCCCAGTCCACGCATCAGCTCAGGTATTTTTTTACCACCGAATAAGAGCAGTACGATAACAAGGATAATCACGATCTCATTCGTGCCAAGCATGCCCAATAATATAGGTTGTATCATAATCAGAGAATTGAAGGACAAAGATACTAATAATTAAACCTTAACGATAGAAAATGAAAAAAGCCCCGCTACTTCGACAGGCTCAGTATTCAGGGCTTTCCAGTTAATTAGTTGTAAAATTACCGGGCGGTGACTGTTTCTACGGCCTGGCGTTTTTCACGGATCCTTGCACTCTTACCACTCCGTTTACGTTGGTAGAACAGTTTTGCACGGCGGATATGACCCGCTTTGTTCAACACGATCGATTCAACATTGGGAGAGAAGAAGGGGAAAACCCTTTCCACACCCACCCCGTCAGAGATCTTACGAACAGTGAAGCTGGCTGTTGCGCCACTGCCTTGCTTCTTGATCACATCTCCTTTAAAAGACTGGATCCTTTCCTTATTACCTTCAATGATCTTGTAGTTAACGGTAATATTGTCGCCGGCCTTGAATTTCGGAAATTCTTTCTTCCCGGTCAGCTGTTCGTGTACATATGCTATGGCGTTCATAATCCTGATTTTTAGGGAGGGCAAAGGTAAGCCCGCGATGCTGAAGTTCCAAATATTTGAGCTATTGGCTATTAGCTATTAGCAATTAGCCCTTTATCCCGTGTTTTACATAAAAAGATCATGACTGACCTGAATTCCAGCCTAACAGCTAATAGCCAAAAACTAATAACTATCTGGCCACATTCACCGCTCTTTTTTCCCTGATCACCGTTACTTTTATCTGTCCCGGGAAGGTCATTTCGGTCTGTATTTTCTGGGCTATTTCAAAAGAGAGTTTATCTGATTCCTGGTCGGTCACCTTATCGGCTTCCACGATCACCCGGAGTTCTCTTCCGGCCTGGATCGCGTAGGCTTTTTCAACACCTGCATATGCCATGGCAAGATTCTCCAGGTCCTTGATCCGCTGGAGGTATTGCTGCATGATCTCCCTTCTTGCACCCGGTCTTGCGCCACTGATGGCATCACAGGCCTGGACGATCGGTGAGATCACATATTGCATTTCCATTTCATCGTGGTGCGCCCCAATACCATTTACTACCGCAGGATTCTCGCCAAATTTCTCCGCCAGTTTGGCCCCCAGTAATGCGTGACTCAGTTCGCTTTCTTCATCGGGTACTTTACCGATATCATGAAGTAAACCGGCTCTTTTTGCCAACTTTACCTGTGGTTGGCTCATCCCCAGTTCCGCAGCCATGGTAGCACAAAGATTCGCTGTCTCCCGGCTATGCATCAGCAGGTTTTGTCCATAGGAAGAACGGAAGCGCATACGGCCTACCATTCTTACCAGTTCTTTATGAAGTCCATGGATACCCAGTTCGATCACTGTCCTTTCCCCGATCTCCATGACCTGGTCTTCGATCTGCTTCTTGGTCTTTTCAACAATTTCCTCAATTCTTGCAGGGTGGATACGGCCATCAGTCACCAGTCTTTGTAAACTAAGGCGTGCGATCTCCCGGCGAAGCGGGTCAAAGGAAGAAAGAAGGATCGCTTCGGGCGTATCATCCACGATCAGGTCTACACCAGTAGCGGCTTCAATAGCCCTGATATTACGGCCTTCCCGGCCGATGATCTGTCCTTTGATCTCATCACTCTCCAGGTTAAATACCGTTATCGAGTTTTCAATAGCCTGCTCGGCCGCTGTCCGCTGGATGGTTTGTATGATGATCTTCCGGGCTTCTTTATTGGCTTTTTGTTTTGCGTCGTCAATGATCTCCTGCTGTATCCCGATGGCCTGGGTCTGGGCCTCGTGTTTAAGACTTTCTATCAATTGTGAGCGGGCATCATCGGCAGAGAGGTTGGAAATTTTTTCCAGGCGGCGGATATGTTCTTCCTGGTGTTTCTCGAGTTCGGTTCTTTTGATATTCACCAGTTCGATCTGGCGGTTGAGATTCTCTTTGATAATATCATTGTCCTTGATCTGTTTATCAAGACTAACTTCCTTTTGCGTGATGGCCTGTTCTTTCTGGCGGGCACGGTTCTCGGTGTCATTGATCTTCTTGTTCTTTTCAAATACTTCTTTGTCATGTGCGGATTTCATCTGCACAAAGCGTTCCTTGGCCTCCAGTTCTTTTTCTTTCCGGATAGTTTCAGCCCTTAACCCGGCTTCTCTAAGAATGGTTTGAGATTGGATTTCGGCTTCTTCTATTTTTTTACGGGTATTCTGGGCAAAGACCAGTTTACCCACTATGAGGCCCACTACAAGGGCGGCTGCGCCGATGATGATCGATAATATATTCGGATCCATGAATGATTTTGTTTAAGTGTTGCACAATGCTATTTCTTAATGATAAGTTCATACTACCGTGAACCAGGTTAGGAACGAAGATACAAAACAGGGGCTAATCCCGCTAGCCCCCGCGGAAATTGGTTTTAACCGCCTTTTATATAGAAATTCCGGCATTCGGCATATTCAGGTAACCCAAACGGTCATCATTTCCGTAAACTTGTAAACTGAAAATAAAAACATGAAAAAAATACTCTTTACCCTTATTTTTTTACCCTTACTGGCCATTGCCCAGGATAAGGGCAAGACCTTTAAACTGGCCGGGAAAACGAAAGGCCTGGCTTATAAGCCAGATTGGGTCTACTTGCAATACCGGGCCAATGGTGAATGGAAAACGGATAGCGTTCAATCCAAAGACGGTAAATACGAGTTTGAAGGAGAGATCCAGGAACCAGTACAGGGAAGGCTGAGAATGAAGTATACTCCGGGAGAGGATGGAAAGAAGATAATTACTGTCTCAGGAAGGGATGCGGTCTCTGTATTCCTGCAACCCGGAAAAATAAAAGTGATTTCCGTGGACTCTTTTTCCAATATACAGGTAGAAGGGTCATTAGCCCATAATGAGTTTGTAAAACTGAATAAGCAGACAAAACCCTTTAATGACAGGATGGAACCTTTGTATACGAAATACAGCGATTATGGTAAGACAAAGGATAAGGCGAACCAGGCCAAAGTAGAAGAAGAGATCGATGCTATTGACAGTGAAATGAGGGAGAAAGTATATGGTGAATATGCAAAGAATAATCCTTCGTCTCCCCTGGCAATGTATGCGCTGCAGCAATATGCCGGCTGGGAGATCAATCCTGATAAAGTGGAACCCTTATTCAATGCCTTATCCGAACAGAACCGTCATTATCCTTCCGCAGCAGATTTTAAAGAAAATATTGAAATAGCCAAGAAAACAGGGATTGGCAAGATGGCGATGGACTTTACCCAGAACGATACCCTTGGAAGCCCGGTGATGCTTTCTTCTTTTAAAGGCCGCTATGTGCTGGTGGACTTTTGGGCAAGCTGGTGCGGACCCTGCCGTGCCGAAAATCCCAACGTGGTAAAAGTGTTCAATAAATACAAGGACAGGAATTTTCATATTATCGGTGTTTCACTGGACCGTCCCGGACAAAAAGAAAAATGGCTGAAAGCTATTCATGATGACAAGCTGGAATGGACGCAGGTGAGTGACCTGAAATTCTGGGATAATGAAGTGGCGAAACAATATGGCATCAAAGCCATCCCACAAAACCTCTTACTGGATCCCGATGGTAAGATCATTGCAAAAAATCTGCGGGGTGAAGAACTGGACCAGAAGCTGGAACAGGCTATGGAAGCGAAGAAAGGCTTCTGAGAATACAGAACATTAGAACAAGGAATGATGAATGATGAAGTAAACTCTCAAATTCACAGGGTCTTCCTATTTCTGCGTTCTACATTCTACATTCCTTGTTCATCTGTTCATCCGTTCTATTGGGCATTCAACTGGCTATCAAGTAATTTTTCGATGCTGGCCAGTTGTTCGGACAGGTTATCCTTAACGATCCCCGCGGCGGTACCGGCATGCTGCTCGGTAGCATACCAGATCAGGACCATGGCGATATAGTCCTGCATATCTTTCCCGGCAAACAGGGTCTTGAATTCTATGATCTTATCGTTGATGGTCTTGAGGGTCTTTCTTACGACTTCCTCATCTTCCGGGTTGATCTTGACCCGGTAGCTACGGTCGCCGATAAAGGCGGAAACAGCAATTAATTCATTCATATTGTTGAAATTTTCAATTTCAATTTCAATTCATTACATTCGGTCTCCCTTATTAAAACTCTGCCAATATCCATTGATAAAGACCATGGTTAAGGTCACCTAAGGAAACGGTTTAAAATTATTTAAACGTTTGCCATGTTTGTTAAAGTTAAGTCATCCACATTTATTGATGCGTTGCAGCTTCAATTGACCACGCCCAAAGGTAACTGCCTTCGCGGTGTTTTAAAAGACGACCAGGGAAGTGTTTGCAGTACGATCGAAAAAGATATTTTCACGGACAGCGAAGTACTGACCTGGGGAGGATTGAGTGACCTGCCCTATGGAAAATATACGCTGGAACTTTCCCAGGGGGATGATGAAATGAAAATGAATTTGGTGAAAAGAGTTTAGGGTTTAGGTTCGAGGTTTGACGTTTAAGGTCCTTTAACCTGGAATTTCCTGATTAAATAAAGCAGTTGATGATAAAGAACATCAAACATCAAACCTCAAACCTCAAACAATTTATTCTCCCAGCAAAGCAATACAGCGGTCGATCTCTTTCAGGTAGCCATTGACCCTTTTTTCGAATTCCTTCTTATCCACCTCACTCATTTCGCCCGCATTCAATTTCAATACACTCACCTGTTGTTTTAATTCATCCGCACCTTTTTGCTGAGCAGAGACTTTTTGTTGCGCGGTTTCCAGGTCTTCTTTCAGTTTGCTATTCTCTTTATGCAGGGCTACATGTTGTTTTACAAGCTGCTGGACTTTATCCTGGATCCTTTTTAGTTGTGTTTCTGTAGAAGACATGTTAAATGAATTTTGAAAAGTACAATTTCGAAATTGGGAAATTGATCCCTCTTTCTGCGATCTGACTTTCTTTGAGAGATCTGCATTAAAACAATTTCCCAATCTCCCAATTCTCGATTTTCCAATCCACTTATTTGCGTATCTCTGCCTGCAGATCTTTTTCGAGCGTCGTCATGATCTTCCTCATCCAGTCATCGATCTCTTTATCTGTCAGTGTTTTTTCTTCATCCAGGAAAGTAAAGTTAACGGCTACAGATTTCTTGCCCGCTCCAAGTTTCTCGCTTTCAAAAATATCAAAGAGTTTAATGTCCTGGAGCTTATCCAGTCTTATCTTTTGCACGGTCTGCTCTACTTGTTCCCAGGCCAGCTCTTTTGATACGATCATTGCCAGGTCCCGTTGAACCGCCGGGTATTTGGGTATCTCTTTCACCGCTTTTTTTTGCGCGGAAGCCAGTTCCGCCAGGCCGGCCCAGTTCATCCCGGCGAAGAATACAGGTTGTTTGATACCGAATTTTTCCGCGACACTTTTCTTTACTTCACCTCCTCCCGCAATGACCTGGTTGTTGAGTTTATAAACGATATGATTGCCGAATTTGGGAACAGTCAGTGCTTCTACCGAATCCGGGGTGATGCCCATCAATCGCAGGACCGCGTCGATCGTTCCTTTCAGGAAATAGAAATCGGCAGGTAATGTTTTTTGTTTCCAGCTGTCCTCATTTTTACTACCGGTAATGACAATACATAGCTTTTCGGTTTCGGTGTATTTACCGGGGGCGGATGTACTGTACGCTTTACCAAATTCAAATAAACGCAGTGAATTGTTTTTATGGTTAAGATTATGTGCCACTACCTCCATCGATGTTTCAAAAAGAGAATTACGAAGCACATTTAATTCGGAGCTGAGACTGTTAAGCATCTTTACCATACCCTGTAATTCTTCTTCCGAGAAATAAGCCGCATTTGTAATAGAGTTGGTCATTTTTTCATTGAACCCTAGTCCGACAAGGTAGTCTGAAACTTTCTCCCGGTACATCTCCTTTGCATAATGCTCTTCTACGGAAGGAGTGAGGGTGATGGATTCAGGTATTTCGATATTATCAAGTCCATCGATCCGGACGATCTCTTCTACCAGGTCGGCAGGCAGACTGATATCAGGTTTGTGATAAGGCACCGCCACCCTGAGTTCATCCATTCCTTCTTTCAGTGTTTCAAAACCAAGACTGGTCAAAATATTTTTGACTGCGTCCGGGTGGTAATTCTTTCCGCTAAGTTTTTTGATAAAATGCCATTTGACGGCCACTTCCCTTTTTGCTTTTGGCTCAGGATATATATCCACGATCTCGGAACTGATCTCACCCCCGGCTATTTCTTTGATAAGCTTCGCTGCTCTTTTCAGGACATTGACCGTTGCAGAAATATCGGTTCCTTTTTCGAAACGGCTCGCAGCATCTGTTCTTAACCCGTGACGGAAAGAAGTTTTACGTGTCACTACCGCATCAAAAAAAGCGCTTTCCAGGAAGATATGGGTCGTCTTTTCAGTGACGCCACTGTGCAAGCCACCAAAGACACCCGCGATACACAGGCCGTCTTTTTCATCACAGATCACCAGGTCTTCTGCACTCAGTTTTCTTTCTTTCTCGTCAAGCGTAATAAAAGGGGTTCCTTCCGGGAGATTTTTTACAATTATTTTTTTACCGCTGATCTTGTCCGCATCGAAAGCATGCAGGGGTTGTCCTGTTTCATACTGGATAAAATTGGTGATATCAACAATATTATTGATGGGCCGTAAGCCGATCGATCGTAATTTTTGCTGCAGCCATTTTGGCGATTCCCTGATTGCGACAGGGCCGATACTGACACCGGAATAACGTGGACAGGCGAGCGGGTTCTCTACTTTTACACCGATCGTAAGAGAAGTATTATCGACTTTGAAGCCATTCCCGTTCGGCAGTTTGGGTTTGATGTCTTTTTTATCGTGGTAACTCAAATAAGCACACACATCTCTTGCTACACCCCAGTGACTCATCGCATCCATGCGGTTCGGGGTGAGACCTATTTCATAAATGATATCTTCATACGGCTTGAAATAGTCAGCAGCATACATACCCACTTTTGCATCTGGTGGCAATACGAGGATACCTGCATGAGAAGTCCCCATGCCGATCTCGTCTTCGGCGCAGATCATTCCATGACTTTCGACAGACCGGATCTTTGCCACTCTCATGGTCATCGGGTCACCCGTGCTGGGATAAATGGTAGCGCCAACAGGGGCCACGATCACTTTTTGACCGGCTGCGACATTCGGTGCGCCGCAAACGATCTGTAAGGGTTCGTTATTGCCAATCGTAACACTGGTGAGGGTAAGTTTATCCGCGTTAGGATGTTTTGTTGTACTGAGCACTTCACCGATGACCAATCCCCGAAGCCCGCCCTTTACTTCTTCATAATTGTCCATGCTTTCCACTTCCAGGCCGATAGCCGTAAGGATGCGGCTCAGCCTGTCCGGTTCAACAATTACAGGGAGATATTCACTCAGCCATTTATAGGAAATCGTCATGCAGCAAAGATAAGTGTCCGGCCTCAACTAGACCCGGTAGCAGATGGCATTGATATTCATTCCTGCGCCTACAGAAGCAAATAAAATGATATCACCGGTTTGCAGCTCGTGATCATCCAACAGGTTTTTCTTCACCATATCAAGCAGGGTTGGGATCGTGGCCACGGAACTGTTACCGAATTTATGAATACTCATCGGCATGATGTCCGGGGGAATTTCCCGCTGCTCATACAGTTTGAAGAGCCGACGGACGATTCCTTCATCCATCTTTTCATTGGCCTGGTGAAGGAAAATTTTTTTTACATCCCCGATCCTTACACCGGCCTTATCAAGGCAATCTTTCATGGCCAGCGGTACATACTGCATCGCGTACTCGTACACTTTCCTTCCCTTCATTTTGATATATCGTATACGCGGATCGCTGCCGGGAAAATTACTTTTACCGAGGTACAGGTAATAGGCTTCATCAACACAATGACTTTGCACACTCCAGGAAAGAATACCGCTATTGGTCTCATCGGATGTTTTTGCTTCGAGTATGCAAGCGCCAGCACCATCGGAAAAGATCATGCTGTCCCTGTCGTATACATCCAATACGCGGCTTAAAGTCTCTGTACCGATCACCAGTGCTTTTTTAGCGACACCGGCTTTAAAATAAGTATCGGCCTGTATCACACCCTGCACCCAGCCCGGGCAACCGAATAAAATATCATAGGCCACACAGGAAGGGTTTTTTATTCCCAGTCCATGCTTCACCCTTGATGCAAGGGATGGAATTGTGTCGGTTTGGATGGTGTGTTTTATGACATCCCCAAAATTCTGGGCCACGATAATCTGGTCCAGTTCTTCGGGATCAATACCGCTGTCTTTTACCGCGAGTTTAGCTGCTTCAATGGCCATGCAGGAGGCAGTCATATCTTCCGATGCATAACGACGCTCTTCGATCCCGGTGATGTCCCTGAATTTATCCACTATTTCCTGTGGAGCAGTGTCGATCCGCTGGTTGTCTTCAGCATAGAAATTGTGTGCTGTAAAATCGCGGTTGTATTTTACCACCTCCGGTATATAACAGCCTGTTCCGGTAATCACGGTCTTTACATCCATACGTTTTTTAATTTTAATAAGGAAAGCATGCACTCAATCGCTATAAAGGTACTAACTATGCCCACTAACAGCTGTTTGGATAAGCTTTATATTCGATAAATATCGTTCGGTTTAAAATAGTTGCGAGTGAAACTAAAAGGCATTCTTATTGTTAGCATTATCCTTTTCTCCCTGATACCGGTTTACCTGCTCTACAAGTATTTACAGGTAAAATTGCGACCCCGGGAGTCCGGGCGGCGTTTCCTTTCCTGGTTGTTGCTGGTGCTGTTGCTTGTATTTGTTTATACCTTCCTGCTGGTCTTTGCGATAAAAATGCTGTTCCCCTGGGCTTAGAAATATCTCTTATTTTTACGCAGGAACTATAAACCAAAACTATAAACTATAAACTTTTTATATGGCGTACAATCTGTTAAAAGGAAAAAGAGGGATCATCACAGGCGCCCTTGATGCTAATTCCATTGCCTGGAAAGTAGCTGAAAAAGCTCACGAAGAGGGTGCAACATTTGTGTTGACAAATGCACCCATTGCGATGAGGATGGGAGAGATCAATAAACTGGCGGAGAAGACCGGCTCAGCAATCATCCCGGCGGATGCGACCAGTGTGGAGGAGTTGACAAACCTATTTACCAAATCGCAGGATGTGCTGGGAGGCAAAATCGACTTTGTGCTCCATTCGATCGGTATGAGTGTGAATATCCGGAAGAAGATCCCTTATACAGAATCCAATTACGAGTATTTTATGAAAGGGATCGATGTCTCGGCCATGTCACTTCATAAAATGCTTGCGGTAGCTAAAAAACTGGATGCAATAAATGAATGGGGCAGTGTAGTGGCCCTGACCTACATGGCGGCACAACGTACCTATCCTTTTTATACGGATATGGCCGATATCAAAGCCATGCTTGAATCCATTGCCCGTAGTTTCGGGTACCATTACGGGGTAGACAAAAAGGTCCGTATCAATACAGTTTCCCAGTCGCCTACTAAGACCACGGCCGGGACGGGCATAAAAGGATTTGGCGATTTCTTTGATTATGCCAATGCCATCGCCCCGCTGGGGAATGCAACCGCGGAAGATTGCGCCAATTATTGCATCACCCTGTTCTCTGATCTTACGCGTATGGTAACCATGCAGAACCTTTTCCATGATGGTGGTTATTCTACCACCGGCGTGAGTAATGAAGTGATGCAGAAAATGGGGGTGACAGAATAATGCCCCCTGTCCCCCGAAGGGGAACTTAAATTTGTAATTCAAATATTTTCCTGACGACTACAAAAGAACAGAGCCTCCATGCGGGGGCTCTGTTCTTTTGTAAATATTCTTATATAAAATGAATGATTGAACTAAGTTCCCCTTCGGGGGACAGGGGGCTCTAATATTCATCTTCATTAAACAGGAAATCTTCCTGTGTCGGGTAATCCGGCCAGATATCTTCGATGGTCTCGTACACATCGCCTTCGTCTTCCAGTTCCTGGAGGTTTTCCACTACTTCGATCGGGGCGCCGGAACGGATGGAATAATCAATGAGCTCATCTTTGGTGGCGGGCCAGGGAGCGTCTTCGAGGTACGAGGCAAGTTCTAAAGTCCAAAACATCTTCTCAGGGTTTTAATTTGTTGAATAAGGTTTTTCTGCGGGGTCCCCACCCCTTAATTTTCGGCAAATGTAGCTTTATTAACGAATTTTCCAAATCCTTAATTGTAAACGTGTTTTTGACGGATTTCTTCCTGATCCGTCATTTCCCTGTACTACAGTTTTTGCCAATGGGCTCCTTTTAATGATATTTGATTTCCTAAACCCATTTTTGGCTGCATGATAACCGGGAAAAATATTCATAAACGTTACGGAACAGTGGAAGTACTGAAGGGTGTGGATGTGGAGATCCAGAAGGCCGAAGTGGTTTCAATCGCGGGCCCTTCGGGTTCGGGGAAAAGCACCCTGCTGCATATACTGGGCACCCTGGATAAAGCAGATACAGGAAACGTTAGCATGAATAATACAGTAATCAGTACCCTGAGCGGGAAGAAACTGGCGGCTTTCCGGAATAAACATATCGGTTTTGTCTTCCAGTTCCACCATCTCCTGCCAGAATTCACGGCCTGGGAAAATGTTTGTATTCCTGGCTGGCTGGCAGGCCGGAAAAAGGGAGAAGTAAAGGAAAAGGCAGAAGAATTATTAGCCCTGCTCGGCCTTTCTCACCGTTTGGAGAACAAACCCAACGAGATGAGCGGGGGTGAACAGCAGCGGGT
>JANMKG010000034.1:0-3546 GCA_031371915.1 Chitinophagaceae bacterium | reverse complement strand
TAGTGAAGTATCACAGTTAAAAAGAAATGGAGCACATGGCTTTAGAAAGAATAACGGAACAACCAAGCAATTATCGTCATTTGGAGAAAATGTCAGTAGGAGAATTACTGGTAAATATCAACAAAGAAGATCAAACTGTTCCTGCCGCGGTCCAAAAAGCAATTCCCCAGATAGAGAAACTGGCAGAAGCGGCAGCTGATAAAATGCTGATGGGTGGTCGGATGTTCTATATTGGCGCAGGAACAAGCGGAAGATTAGGGATCGTGGATGCCAGTGAATGCCCGCCTACCTATGGTGTGCCGCAAGGGCTCGTGATCGGTATTATTGCGGGGGGTGAAAAAGCTATTACGAACGCAGTGGAGTTTGCCGAGGATGATAAAGAGCAGGGATGGAAAGACCTCCTGGAACTTAATGTGAGTGACAGGGATGTGGTGATCGGTATCGCCGCGAGCGGAACTACGCCTTATGTGATCGGTGCGCTCGAAAACTGCCGCGAAAAAGGTATCATTACCGGGAGTATCTCCTGTAACCCGGGCTCACCAGTAAGCGCGGCCGCGGATTTCCCGATCGAAGTGGTGGTAGGGCCTGAGTTTGTGACCGGGAGTACCCGGATGAAAAGTGGCACAGCGCAAAAATTAGTGTTGAATATGATCTCCACTTCCGTGATGATACAATTGGGCAGGGTAGAAGATAATAAGATGGTGAATATGCAACTCACCAATGACAAGCTGGTGGACCGGGGTACTATAATGCTGATGGAAAGAGTAAAGATGACCGACTATGAAAAAGCTAAGGCCCTGCTGCTGAAATATGGCAGTGTAAAAAAAGCAGCAGATTCAGTTGCTAAATAATTTCTTCTTCTTTACTGCAAGCGACCCGTTGTAAAATTGCAATCGTTCTATCATTTTTGTTTGTGTTAAAGATGGCAACTGCAAAAGAATATATACAGGCCAACCGGGCAGGCTTATTTGACTGGATCGTCTTAATGACGAGTTTTCTCCTGGGTTTTATTTTTCCTTCTTTGCGGGAGCTTGTTATGTCGCCCGCCTTTTACGACTGTATGCTGCTGGCGTTGCTAATCTATGTAACAGGGGCGGCATTAAAGCATTTGCCCCTGAGTTACCGTCTCAGTAATTCCGGGAAAAGCATTCAACCTGTTCCTTTCCTGGTTTTCCTGTTGATTGGTCATTGGCTTATTATGTTTGTCCTCGTTATGCTGGCAGGACCGGCGATCCGGCATATCCTTCATCTGCCGCCATTACCCGCGTCCAGTGCATCCAGTGGATCCGGCGGTAAGATGATATTTCTCTATATGGGCCTGGCATTCTTTATTACGTGGCTGGTTTACCGCAATAAAACAAAACGGAAGAAAAGAAAAGAATATAATGCTGATTTCTTATTCCGGCTTGAACTGTTTGCCGATCTGTTGCTTACCCTTTCGGTGTCAGTTTTCTCCTTTGTGTTCTGGGAAAAAGGAGTGATGGCCCTGTTGTCCCGGGCTTCAACACGTACTTTATCAGATGTCTTTGGTCTTTTCGTTCTTCTTTGTATTCTTTTTGTATTGTGCTACCTGCCCTTTCGCTATTTGTTCTTTATCGAGGACAGGGACCGGGCAAGAAATGGCAGACGACTACTCTTCCTTTTCGGATTTATCCTGGTTAGGGCCGCGCTGGAATTTGCCGGGATTTAACAGCAAAAGGATTTCTGAATTCTGCTGCAGTTAGTAATTTGCAGGCTGTATGCAGGACATTGAACCCTTTTATAACTGGAGGCATATCTATACGAGTGAGGAAGATGAGCGGTCCCCTTTCTTTGGAAGGACCTATTCCGAATTTGAATTTTCCCTGACGGTTTATAATTATTATATACATCCTCAATGGGATGATTTTGGCAGCCGGACACTCTATCTTAAAGTGCTGCTGGCCGATTACGAGGAAAAATATGCCGTGATCGAAATGATCGGTGAATGGAACGATGCCATTGAAAATGATATCATGGAACTGAAGAGGGAAGTACTGGAAAAATTCATGAAGGAAGGTATCTATAAATTCATCCTGGTTGCGGAAAATGTACTTAATTACCATAGCGACGGCAGCGAATACTATGAAGAACTCTATGACGAAGTGACGGAAGAAAATGGCTGGGTGGTTTGTTTAAACATGCCCGAGCAAACACAGTACGACTTTAAACATGCCCACCTGAACCGGTACCTGGAACTGATGGCCCTCGATAACTGGAGAACCTATAAACCATTTCATTTGTTCAAGAAAATAGATAGTGAACTATCTGCACGCCTGAAAATGTAGCTGGGTGCTGGTTACTAGTTACTAGTTGCTGGTTACGTTATAATCGACTTTCTGATGCTGTATGGAAATCTTGGATTTGAACAACCAGCAACCAATACCCATTAACTAGTAACCAGCAACCAGTAACTTTTCTTGATTTGGCCTTCCGGTAGTAACTTTGCATAAATACTACCTTACTTTAAGAACGAAGCTTATGAAATGGTCTGAATTGTTCACTTCCTCGATCGGCAAAAAGTGGGTAATGGCATTGACGGGTATATTCCTGGTTCTTTTCCTCATCATACATGTAAGCCTGAATGCCTGTATCTGGGCCAATGATGGTGGTAAGATGTTTAACGAAGGCGCCCATTTTATGGGTTCCAGTGTTGTTCCCCGCCTACTGGAAATAGGGTTGATGGCGGGATTTCTAATCCATATTATCCAGGGATTGGTACTCACTTTCCAGAACAGGAGTAAACGCCGTAAAGGATATGCTGTCCCGATGGGTAACAGGGGAAGTCAATGGTATAGCCGCAGCATGGGTTTGCTGGGGACTCTTATCCTTATCTTTTTAATCATACATCTATCCCATTTCTGGATCCCGAACCGGACAAACCAGGGATGGCTGCTGGGTGAAGAAATAAACCTGTATGAACGAATGAAGGATGTATTCCAAAATGAATGGGTCGTCATCATCTATGTCCTGGGATGTATTTCATTAGCGTGGCATTTGTTGCATGGGTTTCAAAGCGCCTTCCGGACCATCGGCGTAAGTAATAAAAAATACCTGGCTTTACTGAATGGTATCGGGTTGGGATTTTCCATTATCGTTCCCTTGGCTTTTGCTTTGATGCCGGTGAGTTTTTATTTGGGATGGCTGTAGTGGTGAATAGTGAATAGTGAATAGTGAATAGTGGAAGGGTAAATAATTAGCCTATTAGCTTATTGTCAAATTATCAAATTGTTTATGCTTGATTCAAAAATTCCCGCCGGTTCCTTAGAAAAGAAATGGACAGATTACAAAGGACATTGTAAGCTGGTGAACCCGGCTAACAAGCGCAAGCTGGAGATCATCATCGTGGGTACAGGTCTTGCGGGTGCTTCGGCTGCGGCATCACTTGGTGAACTGGGATATAAGGTAAAGGCATTTTGTTTCCAGGATTCTCCCCGCCGTGCGCATTCGATCGCGGCGCAGGGTGGTATCAATGCCGCCAAGAATTACCAGAATGATGGCGATTCTGTTTTCCGTTTATTTTATGAT
>JANMKG010000022.1:0-10704 GCA_031371915.1 Chitinophagaceae bacterium | reverse complement strand
ACGCCAAGTGCAAGGGCATAGCTGACATAACTGGTGCCGTAATAAAAACCGACCTCGATCTCGGTGGCCTGCCCGCATACAGGGCATTCCCTGTTCATCTCCATATTCTTTTTGTAACTGATACTGGTTGGATGCTTAAATAATTTACCCTCCCGGCAGCGGGGGCAACGGCAACCCATTGAAGAAGAAAAATACCCCCGCGACTTTCTTGCTGTACCCATCCCGGTCATATTTAAAATGAGATGCAAAGTTCGTTATTCAGCAGCAGAACAAGGTTCCTATTTTAGGAACTAAAGGGGTAGTGAGTAAGTGTGAATTTGCTTCACGCAAAGCCGCTAAGAATAAATATATAAGTCGCTAAAGATCAGATTCCGGCTTTGCGGTACTCTTTGCGTCTTGGCGTGAAATATTTCAATACCAACTAAAGGGCTTCCAGGATTTTTTCCATCGCCATACTACGGCTTCCTTTGATGAGGAAATGGGTATTTTGAAAATGCTTTTCTGCCAGCCAGTTCTTTGCAGCAGCAGCATCAGGGAATTGCAGGTAAGGATGATCAACTTTTAAGAAATCACCTCCAACCAGGACGACATTTTTCCAGTTGTATTGCCCGATCAGTTCCACGATGGCCTGGTGTTCCTGTATACTTTCTTTGCCCAGTTCTGCCATAGCGCCCAGCATCATCACTTTATCCGTCGCCTGTAACCTGGCAAAATTCTCGATCGCCAGTTTCATACTGCTCGGGTTGGCATTATACGCATCGAGGATGATCCTATTCGATCCTTTTTCCATCATTTGAGAACGGCTGTTCGAAGGACGATACGCTTCAATAGCTTTTTTAATTTTTGCTTCTGGCACATTGAAAAATTTACCCACGGTAACGGCAGCCAGTACATTGGGCAGGTTATATTCACCTACCAACTGTGTCCTGATAGTGACCGGGTCAAGCCCCTGTGTGATCTCCACCTCCAGGAAGGGATCATTTTTTTGTATGCGGCCGGTTACCTGCGCATCGCCTGTTCCATATTTAATGATACCGCTGATCCCCTTGCTCATTTCGCGGAGATAATCATAATCCCACATTACAAAAGCAGTTCCGTTGTTACCTCGTAAGTGATCATACAATTCGCCTTTTCCTTTCCTGACACCTTCGATGCCGCCAAAACCTTCCAGGTGTGCCTTACCGCAATTCGTGATAAGACCATGTGTGGGTTGTGTATACATACAATAACCCGCTATTTCTTCCTGGTGATTAGCGCCCATTTCTATAACCGCCAGCTGGGCATCTGCTTTTATCTTAAGCAAGGTAAGAGGTACACCAATATGGTTATTGAGATTGCCTTCCGTGGTATAGGTTTTGAATTCGGTGGAAAGTACAGCATGGATAAGTTCCTTGGTCGTGGTCTTCCCGTTACTACCGGTAATGGCTAAAAAAGGGATCGTAAATTTTTCACGGTGGTATTTGGCCAGTTGTTGCAACGAAGTAAGCACATTATCAACTAAAATGGTTTTACCGGGAATTTCATAAGCGGCTTCATCGATCACGGCATAGACAGCGCCGGCTGCTATTGCCTGCTGCGCGAAAGCATTTCCGTTGAAATTATCCCCTTTCAGCGCGAAGAAGAGATCACCGGCCTTGAGTTTTCTTGTATCTGTTTGAACGGAAGGATATTGTTGAAAAATAATATACAGCTCATGTATTTCCATCCGGCAAAAATAGACTCAAAAACAGTTTAAACAAACTATTAGAAGGAACGCACGGATGAATGATTTGCAAAAGACTATTGATTTTCCAACAGGTTTGAATGTTATTTTTGCCTGAATTTCTTTAGAAGTAATTATCAACCTGTTAGCCCATCAGTTATTTTAATAAACTAAAATGAAACTTTTTCTTATCAGGTATACCAAAATAGCATTTACTTATTTGCGGCTGCATAAATTTTTCAACCTGTTTTCGGGCTTTTATTTAAACCTCTATTATCTTTCAAAATTTTCGGCCTGGGCTCAAAAAAACAGGAAGGTTGCGTACAATGATTTCCCATCGAAATGGGATTATAAAAAAAGATACCCCTTATATAAATGGGTTATCGAAAAGGAAAATTTTCAAAATACCGCTATAAATTATATGGAATTTGGCGTGGCCCAGGGCTATTCATTTCGCTGGTTTTTGGAACAAAACACCCATCCGGAAAGCAAATTTTATGGGTTTGACACATTTACAGGTTTACCGGAGGATTGGGGTCCTTTTAAAAAAGGCGGGTTCGATAATAATAATCAAGCACCTGCAATCAGCGATCCACGCGGAAAATTTTACCAGGGATTATTTCAGCAAACTGTCCCTGGATTTCTTCTTACATTAAATAACAACAGGAAGAATGTAATTATGATGGATGCGGATTTGTATTCCTCCACGCTATATGTGCTCACTGCAATGGCTCCTTTTTTGAAAAAAGATGATATTGTTTTCTTTGACGAATTCGCCGTGCCCACTCATGAGTTCAAAGCATTTTATGAATTTGTACAATCCTATTATATAAATTTTGAACTAATTGCTGCGGCAAACAATTATTATTTTACTGCCTTCAAAATCCTTTAATGCAGCAGTGGTCTCTTAAAAAGAAAAACCCCTTCCTGGTTTAAATCCGGGAAGAGGTCAATAAAATTATTGTTGATCTCAACGTTTTTGCCTGCGTGTTTTATAGTGCTGACCAGTTTTGCGGCCATTACCTTCAGGACTTCCCATCCGATTCATGGCGCAACGGAAACCTAAAGTGCTTAAGGCCTGGTCTTCTTCAAGGAAACGGCGGCTGCCGGGTGTAAGCCAGTAAGCACGGTCGTTCCAGCTTCCTCCTTTGTATACCCTTGACTTATCGCTTACCAGCGTGGTCACACCATAACCATAAGAAGCCTGTGATAAAGAGTCGCCATCAAGGAAGTTGATAACGTTACCTCTTTGATAGTTCCGGCGATTCTTGCTTTCTTCATCTGTAACATCCGCCATTTTCACCCTGCCTACACTATCCAGCTCTGCTTCACCATTGGCATTCTTATATAATTTCTGGTACTTGTTACCACGGAAAGGAGCAGGCATATCATCAAAATCAAGAGAAGATAAGGGACGATACACGTCTTCCACCCACTCACTAACGTTACCGGCCATGTTATAGATACCAAAGCCGTTCGGGAAGAAGGATTGTACAGGTGCTGTATAGAATGCACGGTCGTTCAAACCACCTGCAACACCCGCGTTGTCACCGGAACCTCTTTTGAAGTTGGCGAGGAAAGTTCCCTGCCAGCTTCCGCGACGTGTATCACGGAGACCATTGATATTTTGCGCCCAGGGATAAACCTGTTTGTTGGATTGTAATTCCTCACCTCTTTTACCTTCTTTGGTACTTGGGCGGGGGTTTTGATTGATCAACCCATAAGCGGCATATTCCCACTCAGCTTCAAAAGGAAGACGGTAATCCGGTAAAAGAACACCAGATTCCATAGAAGCGATAGTAACTTTTGGTTCGCCTTTCTTTGTTTTGATCTTACCGGGAGGCGCTGTGTATAATCCCAGTAAATAAGATTTTGTTGTAAAATTATTTTCACCCTGTTGTGCACCGGGTTTCAGGTTCGCTTTGTTGATAAAGTTCTTATCCTTAAGTAACTTTTCATTCACCCTGTCACTTCTCCAGAGACAGAAATCATGTGCCTGTCTCCAGGTAACACCTACTACGGGATAGTCATTAAAACCAGGGTGACGGAAATAAAATTCCACCAGGGGTTCATTATAACTCAGCTCACTTCTCCATACCAGCGTATCGGGAAGAGCAGCTTCGATGATCTTCTGGTTTGCAGGATCGGAAGGATCAAAAACCATACTTAGCCAGTGCAGGTATTCACGGTAATGTACGTTAGCAACCTCGGTCTTATCCATGTAAAAGGAAGGGACAGATACACGACGGGGGATATTGTTCCAGTCGCCCATAACGTCTTCCTCCGTTTGTCCCATGGTAAAGGTACCGCCCTGAACAAACACCAGGCCCGGGCCAAGACCCTGCTCTTTGGATTTGGACACCTGGTAACCACCCATGTTCTTATCGTTGTAGTTCCAGCCTGTAACGCTGGACTTATCCTGCTTTTTCTTAAACAGGCCGCCATTCTTACAAGAGGCAAGAAGTGCCATACAGGATACGAGGATCGTTAAGTTTCTCATTGTTTTTTGCATAAACCTATGAATTGGAATATTTTTAACGCCGGATGGGGTAATAATATTGCACTTGAATAAGGTTTTACCTGCCCGGTTTGCGAATATATGCACTTTCGTAATAAACGGGTACGCAGAAATACTTTTTTTCAGGCGGAAAACCCCTTTTAAACCCCTGTTTTACAGCTATGAGGAAGTGGCGTTATTTAGGTTTACTGGTAGGCTGTATAGGCTCTTCTTTTTGGGCTTTTTCGCAACGAATTTATACCCCTCATTCTGTCCTTTCTTCAGGCAGCTGGTTCAAGCTTAGTGTACGGGCTCCCGGGGTATATAAAATGGATATTTCTTTCCTGAACGGGCTGGGGGTAAATACCAGTTCTCTTTCTTCCACTTCCATCAGGCTTTATGGTAACGGGGGGCAGATGCTAAAAGAGGCAAACAACGGCGTATGGACAGATGACCTGCAGGAAAATTCTATCCAGGTGGTGGATGGGGGAGACGGGATCATCAATGGTTCAGATTATATTCTTTTTTATGCCAGTGGCCCCGATGAATGGCAGAAAGATTCTGCTAACCAACTTTTTTCACATCGTAAAAATATTTATAGTGACAGGTCTTATTATTTTTTAAAAGTGGAGGGGAATGGTAAACGGGTTGTCAATGCTCCGTTGATGTCTTCACCTAATCTCACCGTAACCAGTTTTTCAGAAAGATATTTTTATGAAGCGGACCTGGTCAATTTTTTAGGAAGCGGGAAAGAATGGTATGGAGAAGAATTTGCGAACAGTCCCGGCAAACTGCTGACAAGAAGTTTCAATGTCCCTCTTCCGAATGTATTGAATAACGCACCACTGCTGGTGAAAACGAATTGTGTATCCCGCTCGGTGGGAAGCAACAGCCGGTTTGATATAAAGATAAATAACCAGTCAGCAACTCCATTGCTGATCGGGCCTGTTGGTGGAGGCCAATACGATCTTTTTGCACAGCAATCAACAACATTGGTTACAGGAACAGCAACCCAGAGCCCGGCCAGTATCAATTTCAGCTATACACCCGGTAGCTTTAATGCACAGGGATGGTTGAACTGGTTTGAAATATTCAGCCGGCGAAATCTCTCACTCAATGGGCTTTCTCAATTGCTTTTCCGCGACTGGCAATCGGTAGGGAATAACAGGGCGGAGTTTGTTGTTAGCAATGCAACGGCAGCAACACAGGTATGGGAGATTACAGACCCGCTGAATTCCGTGCGTATGCAGGGCAGTTTTAATAACAATGAATTTCGTTTTATCAATGAGTGCTCCCGCCTAAGAGAATATATCGCTTTTACAACGGCTGATCTTTTGATTCCCACGGCAAACGGAAAAGTTTCCAACCAGGACCTTCACAATGCCGCGCCTGCCGATCTTATCATTGTTACACATTCTTCCCTGTTCTCACAGGCACAACGACTGGCACAGATTCACCAGCAGCAAAACGGGTTACGGACAGTTGTCGTTACTACAGAGGAAGTGGATAATGAATTTGGGAGCGGAAGCCCGGATCCAGCCGCTATCCGTGATTTTGTAAAAATGTATTATGACAGGTTCGGAACCAGTACAAGCAACAAACCCAAATACCTGTTGTTGTTTGGTGATGCTTCTTTTGATTACCTCGACCGGCTGAATAATAATACCAACCTGGTACCGGCTTATGAAAATGACATAACGCTGGATCCCTTGTCAACATATACCTCGGATGATTTTTATGGTTTTTTAGATGACAATGAGGATATCAGTTCCGGAATCGTTACCAACTTGCTGGATATCGGTATCGGGCGGGTACCGGCGAAAAATTTAGCTGAGGCGAAAAATTTTGTAGACAAAGTAGCGGTCTACCTGTCATCGCAAAGCCTGGGTCCCTGGAGAAACAACCTGACCTTCCTCGCGGATGACGAAGATGGGAACCTGCATTTGCAGGATGCCGAGATTATTACCGCAACCGCGCAAGTAACCGCGCCGGTTTTTAACCAGCAAAAGATCTACCTCGATGCCTTTCAGCAAGAAACTGGTCCCGGGGGAAGTCGCTATCCCCAGGCGGTGCAAGCAAGTAACAACCATGTATACAATGGAACGCTGATCTGGAATTTCAATGGTCATGGCGGACCTGTCAGGCTGGCGGAGGAAACCATTCTCGACCAGGAGATGATCAATAACTGGAATAACCCCAACCGGCTCCCTCTTTTTATTACTGCCACCTGTGATTTTGCTCCTTACGATAACCCATTTGTGAATTCAATTGGCGAGAATATCCTGCTGCGACCAAAGACAGGGGGCATCGCGCTGATGACGACCACCCGGCTGGTATTTGCTTTCAGCAACCGGATCATCAATAATAATTACCTGCAGTTCGCTCTTCAACCGGATATCAGTGGAAAATATAAAACACTTGGCGATGCGGTAAAAGAGACCAAGAATTTTACTTACCAGAATTCAGGCGACATTAATAATAACAGGAAGTTTACCTTACTGGGAGACCCGGCACTCACACTGGGCTTTCCTTATTTAAAAGTTCGTGCAACAAAAGTGAATGGTATCCCGGTAGCGCAGGCAGATACGCTTAGTGCGACCGAAAAAATAAATATAGAGGGAGAAGTGACCGATCAGTCGGGCAACCTGGTGAGTAATTTCAACGGCAATGTTTATCCAACTGTTTTTGATAAACCGCAACAGGTGAGTACACTTGCCAATGATCCCGGTAGCCAGGTGACAAGTTTCGAGGTGCAATCCAATATTTTATTCAGGGGAAAAGTGACGGCAACAAATGGAAAATTCTCTTTTGTTTTTAAAGTACCAAAAGATATTAACTACCAGTACGGCAATGGCAAACTCAGCCTGTATGCAGAGAATGGGACACAGGACGGGAATGGTTTTTTTACAGGCTTTATAGTAGGTGGCGCTGGTAATACGATAGATGCAGACAACCAGGGTCCGCTTATAAAGCCTTTCCTGAATGATGAAAAATTTGTGAACGGGGGGCTGACCAACCAGGCCCCGCTCCTGGTCGTGAAACTGGCTGACTCTTCAGGGATCAACACAAACGGTACCGGCATCGGGCATGATATAGTGGCAACCCTTGATAATGATAACCGGAAATTCTTTATCCTGAATGATTTTTACCAGGGAGATTTGAATAGTTACCAGCAGGGGGTGGTCCGTTTCCAGTTGCCCGGGCTGGAACCTGGTAATCACACCCTTAAAATAAAGGCCTGGGATGTTCTTAATAATTCGGGGGAAGCGAACCTCGAATTCATCGTGGCAAAGGATGAAGATCTGGAAATAAGTCATGTGCTGAATTATCCCAATCCCTTTACCAGCAATACCGGGTTTTGGTTTGAACACAATAAACCGGGCCAGCTTCTCCGGGTACAGGTCCAGGTCATGACCATTACCGGCCGTATTATAAAAACGATAAGCCAGGACATTGTTTCGGCTGGGAACCGCTGTGATGTGATCCATTGGGACGGGAGGGATGATTTTGGGGACAGGCCGGGGCGGGGCGTATATATTTACAGGCTAAAGGTTATCTCGCCGGACCAGAAGAAAAAAGAGGTTTGGGAGAAGCTGGTCATTTTGTAGATAGGCTAAAGAAAACATTTCTTTTTTTGCATACAGGCAGCGTCCACATTCCCGGAATTGTCAATACCCCCGTTACCCCGGAACGGACTTTATAAATGACAGACGAGGGGGAGTAAAAAAACCAGTTTTTCGGCCTAAAAATAAATTTTAACAATAAAAACAAAAAGTATACGTTTTTCCAGAACTTGCGGGCCGGAATCGCCAGGCCATATGAAGCCAACTACCCGAAAACCAACAAAAAAGGAACAATTTTTTTGTTTCCGATAAAAATCTATATTTTAGTTTTGTATTTACTCAAAAGCTATATATTTACACCATTATTAAAAACTTTCTAATGAGACCAACTGCTTTAAAACTAACTGCCGGAATCCTGCTCTTTTGCGGTATATCATCTACTGTAAAAGCCCAGGTTGATCCAATCAACGTTGTTACAACTGCTGTTCCCTTTCTGCGTATTTCCCCCGATGCCCGTTCAGGTGGTATGGGAGATCTTGGCGTAGCTACCTCTCCTGATGCCTCTTCAGGGCTATGGAATATTGGTAAAGTAGCCTTTAATAAAATGAATGGTGGTGTTACTGCCACTTATACTCCCTGGTTAAAAGACCTCGTAAACGATGTTTACCTGGCTTCTCTTACAGGATTTTACAAATTTGATGACAACCAGGCGCTGCATCTCGGCGTTCGTTATTTCAGCCTTGGTAATATCACCTTCACCGATAACCTCGGAAATGATTTCGGAAGCTTCCGTCCCCGTGAATTCGGTATCGATGTAGGTTATTCCCGCAGGTTGAATAAGAAAAATGGTATTGGTGTTGCTTTACGTTATATCAACTCCAATTTAGCTGGCGGTACTACAGTAGGTAGCACAACTTACAAATCAGGTAGCGCTGTTGCTGCTGACCTGGGTTGGTATAATGACAGTAAGAATGCTACTGGTAATGGCTGGCAGTGGGGTGTTGTTTTATCAAACCTTGGATCTAAAATAGCTTATACTGATAATGGTGATGCAAAAGATTTCATTCCTGCTAACTTAGGATTTGGTGGTAACTATACAAGAAAATTCAATGCTCAAAACCAGATCTCTTTTGGTCTTGAATTGAACAAATTACTGGTTCCTACTCCTCCTAAAGATCCTGCTACCCCGGCTGAAATAGCTGATTACAGAAGCAAAGGAGTTTTAGGCAGCTGGTTCAGTTCTTTCGGTGATGCTCCTGATGGATTCAGCGAGGAGATCAAAGAGTTCCAGGTATCAGTTGGTGCTGAATACTGGTACAATAACCAATTCGCACTGCGTGCCGGTTATTTCTATGAGAATAAAACAAAAGGTAACCGTCGCTTCTTTACAGTGGGCCTGGGTATCAAATACAATATCTTTGGTTTCAACTTTGCTTACCTTCTTCCTACTGGAAATGGTGTTAGCCGCAACCCTCTGTCAAACACACTTCGTTTCGGAATTATGTTTGACTTAGGTGATGGCAGCAGGATGAAAGACAAAAAATAATTTGTAATAACTAATAATAAAGCGTCCTGCCTCCGGCGGGACGTTTTATTTTATGGATATTTGTCAAAATCCCGTGTATGTCTTATCGTATCGGCAGCGGCGTTGATTTTCACCAATTGGTAGGTGATCGCGAACTCTGGCTTGGCGGGGTAAAGATCCCCCATCACAAAGGCGCCCTGGGTCATAGCGATGCCGATGTGCTTTTGCACGCAGTATGTGATGCTTTGCTCGGAGCTCTCTCTCTCGGTGATATCGGTACTCATTTCCCGGATCATGATCCGGCATTCAAAAATATTGACAGCAAGATCCTGCTGCAAAAAGTAGTTGCCCTGGTTAGCGGTGAAGGATATAGCGTGGTAAACCTTGACTGTACCCTTTGTTTGGAGTCCCCAAAAATAAAATCGTATGTGGCCGGGATGCAGGAAACCATAGCGGGAATTATCGGGGTTGGTCCTAAAGATGTTTCTATCAAGGCCACTACCACCGAGAAGATGGGCTTTGTAGGCCGTGAAGAAGGACTGGTGGCTTATGCTACTGTATTAGTAAAGAAAAGGGATACTAAATAACAATCGTAACGTTCTTATTTTACCCATATGTCAGTTGTTCCAGTAAAGATCATCAACAAATCCTCCAATCCTCTCCCGGCCTACGCCACACCGGGATCTTCCGGGATGGATATAAGGGCCAGCCTCGAGTTGGCCTGCCAGCTGGAGCCTTTTGAAAGGGTATTGGTTCCTACCGGTTTATTTATTGAATTGCCGGAGGGTTACGAGGCGCAGATACGCCCCCGGAGCGGGCTGGCGATCAAACAGGGGATCACCTGCCTGAATAGTCCCGGCACGATTGATGCCGATTACAGAGGAGAAATTAAGATCATTTTGATCAACCTTTCTGGTGAAAAACAAGTCGTAGAGCATGGTGACCGGATCGCCCAGATGATCTTTCAGAAAGTGGAGAAGGCCGGTTGGGAGGAAGTACAACTGCTGGAAAGCACCCAAAGAAATCAAGGAGGATTTGGTCATACAGGAAAACAATAAAAGAATGATAAGAACCGCGCTCATACTTACGCTGATTATTTTTTTTCTCGCCTCCTGCCGGCCTGCCGGCTTCCGCGCGCGCATCGAGCGCTGGAAATGCGCTTCGGGCACGTTCCGCATGAATGTCGCGCTCGCCGGCCTCCCGCGCTTTACCTGCCTGCCGGAGCCGGGGCCGCATCACGGTGCCGGCATCATCATGGCGCCAACGCTTGGCTACATGGACCGCGCGTACCTCGACGCGAAGGCGGACGGGATCTCGAAAGCGCCGATCGTGGAGATGCTGATTCCGAGCACGCTGGACGAAACGCTTGCGCCCAAGGGGGCGCACGTGGCGAGCCTCTTCTGCCAGCACTTCGACC
>JANMKG010000015.1:0-2511 GCA_031371915.1 Chitinophagaceae bacterium | reverse complement strand
TGTTTGGATCACTGCTTTTGTTCTGGCTGCTAAACCAGTCTTCCAGTTCTTTTTGCAGCTCGGAGGTCATGCCATTTTTTTCCGCGGCTACAAAAGCAATCATCGTATGGCCATAAAAATTTTTAAAATGTTCCGCGAATTTAGCCGGTGGATAAGAAGCACTAAAAACGAACGGATCGCGGATGAACGAAATATTTTCTTTGGCTATGCCCGCTTTTCCAAAACGTTCGATCACCTGTTCCTGCACACCCCATAACATGGGACTAATAAATCCTTCGGGTGGCGGTGGCGTATAAGCCGAACTGATCTTTAATAGCTGGGAAGCAAAAGAAGGATCACCCGGTATCCAGTTGCCCATCACGATTCTGCCGCCGGGTTTTGTAACACGCACCATTTCTTTGGCTACATCAAACGGCTTTGGCGCGAACATCGCACCAAATATGCTGACGACAAGATCAAAACTTGCGTCTTCCAGGTCCTCCAGATTAGTGGCATCACCTTCCTGGATCGTAATATTATTAAGTCCTTCTTCCTTGATCCGTCTGTTTCCCGCTTCAACAAGATTCTGTGCTATATCAACTCCCAAAACAGTGGCTCCGGTCTTTGCTTCGGGTATAGCCGTGGTACCATCCCCACAACCAAGATCAAGTACTTTCATGTCTTTGGTTACACCGATCCTTGAGATCAGGTCAGCACCGCTTTTACGCATGGTTTCAGCTATTCTGGTAAAGTCTCCTTTTTCCCATAATGCTTTGTTCGGGTTCATGGTTTTTAGTTTTAGGACAAGGAAATTACGAATTCTCTGTTATTTTCCAAGTTTTAGATAGTCATCAACTACTTGCTGTTCAGCCGTTTCAGGGTAAATAAAAAATTATTTGGAAAAACTTAATTAAACGTTTGTTTAAATTAAACAATTGTTTAGTTTTGCCCTCTCAAAAAAATTAATCATGGAATACAGTGACAAGCAGGTACAGATCATGGAGGCGGCTGAAACGCTGTTTGCTGCCAGGGGTTTCAATGGTACTTCTGTGAGAGATATATCAGAAACAGCCCATGTGAACCAGGCCATGATCTCTTATTATTTCGGCTCTAAGGAAAAACTCTTTGAAGCCATGTTCGCCTACCGCAGCGGGTTCTTCAAGCTGCAGCTGGAAAGCATGCTGCAGAACAAGGAACTGGCCCCGATGGAGAAAATGGAACAACTGATCGACCAGTATATTCTGAAGCTGACCAACCAGCAATGTTTCCACCGGATCATGGTAAAGGAACAGATGATGAACAATAATGAATTCATCACCGCGCAGATCCACGAGATGAAAGTTAGGAACCAGGGACTGATCAAACAACTGATCCAGGAGGGACAGGATAAGGGTTTTTTCAAAAAGGATATCGATGTCCCGCTGATGATGATGACCATGGTTGGAACTGTAAGCCAGCTGGTGACCACGCAGCATTTTTATAAAGAGATCAACGGGCTGCAGGATATGCCCGAAGAAGAATTCCAGCAGCATATACGTACCAAACTCAGCCAGCATTTAAAAAAAATATTCAACGTAATACTTAGCAATGAAGAATAAAGCGATATTGTTTTTTAGCCTATCCTTTTTCCCGTCTGCATTTTCAATACAGGCACAACTTGTCCCGCCGGGGCGGGAGGAAAAAAGACCGCTCACCCTGGTGGATGCGATCGACCTGAGTATTAAGAACAGTCACCAACTTAAAAGCAGCGAGGCAAAAATTGAAGAAGCTACCGCAGCATTAAAACAAGCTGTACAAAAAAGATTACCGGATGCAACTGCGTCGGGTTCTTACCTGCGGTTGACAACTGCCAACCTTGACCTGAAAACAAAAAACAATAACAGCGGTGGTACAGGTACAACAAATGAAACGCCCAAGGTCTCGCAGGCCATGTACGGGATCGTAAATGCCTCCTTACCGATCTATGCCGGCGGAAGAATTAAGTATGGTATCGAGTCTTCCGAATTCCTTGAGAAGGCCGCCAAACTGGATGCGGAAGATGATAAGGATGAAGTGATCCAGACAACGATCGAAGCTTTCGCGACCTTATTCAAAGCTAAAACCGCAGTGCGCCTTGTAAAAGAGAACCTGGCGCAGTCAGAGCAAAGAGCAAAGGATCTCGGCAACCTGGAAAAGAACGGGTTACTGGCCCGGAACGACCTGTTAAAAGCCCAGCTTCAAACTTCCAATATTGAGCTGAACCTACTCGACGCGGAAAATAATATGCAACTCGCCAATGTGAACATGGACCTGATGCTGGGACTACCCACAACAACGGAACTTGTACTCGATACAACCGGCATTGCCAAAAAAGATGATCCCAGGGTACTTGAGGATTACCTGCAACTGGCCATGAATAACCGGAAAGATGTTTCGGCGCTGGATTACCGGACCAAAGCAGCTCAATCGGGGATAAAAGTGATCAAAGCAGAGAAATCTCCTTCATTGCAATTAACCGGTGGTTATATCGCAGCGGATATTCCTAAAGTATTA
>JANMKG010000002.1:0-2736 GCA_031371915.1 Chitinophagaceae bacterium | reverse complement strand
GTGATCGTTATTTCTGTAAAATCAAAACCGGATGCACAGGTCGTGGTCGTAGCGCTGGTGGCTAGGATCCCTGATGGTGAAATACTAAATTCACTGCCATTTGCGGAAAGACTGGCGCAACGGATATTTTTATTAAGGACCAGCGTGAGCACTTGCCCGTTACAATCAGGTTCAACTGATACCATCGCGGGTATTTTCGGATCGGTGATCACAGCACTGCCGCCTCCGAAGGAAAGATCATAACCACTTTGTCCATCGGTAAAATGACTGACCATTAGTAAATATTCATGACCGGCGATAAGCGTGGGCATAGCGGCAAAAGTGGGTGCGCCACCACCGGGACTGGAAGCGCATTGAATAAAATTCACACCAGAAGATGAAGCACCTGTTGCTCCATAACTTCCTGCCCAGTTCCCGGTAACGATCAATGAATGATCGGTAAAAATATCATCAGGATTATGATTGGTGATATCCCATAACTGCCAGTCATAATCTTCGTTGCCGGCAAGCGGGTTTATTGTAAATCCCAGGGTGCCGGCGGTATAACAGGTGAACTTATAATAGTAAGGATTTTTGTTTTGATAGTTCGCGCCTCCACTGCCCGTTGTGGCACAACCCGGGACAAAAATATCAGTCGTACCGCAAAGAGGTACCGTGGATTGATGAAAGATTGTGGTACCGCAAACCGGGAAAGCCGTAGAAGGAGTTTGACCAAGATTGGAACAGGCCTGCGAAAATGCTGCCCCCAGATTTAAAAAGAGGAAACCAATTACCAGTAAGAACCTTGATTTGAATAGCAGTTTCATTGGAAAACGGCAGTAATTATCGTATTATTTATATAAGGACAGCAAAACCGGGGCTTATGCTGTCTTGGAGATCAGGCCAGCCGGTACAATTTACCCGGTAAAGATAGTATCAGGTTTTGTAATTCTAAGTTAAGGATGGCGGCCGCCACGGTACTGCTGCTGAGACCGCTCCGGCTGTTCAGTTCATCGATCGGCACGGTTTCCTTTTCTTTCAGCATATCAACCAGGATCTTTTCTTCGGGGGTAAGCTCAACGAAGATCTCCCGCTGGATCTTCCGGGATCCGGACTTACGGGGTTTTTCCTCCCAACCCATGAGGTCGATGATCTCCTGCGCTTCGGTGAGTAGAATGGCTTTGTTGTTTTTAATAAGATGGTTACAACCGGCGCTTTTGCTGTCGGTCACTTTACCCGGGAAGGCAAAGACATCTTTATTATATCCATTGGCGAGTTCCGCGGTGATCATGCTCCCACCTTTGATACCTGTTTCAATGACGATCGTAGCATCACTCATACCTGCCACTACGCGGTTACGACTGGGGAAATTATGCTTGTCGGGTTTACTACGGCTGCGGAACTCCGTTAGTAAACCCCCATTGGTCTTGAGTATATCGCGGGCAAGCGGGATATGATCGGATGGATAGACCTGGTCGAGCCCATGGGCCAGTACCGCCACCGTGGGAATTTCGTTTTTTATTGACGCCTTATGGGCCATCGCATCTACTCCAAACGCAAGACCGCTGACGATCGTGATGTTGTGGACAGCAAGTTCTTTGATCATTTTTTCCGTGACCTGTTTCGCATAATCGGTATGACTTCTTGTACCGATCACCGCTACGATCTTTGAAGCATTAAGATCCGCCGCTCCTTTATAATACAGCAAGGTAGGAGAGTCGTAACAATTTAGTAATCGCCTGGGGTAAGCGGGATCGGTGAGAAAAAGCGGTTTGATCCTGTATTGCTGAATGAATCTTATTTCTTCTTCCGCAGTTGAAAAATCCCTGAACGAAGAAATGGCAGCGGCTCTTACTGGTCCGATACCTTCTATCTTTTCCAGCCATGTTTTTTTTGCATGAAAGATCTCTGCAGGTTCGCAATGTTGCAGTAGAATTTTAGCTTGTACCGGCCCGATAGCAGGGACCTGGGTTAAAGCAACCTGGTAAAGCAGTTCCTGTTCCTTCTTCATCTCCGATTCTCCCCGGGTCAAATATAACAGTATACACTGGTTTTTTTGAACTACTGGCCCGTGACTTTCATCTCTGTCCGGCGGTTTAATGCACGTCCTTCTTCCGTTTTATTATCGGCTACGGGTTTGGTTTCACCATATCCTTTGAGGGTAAGTCTCGCCGCAGCGATGTTCTTTTTCACCAGGTAATCCACCACGGCTTTTGCCCGGTTATTGCTGAGTAAAAGATTGTCCGCCGGTTTGCCAACATTATCGGTATGCCCGCCGATCTCTATTTTGAGACCTGGATTTTGGGTAAGTAATTGTACCAATTGATCGAGCTCTACTTGTGATTCCGTCTTCAGTTCAAATTTATTCACATCAAAAAAGATATTCTTTAAAACGCTGCTGGCATTTACTTCTATGGGCTGCAGCGTGATATTTTTTTCATACGTTGAATCAGGAGAACGGCCCGCCATTAAAAAATTATCAGAATAAAAAAGATAACCTTTCCGGTTCACGGTGAATGCATAATCCTTGCCGACAGGCAAGGTGATAAAATAATTACCTGTTTCATCGGTCTGTACTTTGGAGATCACCTGTTTGGTTTCCAGGTCGGTTAACTCTACCGAAGAAGGCTGCCCGGTTTTTGTTTTTTTATCCGTCACTTTTCCTTTTACCCATAAGGTTTTGGCGGGACGGATATCCTGCCGCAATTCAAAATGATAAATATCCAAACCGCCTTTTGAATCGGCACGGTCGCTGGC